>CAWBFL010000054.1:0-5173 GCA_963787905.1 uncultured Acidobacteriaceae bacterium | reverse complement strand
GCGATGCTCCACTTAATCCGGAAGCCCGGCTCGGCCGGGCTTCGATCTTGCCGCGACTCGATTGTATCGCGGCGCAGTTCGGATGACTTTCGGTCACCCGGCAGTTCCGCCTTCGGTTAGCTGCCCAACATAAGCGTATGCTTCTCCCATGGGCCCACCGGAATACAAACCGACGGCCTGCCCCGGTGCGCAATCCCTCCCGACTGCGCGACCGCTCAAGAACGCTTTGTTGAAAGCCCTGGACCCCGACGTCATCGCGCGGCTCCATCTGCATCCCGTCACCTTCGAGTTGGAGTACGAGCTGGAGTTTCCAGGCGCTGTGATCGGCTACCTCTACTTCATTGATGAGGGCATGGCGTCCATGACCACGACGTTCCGGAACGGGGCCCAGATCGAAGTTGGCGTTTTTGGCTACAAGTCAGTAATTGGCGTCTCCGCCCTCATGGGCTCAAAGTGCAGCCTCAATCGTGTCTATACGCAGATTGCCGGCCGTGGCTATCGCTCTCCGGTGGAGGAGGCTAGACGGGAATTCGCACTTGGAGGGGCATTTCAGAGGCTCGCACTGAGCTACGTCCAGGCCCAGTTGGTGCAGGTGATTCAACTCGCTGGCTGTAATGCCACCCACAGTTTTGAGCAGAGGCTGGCGCGCTGGCTACTGATCTGCGCCGACCGGGCCCAATGCGACACCTTCCATATGTCGCATGAGTTCCTTTCCAACATGTTGGGAAGCACTCGCTCTACCATGTCCATCGCCGCCGCGCAGTTCAAGCACGAAGGCCTCATCGAGTACACGCGCGGATTCATCCATATCCTCGACGAGGACGGGTTGGAGAAGAAAGCCTGCGAGTGCTACGCCGTGGTTGAGGATTATCTGGACAACTACACGCACTTCGACGCCGGAGCGCAGATGTAATCTTGCTTCAACTTCCCGCAGGTGCAGATGTCATTGCACTCGCGCCGGCGTCCTGTGTGTCGAGGCGATCCTCACGGTGCTGCAGCTTATTTAGCCTCCGAAACTAGGCTCACTTTGCCCAACAGACCGGACGAGACCGGTACCACCTTATCCAGATCCTGCATCTGGAAGCGGTCTCCATACTTAGCGATCAGCGGGCCGTAGTCGTGCGGCGGCAGCGCCGACCACGCGTTCAGTGCCGTGTTGTACACCGTGATTTCGATATGGTTGGTGCCGGCCTTGAGCAGCTTGGTCACGTCGAGCCGATAGGGCGGGTGCCACAGCGCGCCCGCGGGCTGTCCGTTGATAGTCACCAGGGCAGCCTCGCGGATGGGTGCGTCATAGTAGCCGAAATTGCGCGGCTCCGGGCGGGTGACCAGCGGATTAGGCAGGCCGTCCGGGCCGAGTACCCGCTGCGGGGTGCCGGAGTTCGGTGCGCCCGGCAAGGGCTTGCCGCCGGCAACCTCAAGGTAGACCGGACCAGCGGGCAGGGAAGCCAGGGTCACGTCGTTGGAGTACACCGCCTCGCCCGAATAATGCAGGGTGGAGGGGTCCGCGATCCAGTCGGTTAGCACCGGCTCGACCGCAGATTTGTTAATACCCGGAAACGCGACCTTCCACGCGGTATTGATATCCACTCTTACGGCGCTGCCGTTATTGTGTGCCACGGGCTGGGCAGCAGCCCGCGCATCGCTGAACACGAAAACCCGCGACTCGTACGGCTCCAGGTGGAGCGTGATCGCTTCTGCCGGGGACGGTGTGACTGCGGTGCCGTCCGTGTCCCACGCCTCGCCGAACTTGTGCGCGGTAGCGAGGGAGATGGTGGTGTCGATGGGCTTGTTGCTGGTGTTGTTTACGAAGTAGACGTCCGCAGTCGGCAATTTGCGGCGGATAAAGCCCAACTGCGTCCTGTCCGCGGAGTCATCCGCCGGCAGTTGAAAGTCCGGCTTAACGGCCTGATTCAGAGCCGCACCCAGCGCGGCTTCGTTCGCTACCAGGGTCGACTTGGCCGGATCGAAAAGCCGGCTCGACAGGTTGGTGAGCTCCGGCAGCGTCTTTCCTTCCGGATCGATCGAAGGCGCGCGGCCAACCGCGATCACCTTGCCCCCCGCCGCGGCAAAGGCAGCAATCTTTCTCAGCGTCTCCAGGGGAATACGATCCGTGGGCGGGAGGACGAGGATCTGGTGCGCGCCGATCCCCACCTTATTGATGGCTTCGGCGTCGATAAAGTCGACGTTATATCCGGCGGAGAGAATGGGCGACATTAGCGACGAGACGTGCGCTCCCATGGCTCCGGTGACGGTGGTCTGAGTGGGACGGAAGCCGGCCCAGACGTCATCCGTCGGCAGCAGAATCGCAACCTGGTTGGCGGGCTGGCCCTGGCGCAACAAATAGCTCATGCGGCCGATGTAGGCTGTGACTGCGGGCATTACCGGGTGCCACGGGTTGTGGTTGTTGAAGGAAGCAGCCGCGTAGAGCGACCAGCCCGGCTCGGGGACCTCCTCGTCCGGTGGCGAGTACGGCCAGCCGTGGCAGATGATCAGGTTCTCGCCCATGATGAAGTCGATGTCGGCCTCGGTCTTCATGTCCAGAGGCGTTGCCCGGAACACCGGAGAGTGTAGCCAGGTAAAGGTCTCGCCGGAGCTCACGTCGTGATTGAAGACGTGGTTCGCGGACGTGGCCCAGCGCAGAGTTGAAAACGCGCGCCACTGTGGGCCTTCCCCTTCGGCCAATTGCGGGATGTTCTGGCTGGAGAAGCTAACCGCAGGTTCACCATAGGTTTGCGAGCGAAACTTCGTGTGATGGGCCGCGGCCCAATCGGCCATTTGCTGGAGATAGTTCTCGTTGATCAGCTCGGTCAGCGTCTTGCCGTAGTCGTGGCGAATGGTGTCGGCTTCGGGTGTTCCTCCGGCGACCAGCTCAGGGAGGTGCGGCATCAGGTCATAGCCGCGCCGCTTCTTGAACTCTTCCGGCAGCTTTGGGGTCCAGTCGGACCCGTAGGCCTCTAACGAGTCGGAGAAGATGGCGTAGGGCGGTGTCGCGCCGAAGGCCTTGATCAGCGGCTCGCCCACCTTCTCGATATGTTTGGCCACGGCCTCGTGCGAGAACGAATCCAGCACATAGCCCTCGGCGCCGACTGCAGCCCGCTTCACCTGCTGCCGGGTGTGGCTTTGGACGAAGAAGACGGCAACGCGGGGCTTGTCGGAGGCCGCGATGGCGGCGGAGGTACCGGTGACGGCGATTGGTTTGGCGGTTGCGGCGTCAAAGGAAGGCGGACGCGGACCGCCGCCGCCTCGGCCTCCGCGGCCCGGCGCAGATGTGGGTGCAGCGGCACTGGCGGGGTTGGCGATGAAGGCTTCGAGGATGGTGTCGCCTTCGGTCAAGGTGGGGCGACCGTTCAGGTTTGCTGGAAGCTCGACGCTGACCGCGTTTGCAGGGACTGGAACCTCGAAGGTGTGGAGGGCGGTGGAAGCCTCCTCAAGCGTGATGTGTGGCCCACCGTACGGCCAGCCGGAGCACAGGGTGACGTCGATGCGCAGACCCAGCTTGCGCCCCTCCTCCTGCGCGTAGGTCACGTCGTCCAGCATCTCCGGCGAGAGGAAGGGAAGGTTCTTCAGTCCTTTCGCCGGGTCGTCCAGCACCTCGGGATATTCAAACGCCAGCTCCGCTCCCTGGATGCCGTCGGCCTTCATCTGCTGCAACTCGCGCAGAATCTCAGGCTTTACCACGGCCGTGCCAAACCACCACCAGCGGACCATCGGTCTGGCGTCGTTCGGCGGGCTGACGAAGTTCTTGCGCAATGTTTCGACCGACGGCGCGGGCGTCTGTGCCACCATCGCGGGAGCAAGCGCCAGCAGCAGTGCTGTGGCCAAGCTGCATACGGCCAGATTGCGAAGAGCGTGAAAACGGGATTGCGGGCGCTGTTGCTGACTCATGGGATTCTCCAAGCTGTTGGTTCAAGCCTTCTGGTGCGGATTCGTCAATTCCTGATGGCGGCATCAGTGGGGCCACGGCAAGATCGAGGCGATCTCGGCGCTGATCGAAACGGCATTGCTGTTCGTCATGGCCGGCTGGATCGTGCGTGAGGCCGTGATGCGCATGTTCTTTCACGAGGGCCGTGCGGTTTCCGTGACGTGGTATTCGGTTGCGGTCGTCGCGGCAGCGATCGCCGTCGACGTCGCGCGGTCGCGGGCGCTCATGAAAGTCGCGAAAGAAACGCGCAGTCAAGCGCTCGAAGCCGACGCTCTTCATTTCTCTTCCGACGTCCTATCGTCGGCCGCCGCGCTGGCCGGACTGGCGTTCGTTTCCGCCGGGTACCCGCAAGCGGATTCGATCGCGGCGCTGATCGTCGGAGCGGTCGTGGTCAAGGTCGGTTGGAATCTGGGTGCGCGCACGATCGACGTGCTGGTCGATGCGGCGCCGGCCGGCGTCTCGGAGAGCATCGCCGAAATCTTGCAGGACGTGCCGGCGATCGCGCGAGTCGATCGGGTGCGAGCCCGCCTTGCAGGAGGTACGGTCGTCGCCGACGCGCAGGTGTGCGTGGTCCGGGCACGCCGATCGAACATGCGGCCGGATCTGTGCTGCGGCTCGCGACGCGGTGATCGCGAAGCACCCGGAAGTCGATATCACGATCCGCGCCGAGTCGCTGCCGCTCGACCAGGCATCTGTCGACGAGACCGTCCGGCACGTAGCCGCTAAACTGGGCTATAGCGTGCACGATGTCAGCGTTTATCACACGGGCGCGGGTGCCGGGAGCATTCACGTCGGGTTCGACGTCGAACTCGAGGCGACGACGACCCTCGCCGATGCGCACGCTCGAGCCGATGGGCTCGAACGCGCGGTGGCGGCTCAGCTCGGGGGCGACGTCGTCGTTCGCTCTCACCTGGATCCGAAGCGGCTCGATCCGATCGACGCGCGCGTGCTCGCCCCCGAACGCGAACGCGAGGTGATCGAACGCGTGCGTCGCGCGGCCGCGCAAGAACCCATCTGCCGGTCGACCTCCGAAGCCTCCGTGCAGGGCGGCGACGACGGCTTCTCGATCTCGATCTCATGCACGTTCGATCCGGAACTTCCCCTCAACACCGTGCACGCGGCGACGTGGTCGATCGAGCAGCACATTCGCCACGCCGTTCCCGAAGCCGGTCGCGTTATCGTACACGCCGAGCCCGCGCTCCGATCGCACGGTAGCGCCGAGTGAACCGCGGACCCGCCGCGCGCCCT
>CAWBFL010000053.1:0-15049 GCA_963787905.1 uncultured Acidobacteriaceae bacterium | reverse complement strand
GATGATCATCCGCACCCGCGCCGCCTCCGCCGGATGCCGCAGCAGCATCTCCTCCACCAGGATCCCGCCCAGGCTGTGCGCCAGAAACACCACCTCGCGATGCTCCCACACATGGTCCTGCTGCAGCCGGCTCCACAGAATATCCGCCAGTTGCACGCTCGACATCTTGCCGTTCGACGCCGGCGTCGGATACTCCGCAACCTCCACATCCGAGTAGGCGAAGCGCGGGTCCGTCCGGATCATGTCCGGCCAGTACGCGCGGTTCGCCGCCCGCCACGTCTCCCGGCTGCCGTGCAGCCCATGCACAAAAACAATCACCCGTGCCCGCGCCCCCGCCGGCATCTGCCCCGCCGCATCTGCCCCGCCTGAATCTGCACCGGCTGCGCGGTCTGCGGCTGCACCGGCGTCTGCGCCATCACCCCGCCCGCCGGCAACAGCAGCCATAACCCAACCGCCGCCAGCCTGATCTTCATCTCCATCCAGCCATCCCTGCCCATCCCCAGCCAACTCCTAGAATATCGCCCCCGCCCCCGTCCCCCCACACACCGACAACTGACAACTGACAACTGAGAACTGACAACTGACAACTGACAACTAACAACTAACAACTACCAACTAACACCTACCAACTAACACCCTCCCAACCCTGTACTCTATCCCCATGCCCGATCTCAAAACCGCCGTCATCGGCACCGGCGGGGCTGCCCGCCTCCATCTCGAGGCCTACGCCGCCCATCCGCACACCCGGCCCGTCGCCGTGGTCTCGCACTCCCTCAAGCGCGCCGCCACCCTGGCCGCCGAGTTCGATCTCCGCCCCTACACCTCGGTCGAATCCATGCTCGCCCACGAGCACCCCGACCTGGTCTCCGTCGCTACCCTCGAGTGGGACCACGAAGCGCCCGTCCTGCTCTCGCTCGCCAACGGCGCCCACGTCCTCTGCGAAAAAATCCTCGCCTCCTCCCTCGCCTCCGCCGAGCGCATGCTCGCCGCCGCCGCCGCCGCCCGCCGCACCCTCGGCGTCAACTACAACTACCGCGCCGTCCCCGCCCACCGCCTCCTCCGCGAAGCCCTCCTCGCCGGCCAGTTCGGAGCCCCCGCACTCTTCGCCGCGCACTGCCACGCCTACCTCTTTCCCCACCTCATCGACCTGCTCCGCTGCTTCTTCGGCGACCCCGTCGAAGTCTCCGCCTCCCTGGTCGACGACCAATCCCTCCGCCCGCCCGTCTCCACCGGACCCTCCGGCCGGCCCTGGATCTATCCCGAGATCGATCCCGCCCCCATGCTCTACCACCCCTCCATCGCCGCCACCGCCACCTTCCGCTTCGCCAACCCCCGCCTCTCCCCGCACGACTTCCTCGCCACCCTCTCCGCCTCCGCCCTGGTCCCGCTCGAAGACAACTTCTGGTCCTTCGCCCTCTACGGCGCCGCCGGCTCCCTCCTCATCGACCGCGCCACCCGCGCCAACCTCAACGGCACCCCCTCGCTCGGCCCGCTCGCCCCGCAGATCGCCGCCCTCCCGCCCTGCTCCTACCCCGAATCCTTCTTCCTCTCCGTCTCCGCCTTCGCCGACGCCCTCCTCCACAACCGCCCCGTCCCCGTCACCGCCGAAGACGGCCTCGCCGCCCTCCGCCTCGACGCCGCCCTCACCCAATCCGCCCGCACCGCCCGCCCCATCCCCTTAATTTGAGCCAGCCGCACTCTGATCAATTTCAAAACGACGCCGTCATTCTGATCGATTTCAAAACCAGCCGCACTCTGATCGCAGATCAGAATCTCCGTATTTGTCCTAAGCCGCCGGGTGCCCCATCGCGCTGCGATGGCCCGCCCTGAGCGCAGCCGAAGGGATCAACGAGCGCGCCTTACCGCTCGTTTATCGTGGGGTTACTCACACTCCCCGACCCTTACCCCACCAGCTCCTCGACGCTCCCGCACGCCACCATCTGCCTTCCAAACACCCGCCCAAACTGCCGCGCCACCGCATTCCGCGCCGCCTCCATCGTCACCTCGCCCGCCGCCTCCGCCTCCAGGCTGGTCACCCCCCGGTCCCGGATCCCGCACGGCACAATCCACTCAAACTCCCGCAGGTCCGTCGTCACATTCAGCGCAAACCCATGGCTGGTCACTCCCTGCGACACATGCACCCCAATCGCCGCCAGCTTCCGCCCGCCACCGCCCTCTCTCGCCGAAGCGTCCTCTCGACCGGAGCCGCCCTCACCATCCCGCGCAGCCGTCATCTCGACCGTACCCTGAGCGTAGCGAAGGGGAAGTGGAGAAGCCTGTCCTGAGCCTGTCGAAGGAACCCCCGCATTTTGCTCCTGCTTTTGCTCTTGTTCTTCCTGAGAACTGACAACTGAGAACTGAGAACTTCCCCGGGTGCCCCGTCCTGGCTCTGCTAGGGCGGGATCACCACCCCCAAACGTCCCCACCCCCATCTGCTCCTGCTTTTGCTCTTGTTCTTCCTGAGAACTGACAACTGAGGACTGAGAACTCCCCGCCCCTGCCACCCACACTCCCGTCGCCCCCTTCACCCTCCCCGCCATCACCCCAAACTCCCCGCACACCCGGATCAGCGCCTCTTCCAGCATCCGCACAAAATCCACCGGCCCCAGAAATGGTCCCTTCTTCCCCGGCCACTCCCCCCGCAGATCGACGATCGGATACCCCACCAGTTGTCCCGGCCCGTGATACGTCACGTCCCCGCCGCGGTTCACCTCATGCAGCTCCACCCCCCGCGCCGCCAGCCACGCATCGCTCATCAGCACATGCTCGCGCCGCGAGTTCCGCCCCAGCGTAATCACCGCCGGATGCTCCAGCAGCAGCAGCGTATCCCCAATCCGCCCCGCCTTGCGCGCCTCCACCACCCGGCGCTGCACCTCCAGCCCCTCCCCATACCCCACCCGCCCGAGCTGCACCAGATGCACGAACATCACGCCTGCGCCAGCGGATTGTTCCACCGCAGCCCCGGATACCGCGCGAAGCCTCGATCATTCGTCTGCAGCTCCCCACCATATTCAATCGTCACCGCCGCGATCTCCGCGTCCGTAATCGACCGTCCGGCGACATTCCCTTCCATCAGCATGCGACGAAAAATCTGCCAGTAGCGGTCGCCGGGAACCAACAACCTTACATGCGGAAGTTGCAGCCACTCGTCAACAATCTGCAGAGCTTCCTTTGTAGAGAAAGGATGGTGTAGCACGCCCTTCTGAGTCGAGATGCGCAGAAAGGCGGAGACGCTCTGGATTGGCAACCCGACCAATTCAGTACCCTCAAGCGCCTTCAGAAAGTACGCATGGGCGGCCTCATGTTGCGCTGTATTCGGGTCGGTCGCGTAGAGCAGAATATTCGCGTCGAGGACGATCATCGATAGCCTGGACCTTCAAGCATCTCGATCAACTCCGAAACGCTTCCCGAAGTCCACTCCTTCGGCAGCCCCAGTCTGCGCGTCTTAATCTTGAACGGCTTCGGCTTCACCGGCGCCGCCGCCTGCTGCAGCCCCGAGCGCAGCAGACTATTTACCGTCACCTTCAAAGGCTGCCCCGTCCGGCGCATCTCCTTCTCCAGCAAACTCGCCACATCATCGTCAATGGTCAACGTCGTCCGCACATCATGATGCTTTCACTGCAGACATCATGATGTCAAGGCGTTCACTGCGGAAGCTCGTTCCGCTCGTCAAGAACTTCAAACTCTGCATCTGGGTCGCTTCCCGGGGGCAGATGAAACCAAAGCTGCCCGAGCGCAAGAGCGAAGATCAGCAAATCGATCATGGTTATGCGCCAGAACCAGACTATCTTCGAAGCGGCCCAGAGCAAGAAGGCCGAGCTCCAAATAAGTCCCCTCGCGTTCGGCTGGAGCCTCTCCTGCCCAAGAAACCAGGTCGCAACAAGAAGAAGCGGGCAGGACACGAGGTGGACCACAAATGCGGCCACATACCAGGCTGGGAAGTGATATCCGTGCTGGAGCAGGCTTCGCAGACGAAGTACACTCGTCACTGCGTCAAAAGACAAGAAAAGGCAGTAGACCACGTTCATCCACGTACCGATCTTCCGGCCTTCGCTCATACAGGGCCCTGCTCCCTTGCTCCCGACCGCACTAGAAATCCTGAACCTTTATACGCCAGCGCTTCCGGATCAAGTAGGACCGGATCTCCCTCGCGACCATCGGGAGCACCACGCGAAGCGGTATACCCGTCACGAAGTGACCCACGCGAAGCGGTATACCCGTCACGAAGTGACCGCCGCCCGCGCAGGGCGCCCGTCCGGCAGGACAGTCCCTAAACTCAGACATTCACCGCTTTCCCCTCGACGCTGCTGAACCCATCCAGCAGCGCCTCCGCCACCGTCGGATGCGCATGGATCGTAAACATCATCTCCTCCACCGTGGCCTCCAGCTCCAGAGCCGTCACCGCCTCCGCAATAATCTCCGTCGCGTACGGCCCGATAATATGCACGCCCAGAACCTCGCCATACTTCGCGTCCGCCACCACCTTGATGAACCCGTCATGCGCATCCAGAATCGTCGCCTTCGAGTTCCCCACAAACGGGAACTTGCCCACCTTCACCTGGAAGCCTTTCTCCTTCGCCGCCGCCTCGGTCAGCCCCACGCTCGCCACCTGCGGTTCGGTGTACGTGCATCCCGGAATCCGCGTCTTGTTCACCGGCTTGGCGAACTTGCCCGCCAGCCTCGCCGCCACCACCAGCCCGGCCATCGACCCCGAGTGCGCCAGCAGCGGCATCCCCGCCACAATGTCGCCAATCGCATAAATCCCCGGCTCCGTCGTCTCCATCCACTCATTCGTCAGAATGAAGCCGCGGTCCGGCTTGATGTTGGTCTTCTCCAACCCCACATCCGCCGTGCGCGGCGACCGTCCCACCGCCACCAGCACCTTCTCCGCCTGCTTGTCTGCGGCTTCCCATTCGCGTCCGTCCACGAAACCTTCGCACCCCCATCCACCTTCTCAATCTTGGTGTCCTTGATGCCCAGGTTCACATCAATCCCGCGCTTCTTGAACAGCCGCAGCAGCTCCTTCGAGATCTCCTCATCCTCCACCGGAACCATCCGCGGCAGCATCTCCAGGATCGTCACGTCCGCCCCAAAGCTCTTGAAGATCGACGCAAACTCCACCCCCACCGCGCCCGACCCAATCACCACCAGCGACTTCGGCATCTCCGCAATCTTCAAAATCTCGTAGTTCGTCAGAATCGTCTCGTCCGCCGTGTACCCCGGCAGCATCCGCGCATCGCTGCCCGTCGCCAGCACCACCTTCTTCGCCTTCACCACCTGGACGTTGTTTGGAGCAGCCCCGCCCGCCGTCAGCGCCACATCCACCGCGAACACGCCGTCTTTCGAAGGACCCGTCAGCTTCCCATATCCCTTGAACACCGTAATCTTGTTCTTCTTCATCAAAAACTCGAGGCCCTTGGTGTGCCGGCTGATCACATCGTCCTTGCGCGCCAGCACATTCTTCCAGTTCAGCTTCGCCGCCGCGCCCGCGCCGTCGATCCCGTAGCTCTCCGCATGCTTCAGGTGGTCCCACACCTCGGCGGTAAACAGCATCGCCTTGGTCGGAATGCATCCCCACAACAGGCACGTCCCGCCCAGCCGGTCGTTCGCATCCACCAGCGCCACCTTCAACCCATACTGAGAAGCCCGGATCGCAAACGTATATCCCGCCGGTCCGCCGCCCACCACCACCGCATCAAAAATTGTCTCCGCCACGCCCGCCCCCATCCCCGCAAAATTTTCCTCAACCCCCCAATTTTACGCCGCCCGTCAAAACCGGGCGCCTCGATCCGCACCAACACCCTGCAGTTTCAGATCACCCCGGCACCCGCCCGATAGCGCCAATCCGCCCGCGGCTCTTGCCTTGGATCGGTTCAATCGGTGTCGATCTGTGTTAAGCCTCTCTCACCTGCTACCAACTCACATACACGCCCTTCCCCACCCACTCCCTCCCCTCCACCTGCGCCACCATAAAATCCGCCACATCCTCCCGCGCGATCCTCGCCCCACCTCGTGGCAGCGCCTCGCCGTCCACCCTCACCCGCCCCAGCCCGCGACCCTTCCCCTCCGTCAGCATGGGCGGCATCACCATCGTAAAATCCAGCCCGCTCGCCGCCAGCACCTTCCACTGGTCCACCTGGCTCGCCACCGCCCACTTCAGCACCGTGTTGTACACAATCGTCTGCACAAACCACCGCCGCCACGCCGCCTGCTGCTTCAGCGAGTCCTCCAGCGCCCCCGCCGACCCCAGCGCCACAATCCGCCTCACCCCCTCCGCCTTCATCGCCGCCACCAGCACCGGCACCGCCCGCTCCAGCACATCCTCCTTCTTCAGCGACCGCGCCCCCAGCGCCGACAGCACCACCTCCGCCCCCGCCCCGTCTCCCGACAAAGTCCTTCGCACCGCCTCCCCATCGAACACACTCCCTTCCACCATCCGCACCCGCTCCCACAGCCGGAACGCCTCCGGCCTCCGCACCAGCACCGTCACCTCATATCCCTTTGCCAGACACCGCTCCACCAGCAGCCCGCCCGTCCTCCCGCTCGCCCCAAACACCGCAACCTTCATCGCACCCTCCTCATCCCTCTCGAACCGTCACCCTGACTCAACCAGTCAGAACCTCCATCGTGGCCCGCCCTCCACCCTCGCCCTTCAACCAGCAACTAACAACCAGCAACTAACAACTAGCAACTGACAACCATCCCCATTTTCCTCCACCCCACCCCCGCCCCTGTTCAAAAACCTCCTCCGCTATCCGACTCACTCCTCACCGCTTGCCCCAAATTCCACTCTCCGCACCACCCCACCTTTCCCACCCCGCGCACCCGCCTGTGGACAACTACGAAATCCCGCCCCCAACCCACCCCTCTCGACCGCACCCTCCCCCACCTTTACCTCTTCTCAATTAATCCACACCCCGTTTCCTAAATCGGGAACGCACCTCAAACCCTTCCCCCTTCACCACATCGCCCCGTATTCCACATTTCCCACGGCAACGACTACTGCTACTAGCTTCTATCTCTCTTAATCATGTCTTTTAGTACTTCGTCCTCGCGTAGCCCTCTCGCCGATCAGCGCAGAATCTCATTCGCGACCAACCCGTCACCAAGGGACCGCTGCCCGCGCACAGCGCCCGTCCCGCAGGACCGTATTGAACCGGACCGTATTGATCCGGCAACCCGCATTTCCACAATCAAACCCATCCCCCGCACAGCCCATCCCTCACTAGAATCAATCACGCCACCGCTGGAATGTTCCGTTTGCACCGCATTCGGTGTAAAGTTTCCCCAGCGCACACTTCGCATCCATCATCGGAGATCCCCCCATGACACCCGTCGCCACCCCCCAGGATGCAGCATCGATCGCTCAGGAGCCCGCAATGACCACCCCCACCGCGCCCACCGGCAACCTCGAAATCACCGTCTCCCGCGTCGAGCTTCTCCGCGAATTGACGGCGGCGCAGTCCGTGGTCGAGCGTAAAACCACCATCCCCATCCTCTCCAACTTCCTCTTCGAAGCGGCCGACGACAAGCTCACCATCACCGCCACCGACCTCGACCAGTCCATCCGCACCTCCTGCCCCGCCAAGGTCAAAAAGCCCGGCGCCTGCACCATCCCCGCCCGCAAGCTCTTCGACTACATCAAGCTCCTCCCCGAAGGCGACATCTCCATCAAGCTGATGGACAACCACTGGGTGCAGATCCGCGCCGGCCGTTCCAACACCAAAATGGTCGGCATGGCCCGCGCCAACTTCCCCGCCGTCGCCGAATTCCCCACCACCGGCGCCTTCAAGATCGCCGCGCCCGCCCTCCAGGGCATGATCGCCAAAACCATCTTCGCCATCTCCAACGAAGAATCCCGCTACACCCTCAACGGCGCCCTGCTGGTGCTCAAGGCCGAATCCATGGCCATGGTCGCCACCGACGGTCACCGCCTCGCCCACATCGAAAAGCTCGGCGAATCCCTCGCCGGCATCGCCGGCGAAAAGAAAACCCTCATCCCGCGCAAGGCCCTCAGCGAGCTGCTCTCGCTCCTCAACACCACCGAGGTCGAATCCATCGAGTTCGCCGACGACGAGCAGACCCTCTTCTTCCGTGTCGGCGGCCGCGTCCTCACCTCGCGCAAGCTCACCGGCCAGTTCCCCAACTACGAAGCCGTCCTGCCGCGCGACAACAACAAATTCGTCATCGTCCGGTCGGAAGATTTAATGTCCGCCATCCAGCGCGTCGCCCAGTTCGCCGACGAGCGCTCCGGCGCCATCAAGATCCGCCTCGAAACCAACGAGCTCAAACTCTCCTCCAGCTCCACCGACTCCGGCGAGTCCGAGGACACCATCGAGACCCCCTACAACTACGACCCCCTGGTCGTCGGCTTCAACAGCCAGTACCTGCTCGACTTCCTCAAAGCCATCGGCAACACCGGCGAGGTCCGCCTCGAGTTCAAGGACGCCCAGTCCGCCGGCCAGATGCGCCCCGAAGACGCCAACGACGACGTCAAATACCGCTACATCCTCATGCCCATGCGCATCTGACCCCGGGTGCCCCATGATCAACGAGCGCGTCTCATCGCTCGTTTATCGTGGGGTTACTCTCTACCCCGCCCCATAACCCCCGTGTCCCAAATCACCGCCCCATCGAATCTCAGATCGTATCGTGGTCTCTGATGCCGCCGAGACTCGAACGTAGACAGCAAACGGGCAACCTTCACTTCATCACCTTCAGTTGTCACGGCCGCAGCCCTTACCTCGTCACCCCTCGCGCCGCATCCATCTTTGAGCACTCCCTCGAATCGATCCGCCGCAAATACCAGTTCGACCTCCTCGGCTACGTCGTGATGCCCGAGCACGTTCATCTGCTCCTCTCGGAACCCCCGACCCACCCCCTCTCCACGGTCCTTGGAGCCCTCAAACGCTCCGTCTCAAAACAACTCTCCGAGAGCCCCTTTTGGCTCCCTCGCTATCACGACTTCAACGTCTTCTCCAACCAGAAGCGCATCGAGAAGCTGCGTTACCTCCACCGCAACCCGGTAGCCCGCGGCCTTGTCCTCAAACCCGAAGACTATCCATGGTCCAGCTTCCGCAGCTACGCCCTTCACACCCAGGGCACAGTCCAAATCGCCCGCATCGCCTGACGCCGGGTGCCCCATCGCGAAGCGATGGCCCGCCCTGAGCGCAGCCGAAGGGATCAACGAGCGCGTCTCATCGCTCGTTTATCGTGGGGTTACTCTCTTACTTTCCCCCCCCCCATACAACTAATTCTCCGTCGGCGCCTGATCAACATGATCCAGGATCAAAAACGGCATCGCCAACTTCTCTTTCTCCAGCCGCACGCCCCAGCTCCTTCCGCACCGCATCCTCAATCCCCAGCCCCTCCACCGGAGCCGCGGTCGCGTCTCCCG
Source organism: uncultured Acidobacteriaceae bacterium (assembly GCA_963787905.1). Taxonomy (GTDB): domain Bacteria; phylum Acidobacteriota; class Terriglobia; order Terriglobales; family Acidobacteriaceae; genus Edaphobacter. Next base: position 5,652 of record CAWBFL010000053.1, on the reverse strand, counting down.
CCTGTTTCGCCGCCGCCTGCGCCGCCGCCTCCTGCACCCGCAGCCGGCTCGCGCCCGTGTACCACAGCGAAAAATCGTACGACCCCGTCAGCCCCGTCTTGTCCACGATGCGGTTCTTGATATCCCCTCTTGCCACCGCCGACAGCAGGTCCGCGAACTGCCCCATGGTCACGTTCTGGCAGTGAAACATCCCGTTGAACGGCGAATCCACCCGGCGCACGTCCTTCTCGCCCTCCGCCGGCCCGTATTTGCAGTAGGTCCGCGCGTTCGCGTCCGCCTTCTTCATCTTCGGCGTTCCCGCCAGCAGCACATAGCCGTCCGCCTTCTGCTCGCCCCAGTGCGACTGGATCTCGAAGCGATCGGTCAGCAGCTTCCGCAGCATCCCGTCCAGCGGCTCCTGGTGCTGCACCAGCGTGCGCCCATCCACCTCCGCGGGCAGTTTCGCCAGGATGGTGTACCGCACGCGGTCCAGCCACGCCGGCACATCTCCCAGCATCGCGCCCGAAGGCAGCTGCCACGCCTCCACTACCAGCTCCTCCAGCGTGAAGTTGCTCAGCGTGATCTGCGAGCCGCTGGGACGGATCTGCGCTCGCGGTTCGGCCGCGTCGGCCACCCGGATGCTCGCCACCTCCGGCTCAAACTCCGGCGCCGCCGGCAGCAGCCTGGCCGTCTCCGCCGGGTTCGCCGCCGGCGTCCGGTCCACATGGTCCACCACAATCGCCGGCTGCGGCACGTCCCCCAGCGTCATCACCACCCCCAGCTGCTTGTTCATCTCCTCGATGTACGCATTGATCGAGTCCTGCCGCGTCGACAGTTGTTCCATGGAGAACCGCAGCGTGAAGTCATACGCCTTGGTCAGTCCGGTGCGGTCCAGCAGCGGATGCCGAAACGTCCCTCCAATCAACGTCAGAAACTGCCCCATCGTCTCCGCCGTGCACGTCGTCGTCACCCGCTCCGGATTGTCCTTCTCCCGCGCTGCCACGCAGCCGCCCGGCTCCGTCGGGTCCTTCGCCTCGGCCAGCTTCGCGCCGTCCTTCGCCACCGTCACCACGTAACCCGGCAGCGGCCGGTCCTCGTTGTGATATTTCAGGTGGAACCGCTCTTCCAGAATGCGCTCCACCACTGGCCGCACCGTGGCGTTCGTGCCCGGCGCGTACATCCCGAAGTTCGGCTGGCCCGTGTCCGGGATCGCCGGTTCGAGCGACGCAACCAGCGCGGCCACATCGAAGCGATCGAAGTCCAGCCAGCTCGGACCGCCAACGATCGTCGCATCCTCCCGGCCATCGTCATCCTCGATGCCGTGCGCGTAATCGATCAGGTTCACCAGCGTCGCATTCCGTAGATCCACCCGCCGATGCCCTTCCGTCACCGTGTAGTTGATCGACGGGCGATACGGCGCCACGCGCACATCCGCCACCAGCGGCCCAGCCCCACCCGCACCCACCGCGTCCTTTGCCGGCGCCGCCCTCTGCGCGAAAACAACGGAGCCGGAGCCAGCCAGCACCAGAACTGCAACAATGTGCAATGTCTTCATCTTGTCATTCTCCCCCATGAGCCTGGCCGAAGGGGAAGAACCCCCGCATTTGCCCTTCCCCTGCCCCCCCGCCGTCATCTCGACCGAAGCGCTTCAGCGCTGAGCGGAGAGACCCCCGCATTTGCCCTTCCCCCCCCCCCCACCTCCGTCATCTCGACCGAAGCGCTTCAGCGCTGAGTGGAGAGACCCCCGCATTTGCCTTTCACCCCCCACCCCCGTCATTCTGGCGCAGCCAGAACCCCCGCATTTGCCCTCCGCCCGCACCGCTCAGATGCCCGTCCCACCCCCCCGTCCTGATCTTTCAGGAATTCCGGCAAAACCCGGGCGGGCTCACCATCTTCTGGCCGGCCATCCCTTTCGTCTTCGGCATCGCCTGCTACCTCCTGCTCCTTCGCCGCTCAACTACCAACTAACAACTAGCAACTAGCAACTACCATCTACCAACTAGCCTCTTCTCCACAGCCTTCCCGTCACCACCCCAAACAAAAACCCGCCCACGTGCGCCATATACGCCACGCCGCCCGACTGCACATGGCCCGCCACCTGCCCCGCGCTGAACAGTTGCAGCAGAAACCACACCCCGATCAGCAGCACCGCCGGAATATACGTCACCCGCACAAACAGCAGAAACCAGATCGCCGTCTTGATCTGGTCCCGCGGATAGATCACCAGAAACGCCCCCATCACCGCCGCAATCGCCCCGCTCGCCCCCAGGTTCGGCACCCGCGACAGCGGCGCCGCCGCCACCTGCGCCGACATCGCCACCACCCCGCCCACCAGGTAGAACGCCAGGAACCGGAACCGCCCCATCGCGTCCTCCATCTCCGGCGCAAACGCCCAGAAGAACACCATGTTCCCGATAATGTGCAGCCAGCTCGCATGCAGGAACATCGCCGTCACGATCGTGCCCCACCCATGCCCCGCCGAAATCCGCGCCGGGATCACCGAGTACGCATACACAAACCGCTCGCCATACATCAGCTCCTGCAAGAACACCCACACGTTCGCCGCAATCAGCAGCGTCGTCACCCACGGCCACCGCCGCGTCCCCCGCGACACATCCCCCAGCGGAATCACCCCACCCATCGCACCCCCCTGAACTGGAGATCATGTTAATAGCCCAACCGCGACCAACGGGAGCGCCAACGCGAAGCCCAATACGCGTCACGAAGTGACCGCGGCCCGCCTTCAACTCTCTACGGGAGTCGTCCTCTCGACCGCAGGCGCTTGAGCGCCGCCGTGGAGAAGCCTTTCCTGAGCCTGCCGAAGGAACCTCCGCATCGGTCCCCTGTTCGCACCACCACCACCAAGTCGTTGCTCATCGGCGCCTCGCCTTTGCCCTTGTCTTTCAACTAACAACTAACAACTAACAACTAGCAACTAACAACTGCATCACTGCCGCAGCTCGACCTCCGTCGCCCCTTGTCCTCCCTGGTTGATGCTCCGGCTCGGTCACTCCCGCCACATTCGGATGCCCCTTCAGATACTCCCGCAGCGTGCGCCGCAGCACGCCCATCCCCGTCCCATGCACAATCCGCACTCGCGGCAGCCCCGCCATAAACGCGCGGTCCAGATACCGCGCCACCTCATCGTGCGCCTCATCCGCCGTCCGCCCGATCACGTTGATCTCCATCGGCACATGAATCCGTCTCCGACTCCGGCGCCATCTGCACCGTCACCCCACCCCTCCGCCGCGCAGCTTCCAGTGGCGTCACCGCCACCACCGCGCGTCACCTCCGCAATATCCCCCATCCCCACCCGCATCTTCATCGTGCCCACCGCGACCTCAAAATTCTTCGCGTCGATCACCCGCTCCACCCGCGCCTCGCGCCCCAAACTCTTCAGCCGAACCGTATCGCCCACCTTCACGCTCTTCACCGCGCTCGCCCGCACCGCCGCCGCATCCGTTTTATCCGCGCCCGTCGTATGCGCCAGCACCGTCTGCGTAAACTGGGCTGAAAACTCGCGCCGCGCCCGCGCCACTGCCGTACCCGCATCCCGCGCAATCCGTTTCGCCGCGGCCTTGTCGTCGATCGCCTTCACCGCCTCCTTCACCTGCCACTCGAAGTCCCCAATCAGCGCCTGCAGCTTCGCCTCCAGCTCTTTCGTCCGCGCCTTCTGCTCCGCGCGACCCTCGGTCTCCAGCCGCGTCCGCTCCCGCGCCAGCTCCCCCTCGCGAATCTGCATCGCCGCGCGCTCATCCGCAATCGCCGCCAGTTGCGCATGCAGCTGATCCAGCAGCGCGCCAATATCGGCCGCCTGGGTCGTCATATTGGTTCGCGCCGCGGTTACAATCTCCGGAACCAGCCCCAGCCGCTCGGCAATATTCAATCCCGCCGACGCCCCCGGCACGCCCATCCGCACCTCATACGTCGGCGCCATCCGTTCCTGGTCGAACCCCACCGCCGCATTCAGCACGCCCGCGTGCCTCGCCGCATACACCTTCAGCGACGTCAGATGCGTCGTAATGCAGCACCACGCCCGCACCCGCAAAAAGTGTTCCGCCACCGCCACCGCCAGCGCACTGCCCTCTTCCGGATCGGTCGCACTCCCCAGCTCATCCAGCAGCACCAGCGAATCCGGCCCCGCCGCCCGCGCAATCCGGTCCACATTCTTCACATGCGCCGAAAAGCTCGACAGGTTCGACTCAATCGACTGCGCATCCCCAATGTCCGCATACACCGCGTCGAACAGCGGCAGCCGCGCCTCTTCCGCCGGCACCGGCAACCCTGCCTGCGCCATCACCGCCAGCAGCCCCACCGTCTTCAGCGCCACCGTCTTGCCGCCCGTGTTCGGCCCGCTCAGAATCAATTGCCGCGCATCCTCCCGCAGCTCCAGCGAAATCGGCACCGCCCCCTTCACCCCAGCGAGCGCGCTCGCCGGGGACCCCGCCGCACCACTCCGCCGCAACCGTATCTCCAGCAGCGGATGCCGCGCCCCCACCAGCCGCAACCCTTGTACGTTTTCCGTTGTACGTTCTCCGTCCTCAACCGACCCAGCTTCAACGGACAACGTAGAACGTAGAACGGACAACGCCCCTCCCACCCTCGGCCTCACGCACCCCAGCTCCTCCGCAAACTTCGCCCGCGCAAAGTGGCTCTCCACCTCTGCCAGCACCGCCGTCCCCGCCGCAATCGCCTCGGCCTCCGCGCCCACCGCCCGCGTCATCGCCACCAGGATCCGCCGCACCTCGCGCTGTTCTTCATCCAGCAGCCGCTGCATCTCGTTGTTCTGTTCAATCGTCTCCAGCGGCTCCACAAACACCGTCTGCCCGCTCGACGAGCTCCCATGCACCACCCCCGGCACCCTCCGCCGGAACTCCGCCTTCACCGGAATCACAAACCGCTCGCCCCGTACCGTAATCAGCTCGTCCTGCGCGCTCCCCTCCGTCGCCAGCGCCCGCAGGCTCTTGCGCAGGCTCTCCTCAATCGCCCGATGCTGCCTTTCCATCGCCCGCCGAATCCGCCGCAGCTCGCCGCTCGCCTCATCGCTCAAGCTCCCATCCGGCTCCATCTTCCCCCCGAGCGCCGCCAGCACCCTCCCCGCATCCCACGCCACCACCACCGCACTCATCGCCGCAATCCCCGGCCAACCTCCGCGCGCCGCGCTGTTGCCTTCAACGGACAACGGAGAACGGACAACGGACAACTCTTTCCCCCACGCCGCCAGCCGCTCCACCACCCCCAGCAGCGCCAGCAGTTGCACCCCCTCCAGCGCCGTCCCCTCGATCCGCGCCTGCTCCAGCATCTCGGTCGGATCGAACATCCCGCAAACTCAAAACTCCCCCCACCCCGCAGAAACTCCCTCACCTCCGCCGTCCGCTGCTGCTGGGCGTCGATCCACGCCGCATCCCCCGCTCGCCTCCAGCGCCATCACCCACCCGCGTCCCAGCGCAGACTGCGCCTTCCCCGCCACATACTCCCGCAGCCGCGCCCACTCCAGCGCCCCCGCAGCCGCCTCGCTCAAAACCCCCGGAATCTCCGGCAACATCCCCATCCCTCCATCGTATCCCCCACCCCACCCTCACCCCACCCCCGCCTTTGCCCTTGCCTTTGCCCTTGCTCTTGCTTTGCTCTTGCCTTTGCCTTTCAACTGAGAACTGAGAACTGAGAACTGAG
>CAWBFL010000052.1:0-65666 GCA_963787905.1 uncultured Acidobacteriaceae bacterium | reverse complement strand
AATGTATTGCTACTCCAGAGGCCTACCCACGCTATGGGTCATGTGATTGCGAAATGGAGACTGCGATCTCTTCAGCCGTCCTGCCGTCACGGTTTCTCCTGCTGCCGTTCCCGTCGGTTGTTGCCTCTGCTCATGGATCTCCATAATTCCCTGCTCTTGTCCTCGGGTGTTTCTCAACTCATTCTCCCTGGAGAGTTACATGCTGGCCGCACCTGCACTATCGGATGCGTCAGAAACTCTTCGGGGAGCCCGTCACGCAACATTTGAGGCACGGCACAGATCCGATTCAGATTCGTACACCAAGCTGGTATCCGCGTCTGTTGCCGACGTGCTTGCAGTCGATGGCGGAGAACAACACCCGCACCCGTCCGCCTTGCACTGAGCATCGATGACAGGCAGCAGACGACTCTTGAGCCGCCGACCATCCATCTGTCAGATCTTCAGAAGCAGCAATATACGTGAGGCTCGATCGCTATCAGATCGCAGAGTTTGCCCTGAGTGCGAGATCAGACGTCCGCGGTTCTCTCATGCCTCTACGGGGAGCCGCATAGGAACAAGAAAGTTGCTGGCGAGAAGATAGGCGACTAGATGCCCGAGCGGCGGCGCGCGGCGCAGTTGGCTTGCCGAAACCCATCCATCCGTCTCGCTCCACTCCCACCCCTTGACGGAACCATTGTCCAGCCATTCCCGCAGATCCGCGACGCTCATGGGATAAACATAGATGCGGACATTCTGGACGAATAGCCGGGCAAGTGCCGTCAACAGTTTGCCTTCGCGATTTCCGAAAATATCTTCAAACGCTCGAATCACCATGGAAAGCCCCCCGACGAAGCGCACGGGCGCTTGTGTATGCCGATTTACTAACTCAGCCATGTGGTAAATCTCGGGTTCCCGAAAGAGCAAGACGTCACCGCCAGCGGCGAGCAGCGAGTCGATACGACGAAGTACATCGGGAATTTCGGGGACTGCCTCCTCTGGCGTCAACGGAGCAACACTGAGGCAGAAGAAACCAGCGGACGCCAATTCCGTCTTGCCAAGATCTTCCTGATGTTCCTGAATTGCCGAAGCCAGCAGTTGCACATGAACATGCGAGTGAGTTGGATCGGTGTGGCCGAAATATCCCGGTGCAAGCACGACAGCTTTCTTGTGGAGTACCTCGCCGGGGGGAACGGGGGAGTCCTTGGCTGGGAGCAATACCGCCTCTGCGAAGCCAGAACGAACCAGGTGAACCAGCAGCGCACGACGATCCCAGCCATCGAATGCCGGTCCGCGAAGATCGACGTAGTCGATCTCGATTCGCTCCGCGACGACGTCTTGGGACAGGCATTCCAAGAATGATTCCTTAACCTGCACTTCATAGAACGCAGCATAAATGAGGTTGACCCCCAGGATACCGATGGCTTGCTGCTGCAGGACATTCGATTGATCGCGCATATTGATATGCAGCAGAACATCGTTGGGAGGACCGCCGGGTTGCAACTGGAACCGGAGCCCAATCCAGCCATGTGAGTCATTGGTTCCGGCGAAGTTACGGGCGGAAACGGTATCAACAAAGCAGAAGAACCGGGTCCGAGGCCCACGGGTCTCGCTTAATTGCGTGAGAAGCTGATTCCATTCGCTGTCCAGCATTGCCTCGAGCCGCTGCTTGGATACGTAGCGCGATCCCGAGCCGTAGAGATCATCGCTAACCTCCTTGTCGTAAGCTGAAATGGTTTTAGCCACAGTGCCGGAGGCCCCTCCTACGAGGAGGAACCAACGCGCAACTTCCTGTCCGGCACCGATTTCGGCGAAAGAGCCGAAGGTCGATGGATCGAGATTCAGAGTAAGCGCTTTGTGGTGAGTGTCGAGCTTCTCATTCGTGCTATTTCCCTGCGTTGCACCCATACGTCACCTCGACGAACTGCAGTTGCCGAAACGAATGAAATGGCCCTTCGTTGCACATTAGAATCCAGTAACTGCGCTCAAGATACGCATTCTCTTCCTAAAGACTGAAGCGCATGCGAGCAGCGCGAAGCCCGCAGTCAGCAAGCAAACGACCACGGACAATAGAAATGCCTGTTAGCGGGCCGCACCGCCGATAGCGACAATTGCACATATGATTTCGGAATGCGAATCGATGCTTTGAGACCTGAACATCCTGCCATTTTCCGAACTCGCTTCTGAACGGAGCCTCAATGGGCGGTGGCCGATATTCCGATAAGCTCGTAGCGCAAACGCTTTCCGCCCGAAGGCAGGATCGATGGCCCGGCGATCCCGATCGATCGACGTATCCTGCACGTCATTGTGCGCAGCACCACTGCCGCGCCGCCTCTTGATAGTCTGGCCATCCTCGACGCCTATGCAATCGCGTCTCACTTTGCTCCTTTGACCGATTGAAACTCTTGACAGTCGCGCTCGAACTCCTGGAGACACCCGATCAACATCGTGGCCGCACAGGACTCCCCCATCTCGGTATTGAACCAAGCGTGATACAGGTCGGGTTCCCCCCATTTCATCCCCAGATACTCCCGGACGAATGCTGCTCGTGATTTATCCGTTGTGTCAACCTGCTCGATTGCCTTGTCCTCAGTTGCACCGTTGGCAATCAGCCTGCTGATCTTGTAGTCGCGAGATGCATAAAGAAACACGCGGAACACATCCTTGCGGTTCCGCAGGAAGAATTGCGAACCTCGACCGACAATCACCGCAGGACCGCTGGAGAAAGCAGTCTTGACGGCCGCTTCTGAAACTGCAGCGATCCGTCGCGAATCGAGAAGGTGCAGCCGGTTGATGGGCGGCAACCCTCCCTCAAATCCACCTCGAAGAAAGTCTCGAAAGATCCTGTATACAACCGGATCGGTTCGCCATTCTCTCTGCTCGACCGCCTCGGGCGTACTCTCGGTCAGTCGCGCGATCTCCTGCGTCAACCGTTCGTCCCAGAGATTCCATCCAAGGCGGCTCGCGACCAAACCAGCAATCTCGGATGCCCCGCAGCCGAACTCGCGTTCAATTGTTATAGCGTGAACCATTGCGTCTCTCCTCAGCCCACCGCGATATCTCCGCCCGCACCTGGATCATTCTTCTTCAAGAAGAACGCGAGGACGAACATGATGGAGCAGAGCGTGCCCAAGACCCAGAAGATGTCCATATAGGACAAGGCGCCGCCTTGTTGATGCACCAATTCATAGAACCTCGCAATCGCCTGGTCGCGAGCGTCCCCCGCCCGAAGCCCGGAGTGTCCGATTTTTGATCCGAGTGCATGAAGTGCCGAGCGGTATGCAGGCGAATCGGGAGTGATGTGGCCAACCAGGATTTGCTGGTGATATTGAGCCCGTCGTGCGATCATCGTCGTCACTACGGAAGTCCCAATACTGCCGCCGATGTTCCTCATGAAATTGATCATGCCGGAGACACTATTCCCTTTCTCCGGAGGAACTCCGATGTAGCCCGCTGCCGTGATGGGGACAAATAGAAATCCAATTCCCACCACCTGGGCGACGCGCAGCCACATCGCAAAGCGGAAGCTGACAAACAAATCGATCTGGTTCGCGCAATAATACAACCCAATGGCAAGGCACAGCCATCCAGTCGCGATCAGCCACCTGGCTTGAATCTTTGTCGTGAGCCGACCGACGATGGGCATCATCACCAGCAAGACGACTCCGCCGCCGGACAGGACGAGACCTGCAAGCTCTGCCGTGTACCCCATAAGCGTCTGCAGAAATTCCGGAATCAGTACCAGGGTGCTGAAGAGCATGAAGCCCATCATGAACATCATTAAGTTCGCTGCCGCGAAGTTGAAGCTCTTGAACATGCGGACATCGATGATCGGCTCTTTGCGGAACCATTCCCAGATGACCAGCGAGATCAGGCAAACCGTTGCGGTGACCGCCAGGGTCGTAATAAAGTGCGAGCCAAACCAATCGTCTTCCTGTCCCTTGTCGAGAACCACCTGCAGTGAGCCAACTCCCAGCGTCAACATCGATATTCCAAAGTAGTCCACCCGTATACCCCCTCTCTTTATGCGATGGAGGAACGGCGGATCTTCGACCAGGGCATGCGTCAGATAAAGAGCGAGGAGGACCACCGGCAGCGTGATGAAGAAAATCCAGCGCCAGGAATAGTTGTCCGTAATCCAGCCTCCCAGCATCGGCCCGACTGTTGGGGCGAGGACTGCGGTAATGCCATAAACAGCAAACGCGGAGCCGCGCTGCTCTGGAGGGAACGTATCGTTAAGGATGGCTTGGGCCATCGGTTGCAGTCCGCCGCCGCCGACGCCTTGCACGGCTCGAAATAACAGCAATAGCGGCAGGCTTGGCGCTAACCCGCACAGCAGCGAACTCACCGTGAAAATAGCAAGCGACATCATGAAATAACGTCTTGCGGCCGATCAACTCAGCGAGCCATCCGCTAATGGGTAAGACGATCGCGTTCGCAGCCAGATACGAGGTAAGCACCCAGGTGCTGTCGTCGTAGCTGGCTCCCAGACCTCCAGCGATGTAAGGCAATGCAACGTTGGCAACGCTCGTGTCCAGAACCTCGATGAACGCCGCCATCGACACGGTGGCAGCAATCGCCCACGGATTTACCTTGGGGCGCCAGACGACCTGTTCGGACGGAAGTGCGAACGCCGTGGCGCTCATCGTAGGAACACTTTCGCCTCAACGTTCATACCCGGTCGAAGCTGGTGGTCGCGATTCTCGCCCGGCTCCAGGACGATCTTCACTGGAACCCGCTGGACAATTTTCACATAGTTGCCCGTGGCATTTTCCGGTGGCAGTAGGCTGAAGATGGGGCCCGTTCCTCCCGAGATGCTGTCGACGTGACCGTTGTAGGTGCGGCCATTTGAGTCGAGCTCAATCCTCGCTCTCTGGCCAACACGCATATTCTTCAGCTGTGTCTCCTTGAAATTTGCGGTAATCCACACCTGATCCAGAGGAACCACCGTGAGCAACTGTTCCCCAGGGTCAACATTCAATCCCGACAACAACCTTCTTCGTGACCTCCCCGGCAACAGGCGCAAATATCCTCGTGTATCCAAGGTTCAACTGCGCTTGGTCGACAGCGGCTTTTTTCTGGGACACATCTGCTGTGGCCGAAAGGGCTTTAGCACGGGTCGACGCAACGCGTTGCGGCCCTGCTTGGGCATCTTCGTAGTGCGCTTTAGCCTCCGTGAGCCGGCTGCGCGCTTCCAGAACATCTTGCTGAGCCGCAGCCTCGGCCGCTTCGGCCCCGCTTACGGCTGCGACATCGGACGCTGCGGCAGCATATGCATGGTCATAGACTTGCTTCGGGACCTCTTCCTTCACGAGCAGCATGTGATAGCGGGCGACGTCATCTTGCGCCTTTACGTTTTCCGCTTGCGCCTCCAAGACGCGAGCATGAGCGGCAGCGGCTTCCTTTTCGGCTGCCTGAATCGCTGCTTCAGCGTCCTTATATCCGAGGACGTCGATTTCAATTGGCTTGAGCTATCCACGGATGATACCGGCACATCGATATTCGAGCTTTTGGCAGCGGCCTCCGCGGTGTCGAGCGTTGCCTGAGCCTTTGCCAGTGCCACTTCATAGTCCTTCGGATCGATTTCCACGAGCGTGAAGCCTTCATCAACCCATTGGTTGTCGTCGACGTTGACCTTCTGGATGTATCCAGATATCCGAGCGCTGACAGGGTAAAGATGGACGTCCACCTGCGCATCGTCGGTGGACTCGAACCCGGAAACATAGTGCCAGAGGAAAGCACCAGCAATGGCCAGAACAACGAACGAGGCAAGAAGTATCCAACGCTTGTAGGAGCGCCTCCTCGGATAGGTCGAAGCAGGCGGGCCGACTGTGCCGGCGCTCTCCGTTGGTGCGATTGGCCCTGGAGGAGTTGCTTGCGGTGAATTCGTTGCGGGATCCTGCTCAGCCATACTCATTTTCCCTCCACGTATTCGGCAAAGCGCGAGACCGCGACGCCGGTTGCTCTTGCCAGAGATATTTTTGCGAGGTTGTAGCTATAGAGACTGGCAATGTAGGCGTCGCTGGCGATTGCCAGCGCATCTTGCGCTTGAACTACTTCAATATTGTCCGTAACTCCCGAGGCGAATCGATCGCGAGATTGTTGCAGGTTCTGAGTGGCCAGCGTAATCGCACTTTTCTCGACAGATACTTCTTGCGCAGCCGCATCCAGATCGAGATAGGCGTCGCGAACCTCCTGATCGATCCTGGCTCGCAAGTCTTCCAGTCGCTGCCTCTCCCTGGTTAGCGAAGCGTCGGCCCGAAGGACATCCCCGTGCACTCTTCCGCCTTGAAAAATCGGTATGCTGAGCGTTGCGGCCGCATCAACGGTGCCGTGCGACGAGCCTGGGTTCACTCCAGAAAGGCCATAATCGCTCTCCACGCCTAACGATGGATAGCGCTCGGCAGTGGCGGCTTTCTCTCTCGAGTTCCGCAGACCGCACCCGATTCATCTGGCTCTGAATATCCGGCCGGACCTTGAGGGCGCTTTGGATCGCGTCATCGAGGGTCGAGGGCGTCAGCTCCTGGTAGGGAACGTGGGTGGTTATTTCGTATTTCTGCTCCAGGGGCAGGCCGATCGCTCGCGCCAGGGCCAGTTTCTGCTTGGCCAAACTGTTTTGCGCGACAATTAGTTTCTGTTCGCGTGATTGCAGCTGCACCTGGGAACGCAGAACGTCCACGGCTGAGGCAAGGCCTGCCGTCTTCTGGTCGGAAGTCTGCCGAAATAGCGTCTTGGCGGTGTCCCGTTGCGATGTGGCAGACTCGACCTCCGATTGGTCGGCGACGACCAGCAAGTAATTGGAAACAATTACAAGAACGATGATCTCCCGAGCATCTTTGGAGCTGAACTCTGCCGCATTCAGCTGCGCCTGTGACGATCGCGCCCCTTCCATGGATGCCCAATCAAACACGGACTGCGTAAAATAAGCCCGCGAGTCGAAGTAGCCAAATGGTCCAATAATCCGAGGCTCTCCGGGGATGGACAGACCAAAGGCCGCCTTCACATTGACTTGATGAACTCCGAAACCTGTATCGGTCACAACATTGGGAAGCAAATGGCTAAGCGCTTGCCAGCGCCGCCCCCGCGCGTCGGTGACAACGTCCGTGGCCAAATCTCCACCAAGATTCTGTTTGAGCCCGAGGCTGACGGCGTCTTCGAGCGAAAGGCCCACTGGCACTGCACTGACTTTCCCCGAGGAAACTCCTCCCAGGTACGGATTCTGCGTCAGCGTCTGATCGTTGCTCGGTCCGGCTTGAACGGCGGCTCGCGGTGTTCCCGTGACTTCGGCCAGTGCAATCGGGTTGTACGGCGCGGGCGTGGCGGGCGGGTCATATTGTGCAGGGGCCTCCACTCCGCCGAGGAGGGCCGTACTAAGCAGTAGCAGCTTGCTCCACAACCCCCTGCGCGCACCGGATCCGTGCTGGACAAACCCAGATTCTCCCTTCAGATCTGCTCTGGTTTCACTCATTTCTGATCCATCCCTCTGAAGTTCCAGAAACGCAGAACTGCCCGCATTACCGCAGCTTTCTTGGAGGATCACACCAGAGAGGTGGAGAGAAATCTATTGAACTTTGGTATTGATAGACACCTTGGTATCAGGTCGCCTTCGTGCATGTGATACCAGAGTGTCGACCCATACCATCGTCCAATAGATTCGGATTCCGAACACATGCTCCAATCGACCTCCGAGCCGATAACAGATTGCTGTCGGCAGCTGCGTTCCGATGGGAGTTTCCTATGATGCCGAATGAAGTACAACTCGAAGTGGGCGCCTGCGACGATGTGTCATTGGTTCATAACGCGAAACGTGGAAATGTGGATGCCTTTGAAGAGCTTATTCGCCGCCACACCGAGATGATTCTTCGCGTTGCAACGCACATCACGACTTCACGTGAAGATGCCGAAGATGTTGCGCAGGAGGCGTTTCTGAAAGCTTTTCAGAATCTGAAGTTCTTCGAAGAAAGAGCGCGCTTCTCGACCTGGCTGACAAAAATCGCGATCAATGAATCGCTGATCAAGCTCCGCCGTCGACGCGCTTCGATGGTTTCCATTGATGAAGACGGGGGCGAATTCAGATCGTTGGAATACAAATTGATCGACGGACAACCCAATCCGGAACAGGTCTTCAGCACAACTCAGCTGAGCGAGGCACTCGAAAGAGCGCTCGATACTCTGCCCCCCCCTTATCGAGTCGTATTCGAAATGCGGGACGTTCAAGGGAAATCGACGTTGGATACCGCCGAAGTGCTTGAGCTGAGTGTGCCCAGCGTTAAGGCCCGTCTGCTGCGCGCCCGGCTTAAGCTTCGGAAATGCCTCGGCCCGCACTTCGAGCGTCGTAGAGCCATCACGGCCAGCTCACTCGCCACTGAACAACCTCTGAACGAATCGCGCGCCGCCGCGTAGTTCGATGGGCTGCGTACTGTAAGAGCCCCGGTGGTGCGCACGGGCCCGCACCACAATATCGACGATATATTGCCGAGTCGATGACGATTATTTATAGCTTGTGTTGTCACGTATCGATGACTTCGGAGAGGACTGTGTCTCCAGTTGTGCCACGAGGAGCAGCGGCATGGGGATGATTAAGAACATTCTCTTCCCGGTAGACTTCTCGCAGTCGTGCGTCGCCATGGGCGCCTACGTCAAGAGAACAGCTGCCCTGCTTGGTGCCAGCGTTTCGCTCATCCACGTGTTCGACCCCAACGGCCATAGTGGACTGGAACTGTCCGTGAGGACACTTGCAGAGATTGCTGACGAGCATTTGGAGATCGCGCGCGACCGACTGGATTCGTTTCTCCAGGCAGAGTTTCCGCGGGCACAGCATCCGCGGCTTATCGCAGCAGGAGAGCCTGCGACACAGATTGCTGACACCGCCAGATGCTCGTTCGATCTCATCATTATGCCAACGCACGCAGGCAGTTTTCAGAGGATGCTGCTCGGATCGACTACCGCCAACGTGCTCAACAACGTGGATTGCCCAGTCCTTACGAGCAAGCATGCCGACACGGTCACCCCGCGACCGACAGGTCATCGCGAATGGCTATGCGCGATCGGCGTGGAACACAATTCCGAAGGAATACTCCGCTATGCACACCTCGCGTCGCTGGAGATGCATGGTAATCTTCGGATCATCCACGCCATTCCGGCTAAATCCGAACTGCCCCTACAGTTGGACCTCGACCAGAGGATGAGGCACGAAGATAGGCAGCGCGCTCACGAGTGGATCGATGATCTGCAGAGGCGAGTGGGCTCTCAAGCTCCAGTTCGGATTGCCGGCGGCTCCGTCAAGGAATCGCTGCTGGAAGCTGCAGCGGAGTTCGAAGCCGACGTCATAGTCATGGGAAGAAGCCACCGACCAGGTGCGCACCGCCGTCTGTCGGACCTGACGTACGCCGTCGTGCGCGACTCGCCATTCCCTGTTCTGAGCGTGTGATTTGTGGCTGCGGGCGATGGAAGATCGCGCCTGCGAACACTGAGGATTGAATTCTCCGTCAGCCTTCACGCAGGTTGTCATGTGTGCTTGCTCCTTGGTTGACGCGTACTGCCTCACGGCTACAGTGGTGGCAGAACTCTGGCAAGAGTGTCAAACCTTTGTCTCGTGCAGGCTCCACTCAGCTGCGGTGGCATCGCGGCATTTCGACCATGAAGCCCGTAAGTGCTGATAGTGCTGCATTCAGTCCGGCCCTGCAGTTGGTCGTCTCCTATTGGAAATCGAAGTGCTTAGCAACAAGCGCGCCGGATTCTTACGGTGGCACACACGCAATAGGCAGGAGAACGAGACAGATGATCATGGATTTGCGCAGACATTGGGGCCAGCACCTGAAGTGCTTGCTTTGTAGCTTTGCGTTGGTCTCTTCCGCAAGCTTGGAGGCTGCCGGTCAACAAACCGATCAGCTGCAGCAGCAATTGCAGCAACTGCAGCAGCAGTATGAGACAACCACGCACGACCTCGAGCAGCGAATCACAGCTCTGCAGCAGGAGATCGATAAAGAGAAGGAAGCAAGGGAGCAACAGAACGTGAAAGTAGACCAGGCAACGGAAAGTGCGAAACAGGCGACAGTTTCCGCTGCGGAGTTGGCGGCCCGCGACACACGAAAAGTGCTCCTCGGAGAGTCCGATCAGGCGGGCGGGAAGTTTCAAGGCGATGTGGCCTCCGAGCCCTCCTATGACATGCTGAAAGAGGCGGACGAGAAAATTGAGAAACTGAAGGAGCAGGAGGGCGCCTTTGAGTTTCACGGATACTTCCGCTCCGGATTTGGTCTCAACAGCGTAGGCGGGCAACAGGTGGCATTCGAAGCGCCTGGGGCCGAGGCGAAATACCGCTTGGGGAACGAAGCAGAGACTTACGCGGAGTTGATCTTTGTCAACAACTGGATAAACCCGGACCACGACTCCGATAAAGCGTGGTTCAGGACTGAATTCATGGTCGAGGCGAATACCTCGAACTCTGAGAACTACGGTCCGGTCGGCGATGCCGCTGGCGCCGATCAGTATCGCTTTCGCGAGGCCTTCGTTCAGGCGGGTAATGTTTTCGAGAACCAACCCGACGCCAAATTCTGGGCCGGCGAGAGATATTATCGGCGGCAACATATCGACAGCGACGATTTCTATCCACTGGACATGAGCGGCTATGGCGGTGGGGTCGAGGATTTCAATGTTAAGTTCGGCAAACTGGCCCTGGCGTTCCTGAATACAGCACGGCCCGATATCGTCACAGAAAACGGCAACCTGGAAAAGAGCAACATCGATGCACGTCTCTATGACGTGAAGGGCCCCTTCGGTCTATGGAGTGCATGGTTCGATTACGCAACCTCAAAAGGGGGCACAATCACGTCAGCCACAGCCTCCGGATCAACCTCTGTGACCACAATCCCCACGACGGATGGCTATGCGTTCGGGTTTCGCCATCAGCGGCTGGAGTGGCATGGTGGCTATAACACCTTCATGATCCAGTACGGAACCGGCGCTGCGAGCAACTTCAGTAATCCCGGAAATGGCACGACCATTCCCAACCCAACGCCGTATGTCGACCTCTCCAGACAGTTTCTGGCGACCGAACAGGTCGTTTATCAACCCAATGACAAGTTTGCGGTGATGCCGATCTTCGTCTATCAGCGAACCAAGGACGGGAACCCGCAGCATGACTGGACGCAGTGGGCATCGTTCGGCGTGAGACCGGAGGTGTTCCTCACCCAACATCTTTCACTGACCGGCGATTGCGGCTTCGACCACACGCATCTCGTGGGGTCCTACGACGGCTGGCTCCGTAAATGTACATTTGCTCCGCAAATTGGAGCGGACAGAAAGTTCTTCGGTCGGCCCGTCTTGCGCGCCTTCGTGACTTACGCGAGCTGGTCGGCTGGGTTCCGTGGCTTTGTTGGTGGCGTGCCGTTTCAGAACCGAACGCACGGATTGACCTTTGGCGTACAGGCCGAGCATTGGTGGTAGTTACGTCGAAACTTCGGGTGCAGCCAAACAATCCTCTTTCTGCAGGTCTCGCTCCCGTATTCAGGTCTGAATAGCAACCTTGAGGTATGCGAATGGGAACTAGAGAAATCCCAGTTGGTTCTGCTCCTTCACAGAGCGTGACCGCATCGGCAAACTACACGGGGCCATTGGTCATCGTGACTACCCTCTTCTTCACTTGGGGTTTCTTGACCTGCCTGAATGACATCCTTGTACCACACCTGAAATCGATCTTCGACCTAAGCTTCGCACGCGTCATGCTGGTTCAGTTTGCGTTCTTCTCTGCCTACTTCTTGTTCTCGGTGCCGTGGTCAAGGATCGTGAATGCGATTGGCTATCAGCGGACCATGGTGATCGGATTGCTCACCATGGCCTTCGGTTCATTTCTCTTCCTACCGGCGGCGTCCGCAGCTTCCTACCCGTTATTCTTGACCGCGCTCCTCATTCTCGCTGCTGGGATTACAGGCCTGCAGGTGGCAGCGAATCCTTATGTGGTCGTGTTGGGCAAGCCTGAGACGGGATCGAGCCGACTCGATCTGACTCAAGCATTCAACTCGCTGGGTACTACGATCGCTCCAAAACTCGGAGGACTTCTCATTCTGAGCGGAGCCCCGCTCGCGATCGACCAGTTACAACGACTGACGCCACACGCACTGCACGCGTACCGCGTCGAGCAAGCTGCATCGGTGAAAATGCCCTATACGGTCATCGGCGTGGCACTGGTGACGTTGGCGATTCTGATCGGAGCACTCAAGCTGCCGAAGATCGAAAGCGCCGCTTACCGTCGCGGAGAGAAGGTCCGCGATTCCATCTGGAGGCATCCCAATCTGGTCCTGGCGGCGATTGGGATCTTCGCTTATGTGGGTGCAGAGGTTTCCATCGGGAGTTTCCTGGTTAACTATTTCGAATTGCCAGCGATTGCGGGGTTGTCGGCTGAGACCGCCGCGGGCTTTGTTTCGTTCTATTGGGGCGGCTCTATGGTCGGTCGCTTTGTGGGCGCGGAACTCTTGCGCCGGTTCAGGCCTGGGAGCCTGCTCGCTGCATGCGCGGTTTTGGCAGCGACCCTGGTCGCTGCTTCGATGCTGCTGAGCGGACACGCTGCCATGTGGACGATTCTCGCGGTTGGGCTTTTCAATTCCATCATGTTCCCAACCATTTTCAGCCTGGGAGTGGCGGAACTTGGCCCGTTGACGAGCAACGGCTCGGGCATTCTCAATATGGCCATCGTGGGCGGCGCTATCCTCCCGGTGCTACAGGGAGTCATCGCCGATCATGTCGGCGTTCACCATGCGTTCGTTCTGCCTGTCGCCTGCTACTTGTACATCCTGTACTTCGGTCTTAGCGGATCGAAGCCAAACAGCGAACGGTATGCCAACGCCTGATGAAATACCCCCACAAGAGGACCGAATCCGGTCACCCACCGAAAAGGAGAATGAGGATGGCACCACGCGAACAAGCGACCGCAGACCGCCCCGGAACCCAACGTCAGGCGTGGAAAGATCTTGCCGCTCATCATAAGAATATCCGCGATCTTCACTTGCGGCAGCTTTTCGCCGAGGATCCTGACCGTGGCCCGCGCATGACTGTGCAGGCTCTGGGTGTCTATCTGGATTACTCGAAGAACCGGATTACGGATGAGACTCTCACGCTCTTGATCCGTCTGGCCAACGAATCTCAGCTGCAGGAGCGCATTGCGGCCATGTTTCGCGGGGACAAAATCAATCTCACGGAGAAACGCGCGGTCTTGCATACCGCGCTCCGTGCCCCGCGAGACGCTTCCATTGTGGTAGATGGTGAGAACGTGGTGCCCAAGGTGCATGCGGTGCTCGATCGGATGGCGAATTTCTCCAACCGCGTGCGAAGGGGTGAATGGCAAGGCCACACCGGCAAGCGCATTCGGAATGTCATCAATGTCGGCATTGGCGGCTCCGACTTGGGTCCCGTCATGGCCTACGAAGCGCTTAAACACTTATAGCGACCGCAGCATGACGTTCCGCTTCGTATCGAACATCGATGGCACAGACTTCGCGGAGGCTGTGCATGACCTCGATCCACAGGAGACACTCTTCATCATCTCCTCGAAAACCTTCACGACTCTCGAAACGATGACCAATGCCCAGACGGCTCGCTCGTGGTTGCTCGCGGGATTAGGCGGGGACGAAAAATCGATCGCGAAGCATTTTGTGGCGGTCTCGACGAATACAGCCGAGGTTACCAAATTCGGGATTGACGCTGCCAACATGTTCGAATTCTGGGACTGGGTTGGCGGGCGCTACTCGATGGACTCCGCCATTGGCCTCTCCACCATGGTTGCGATAGGTCCCGAAAACTTTCGCTGGATGCTGAACGGCTTCCAGCAGATGGACGAACACTTCCGCACTGCGCCCTTCGCGCAAAACCTGCCCGTGCTGATGGGCCTCCTGGCAATCTGGTACAACGATTTCTTCGGCGCTCAGACCGTTGCCGTTCTGCCCTATGAGCAATACTTGAAAAGGTTTCCGGCTTACCTCCAGCAACTGACGATGGAAAGTAACGGCAAGCACGTCACACTCGGCGGGAAGACGGTTGCGCACAATACCGGGCCAGTCTATTGGGGAGAGCCGGGAACCAACGGTCAACACTCTTTCTACCAGTTGATCCACCAGGGTACGAGACTGATTCCCTGTGACTTCATCGCTTTTTCCAAGCCGCTTAATCCACTCGGACGCCACCACGACATTTTGATTGCGAATGTTTTTGCGCAAACCGAAGCGCTGGCCTTCGGCAAGACGCCGGCACAAGTCGAGGTGGAAGGCACTCCGAAGTGGCTCGTTCCGCATCGGGTGTTCGACGGCAACCGTCCGTCAAATACGATTCTGGCTGAGAAACTCACCCCGGAGCTTCTCGGAAAGCTTGTAGCACTCTACGAACACTCCGTGTTCACCCAGGGTGCGATATGGAACATCGACTCGTTTGACCAGTGGGGAGTGGAGCTCGGCAAGGTTCTTGCGCAACGCATCATCCCTGAACTGGAAAGCAATGCAGAACCGCAGCTTGCCCACGACAGTTCCACTAACAACCTGATCCGTACCTACAGGAAATCGAAACAGTAGAGGAGATTTGATATGGAACTCGGCATGGTTGGTCTGGGACGAATGGGCGCGAATATGGCGCGGCGCCTCGTTGAAGGAGGGCACAGCTGCGTGGTGTTCGACAGATCGCCACCGGCAGTCGGTGAGTTGGCTCAGGATAGGGCGATCGGCACGGCGTCGCTGACTGAGTTGGCTTCCCGCCTCGCGCGGCCTCGAGCGATTTGGCCCATGGTGCCGGCAGCGGTTGTGGACAAAACCGTCACTGAGATCGTTCCCCATCTGGAAGTGGGAACCATCCTGATCGACAGCGGAAACTCCTATTACGTCGACGATACCTGCTCCCTTTGCGAGCGATTCAGCTCGCGGGGTGAGGCTGACTTCGCCGGCAAAGTCTTGTCCTCCATGCGATACCAATTTGGCGGATACCTCGAAGACGTCTACGGCCAAGCAAACGCTGCTTAAGGAGATGACTGTGGCAAATCCCCCATCGGATGCGTTGGTTTTCTTTGGTGCCACCGGCGACCTTGCGTACAAGAAAATATTCCCTGCCTTGCAATCAATGGTGAAGCGCGGCCACCTCGATGTTCCGGTGATTGGTGTCGCGAAGGCCGGTTGGACGCTCGAACAGCTTAAAGCACGAGCTCTCGACAGCCTCGAAAAGCATGGCGGCGTGGATGATGCGGCATTCGAGAAGCTATCCGGCCTGCTCCGCTATGTTGATGGAGACTACCAGGATCCGCGCACTTTTGAAGCGCTGCGCACGGAATTGAAGGATGCACAGCGTCCGGCGCACTATCTGGCGGTCCCTCCTGCAATGTTCGAAACGGTAGTCGAGAACCTGAAGCAATGTGGCTGCACCTCGGGTGCCCGCATGATTGTGGAAAAGCCCTTCGGCCACGACTTGGAGTCGGCACGGCATCTCAATCGTGTTTTCCTGCAGCACTTCGATGAAGCTTCAATCTTCCGGATCGACCATTACCTCGGGAAGCGTCCGGTGCAGAATATGATCGTATTCCGTTTCGCGAATGCTTTCATGGAGGCGTTCTGGAATCGGAACTACGTCGAAAGCGTGCAGATCACAATGGCCGAAGATTTTGGCGTCCAGGGCCGCGGTGGTTTCTACGATCAGACCGGCACGATCCGGGACGTCGTCCAGAACCACTTATTTCAGGTGCTCTGCAATATTGCGATGGAGCCTTCGGTCAGAATCGATAGTGAATCCGTTCGCGATGAGAAGGTCAAGGTGCTCAAGGCAATTCCCGCTCTGGACGAACAAGACGCAGTACGCGGACAGTTTCGCGGTTACCTTGACGAAAACGGAGTGGCTCCGAATTCGACGGTCGAGACCTTCGCTGCACTTCGGCTCGAGGTCAATTCGTGGCGCTGGCAAGGCGTTCCCTTTTATATCCGGGCGGGTAAGTTTCTGCCCGTCACCTGCACCGAGGTAGTCTGCAAGTTGCGCAAGCCGCCCACTGAGATCCCGGCGGAAGTTCTGCACTCGAATTACCTGCGGTTCCGAATCGGCCCAGACGTCTCCATTGCTATGGGCATGACGGTCATGGGCCCCGGGGAGACACTGGTCGGCTATCCGAGGGAGATGGTCGCCAGCAAGCCCCCCGATGCAGAAGAGTTGGATGCCTACGAACGAGTTCTGGGTGACGCCATGGCCGGAGACGCTACCCTCTTTGCTCGCGAAGACTATGTCGAAGAAGCATGGCGAATCGTCGACCCGCTACTGAAGAGGACGACCCCCATTTACTCCTACGAGACCGGGACCTGGGGACCGCCCGAGGTCGAGCGAGTAACGCCGCCGGGAGGCTGGCAGAATCCAGTAGTGGGGCATGACATTTCAGCCCTGTCCGCCAAGGCTGCTTGACACTGGAGCGTCATGACGCCCATGTGTTTCGCAATAACGAATCATCTGCCATCGCGCCCCACACCGTATCCATCCGCAATCCCACTCATTCGATGACTCACCCCGTCCAGAAGCGGCTCTGACGCCGATACCGTGACCGAAGCGGCACAATGGCTTCTGGCCCGCTGTCCGCTCCGTAGCAGCGTTTCAAAAAGCCTCCTGCTGCATGGGTTTCAAGGACTCAACTAGAACATCGCCCGCCACAACAGCGTTAGACGCAATTGCCGGCTGGGGCCTAGCGACTGGAATTATAGGTACTGAAGCGGCGGTCGTCTTGCAACAACGCAGGCAGGGATTCCACATAACGCTTAAGTTGCGGGAGCAACAACCAGTCATAGTGGAATTTGTACATTTCAGAAACAGCTTCCGCTACTGACTCATGCTGGACGGCAATGCGATAGGCCGCGATCATGACTCCAGTGCGGTCCGCGCCGCGCTTGCAATGAACAAATATCTTCGTCTGCGGATTTACGCGGATCGAATCGAGAAACTCTACAACCTGAGTGCTTGAGGGCTCATCCCATCCGTTCCAGGGAATCCCAATGTACTTCATTCCGAGAGATTCCACCTGGAGCTTCTCGCTCGTCGTCTCCGATTTCTCATCGCGGAAATTGATTACAAGGCCCACTCCCATCTCTTGCAACTTACTGAACCCATCTGAAACCGGCTGACCACCACGGTAAATGGTATCAGTAACGCATCCGAAATTCGGCAGCCCGCTTTTCTCGTTCGCGGGCTTGCAGTTCGCCGTTTCCGCCGCAGCAGTCAACCCAGCAAACGCTAAGCCGATCGCGATTATAACCATCCTCATTTGAAACATTCTATTGCACCCTCAAGACCCAATCCTAGCCAAGGTATTCGATGCGCCCAGGGACACAACGGTGCACCCCCCGCAGGCTGCGCGTCCGCACCAGGGAGGGAGCCTGCAGCATGTGATTGATTCTCTTCATAGTCGCTGCAGCTCGGCAATCCTTCTTCTGACGACCTCCGTGAACCCCTCTACCTGGTCTTGAGAGTACCCGGCTGCACGGAAGGCATCGCGGATTTGATTCTCCGACAGTTGCGAAAGCAGCTGACCGATCCATCTAGCGTCAGCTCGCGGAATGTGTCGCCCAATCCAGCGCAAGTGCAACCGCAACCGAAATTCTTTGGGATCGACTATGTAGACCGGACTCGGTGCTGAGGGAACATTGAAGTCCACATATTTATCACTCACCTTCAGAATGAATTTCGAGCGGGAGTAGGCGATCAGGTTTCCTTTTGAGTTTCTAATTGGAAAGCCCATGCCTGTCGAGCCAAAGCTCGCACCTAGGTCAGTTACCGTGTACTGCAGCTCAGGATCATCATCCTTTCCAGTTGCGTCGAGAAAGACTGAGTTATTCATGTCTTTCAAGTCCCAGTTATTCATGAGTGCCATCATCACTCTCAGGCCGTTGAGCTCTCGCGTGCCTGTAAATGGGTTCTGTTGCCACGCCCACTCGCCCACCTTCTTCTCATCCTTGGAGTATCGCTTCAACCGCACGTCGTGCATGGAGCCGTCCGGCGCAACAAGTTTCTGGCCGCGCTTCAGTCGCTGCATGTGTTCCACCCGCAAGTCGGGCACAAAATAATCTTCGTTGGCCGAATATCCGACTGCCCACAATAAACGCGAAGCTGCGGTCTCCGGCCTGGCTTCCGGCCCAAGCTTGACTCTCCACTTGACCCCATTCTCATCGCGAACATCGAACTTCGGATTCGTTCCATTGAGGTCTTCTTCCACAAACGTGAACGTCGTGTGAGGCTGGTGTTTCTTACCTCCAGGTCCATAGAAGAGATCGCTGGATCTAATGTCAGCTGGGTTACTCCATAGGACGTTGACTGCTTTTCCTTTAGGCTTTGCTTCTCGTTGCGCTTTTGTGGCGTCTTGGGCAATCGCCAAAGACGACAAACACAGCAACACGATTGCGGGGAGCGCGCTATGACCAAGCTTTCTGACTTGTTCTTGTCTTTCCATCACCGCGAACCTCCACGATTTCAAAGCGGATCTTGAATCTACGCGCAGTTGCGGGCGAGAGGGGTTGCGGCATGCGCGTCTTCACTGCGAAATTGAAGGTCGTACAGCTTTGCGTACAACCCGCCCGACTGAACTAACTGCGCATGGCTTCCGCTTTCGACAATTCGGCCCTCATCCACTACCAGGATCGCGCTGGCCCGTCGAACCGTAGCGAAACGATGGGCAATCACAATCGCGGTTTTGCCTTGGATAAGGCGCTCAATCGCCTGAAACACCAGTTGTTCCGAAGCCGCGTCAAGCCCTGAACTCGGCTCATCCAGGATGAGGATTGGTGTATCTCGGATGATCGCGCGTGCAATTCCAATGCGTTGCCGTTGACCTCCCGAAAGAGTGGCACCCCTCTCGCCGATGACAGTGTCGTAGCCTTCCGGCAACCTGGATATGAACTCATCCGCATTCGCAAGCTTGGCCGCACGGAGGATCTCCTCGCGGGTGGCATTCAGCTTCCCGTATGCGATGTTTTGCGCGATGGTCGCGCGGAACAGAATGTTTTCCTGCAGGACGACACTGATCTGATCCCGCAACGATCTCTGCCGGAATTGGCGGATATCCCAGCCATCAATCTTGACGGCTCCCGAGTCTGGATCATAAAGACGGGCAATCAGACCGGCGATCGTCGTCTTCCCTGCCCCAGTGGGTCCGACAAGTGCCGTCATGCGGCCGGCTTCGATCTTGAAACTCATGTCGGTGAGCACCGGCTCGCCTGCGACATAGCTAAAGCTGACCTTCCCGAATTCCACTTCGCCGTGAAGACGGGGGGGAGTCCGCGCACTCCGCTGATCCTCGACTCCGGGCATAGTTTCGAGAACCTCACGTATCCTCTCGTAGCCGACGGCCGCTTTCGAATAGGTGTCGGTCATCTTGGCGAAGTCTTCCATCGGCTTGTACATTTTCCCCAGGTACCAGATGAATACGATCAGCGAGCCCGCTGAAAGAGTGCCCTCAAGGATGTCTCGACCACCCAGCCAGAGCACGAGGGCCGTCCCCGCCGACACCACGATCTCGACGAGAGGCGGAAGACGGGCCTTGAGCTTACGGGCGTTCAGGGAAATGTCAACCGCGCCTTTGCTTTCTTCGTCTAGGCGGCGCTGCTCGTAATCTTCCCGTCCGAAGGCCTTCACCACTGTGAATGCAGTGAGTTCCTCCTGCATCAGCGAGACCATTTCACTCTGCTTCTTCCTGACCGCGCGCGATGCTTGCTTGCTGCGGCGCGTGTAGGTGTAGGTCAGTGCAAACAGCGGCGGTGCTACCAAAAGTGCAAGCAAGGTGAAGCGCCAGTCCATGTAAAACATCACGCTCGCCATGCCCACCAGCGTCAGGAGGTCCGTCACCAGTCCCAGCAACCCCGAAACGACAAAACTTTGAATCGCGTCGATATCGGTGGTGAGACGGCTGATGAGATCCCCCGTCTGCGTCTGCTGGTGGTATGCCAAAGAGAGATCCTGAATGTGGTTGTATAGCCTGGTTCGCAGGTCATGCGTCACCCATTGGGCAATGTGTGCCGTCGTATAACTTTCGATATACGAAAAGACTGCGTCCAACACAGCAATCGCAACCACAGCAATCGCGGCAAACTGCAGCAATGCCACTTTACTGGGCCCGAGGTCCGTACGCTCCAGATGTCTCAGCCAGCCATGAATGGGCTTTGTCCCGCTCACAACATCGAACACCACCTTCAGCGGCCAGGGCTGCAGGAGATTGGTGATTCCTCCACCAAGAATCGCCACTAGCCCCAGCGCCAGCGACCTTGTGTGCGGCTTGAGAAGCGCAACGATTGTCAAGCGCTGCTCTCGAGCGTCCAGCTCAGCACCTTTCGAGACGTCTTCCAGCGAGACCACAAAATCTCCTTTCTGCTGCACCGAAGCGCTATGCCGCGCCCCGGACTGTTCCCGCCAACACTCTTGCAGGCCATCGCAAAAGCCGTCACGCCCAGGGACATAATCCAAAGTGCCGAAGCATTCAGATCCGCCGAACTGTATTCCGAACGACATACCTGCTCAAGCGAAGTGGTTACACAACAGCACTCTTCATTTCTGTCGCTTGTCAGTGCGATGGAAGATCGGGCGCGTCACGTCCGGCAAGAACTCTCGAACCACATTCACGCCGGCATTGGTTGCTAGTTGTATCCCGAAATTTCTGGCGCCATCGGCGGCTGAGCTGTCAGACGGAGGCTGCCACGTCCGGGAGATGAACGATGCTCCTGCTGTGCTGCCAACCTGCGAGATCGAAAAATGTTGCGTGCCATCTTTGCCCCTCGCTAAGACGCTGCTTCTGACGGCATACCCGGTTCGCTTCCAGAAGCCGCGCTCGCCGGAACCGTAGTATAGGTTGTCCTCGCGCAGAATATCTTCCCCGAACATTTGAAGCATGTTGGATACAAAGGCCTCGCCATAGTAGTTCGCAAATCGAATCCCATAACCCCGCGCGCCCCCACCCCACTCCGGTGGGCTGTTTTGCGCCTGAGTAACTCCAGCCGAGAGACCTGCCAAAAAGATACTGAATGGACCGAACAGATCCTTGGAGTAAACGACCAGTCGCTTTTTCGGAGTCAAGGGCGTGAATTCCGCCTGTGTTGCCCCGGCCATGAGGAGCGACGAGAAAATGGAAGATTCCACCTTAGTGGGTGGTTCGGTGGGGGGTTGCGCACTCGAAGTAACCGTGGATCCAACGCCCGACGGTGCGTCAGGCAACAGCGCGGACGGCGCATGCTCGCCATTTTGGGCGAATGACAGGCCAACGTGCATAAATAGCCACAGCCCCAACGCGAATCCTGAAAGTGACTTACCACCAGGTGTGCGAGCACTTACCAAACGATTCACTTTCATAGTGTTCCCCTTGGACTCTTGAATGACTGGGATCGCTGTTGCGCTTCAGCCGGCGAAGTCCGGCAGGAGCCTCTTTCGTCCCTTCTTAGCCCGATGCTGTGAACCGTCATTGGCCGCTCCTAGTTCGCTAAAGCAGTGCATGCCTGTTGCCAAAGACCACGCTGCGTCCAAGAGGTGGTCTAAACAGCGAGCAGCCATAGGGATACACAGCCACGGGCACCAGAAGTCGAGGGAGAAACATCAGAACTCAACGCGGCACATTTCTGGCGGAATGCGTCACACTTCTGGCAGCCTCCAGCCGTGAAGCGCTCGCGGAGCTCATGGTTGGCACGTCTCTAATCCCGGGCAACGGCCTTGTTCTACAGCCGATAGCTCGCCGGTGGGGCTTGAAGATAGCGGATCCATCCACTCCCATTTTTGGCCCTCGGTGTGCACTGTGCATTGAAAATACAAGCCTGGCATGGGGAGGGCAATCGTGAAACTGATCCTGCAGCCCGAAGACGGCGTGGGTGCACTCTTGGAAGGAATTGAAAACGCATCGCAGGTCATCGAGATTGCCATCTTTCGCTTCGACCGTGCCGATATCCAGAAGGCCCTCGAAAATGCGGCGGCTCGGGGGGTGTTGGTGCATGCCCTGATCGCTAATACAAATCACGGTGGAGAAGACAATCTGCGGCAGCTTGAAATGGATCTTCTTCAAGCAGGAATCGCGGTAACCCGCACGGCCGACGATCTGCTTCGCTATCACTACAAGTTCATGATTATTGACCGTCAGACCCTCTACCTTCTCACCTTCAATTACACCTACCTCGACATCAGGAGGACACGCAGTTTTGGGATCGTTACCCGCAATTCCGAGTTGGTGAGGGAGGCTCGGAAGCTCTTTGACGCTGACGTTCGGCGCCAGGTCTACGTGCCTGCACTCGAGAATTTCGTTGTCAGCCCGGTGAATGCCCGGCACGAGCTATCCCGCTTCCTTCAGGGCGCGGTGCAACAGCTGTTGATCTATGATCCAGAGATCAGCGATCCTGCCATGATCCGGTTACTGCAGGACCGTGAGAAAGCTGGGGTCGAGATTCGCATCATCGGCCGTATCGGGAAGCACTCCGACGACGTCGGCCTTAGCGGTCTGATGCGCATGCGTTTCCATACCCGCACCATTCTTCGCGACCGGCGACAGGCATTCGTTGGCAGTCAAAGCCTGCGGGAAGCAGAACTCGACAAGCGACGCGAACTCGGTATGATCTTGCACAACCGCGATGTCGTGAATGGTATGTTGAAGTCGTTTGAGAATGATTGGGCCACTCTGGTATCGCCGGCGCACACTGCCCCAGAAGAAACGCTGACCACCACCAGGGCGATTAGACGAACTGCCAGAATTCTGGTGAAAGATCTCCCACCAGAGCCGCTCGTCGAACAGGCCCTGCAACGAGCAATCCATGACATTCCGGACACGCAGTTTGCCACCCACAAATTCACCCATCAACTCGAAGAGGCCATTCGGCAGGCGGTGGAACAAGCGGTATCCCAGGTGGTCAGGGAGACAGCCGAAGCCCTCGCTTAATTGCTCATGCGGGGCTAGTCAGCGATCCCCGCCTTGAAACTGAGCTACTGCGTCGGGCGCGAGATGCCAAACCTCTTCATCTTGTACGCGAGTCCTGTCCGATTCAGACGAAGCCGGGCAGCTGCTCCGTGGTTTCCCCCCACCACCCAGTTGCACTCGCACAGTGCTTTCAGGATCAACTCCCGTTCGACTTGCTCCAGCGCACTTCCGTCAGTCGCGCCATTGAAATCGAAGGCAGTGGAAATGTCAGTCAGCGGCACCTGGAGCGTAGGGCCACTGGAGAGCAGCACGGCTCGCTCCATGAGATTTTGCAACTCCCGAATGTTCCCCGGCCAGCGGTGCCGGCAAAGGGCTTCCATGGTTTGCGTCGAGACCCTATCAATGCGCTTGGCCATGCGTCTTGCGAATTTATTCGCGAAGTAGCGAACTAGGCGTGGAATGTCGTCGCGGCGGTCACGCAATGGCGGCACACCAATCGGAAACACGTTCAATCGATAGTAAAGATCACTGCGAAATCTCTTTTCCGCGACCATTGGAGCAAGATCTGCATTCGTCGCGGCTACGACCCGCACATCGACTCGCTGAGTGCGGGTGCTGCCCAACCGCTCAAACTCCTGCTCCTGCAACACCCGCAACAGTTTCGGTTGCAGCTCGAGCGGTATATCCCCAATTTCGTCGAGAAAGAGAGTGCCCTTGTCGGCCAGCTCAAACCTCCCGATCTTTTGGGCGATCGCTCCGGTAAAGGCGCCCCGTTCGTGACCGAACAATTCACTTTCAAGAAGTCCCGACGGAATAGCCGCACAGTTAATCTTCACGAAGGCATGATTGCGGCGCGGGCTGATGTCGTGGATTGCGCGAGCGATCAGTTCCTTGCCGGTGCCCGTCTCCCCGAGAATGAGCACACTCGAGTCCGCAGGTGCGACAATTTGAACGCTTTTCAGCACGTCCCTCAGACGAGCATTGTTCCCAACCATGCCTTGAAACGCGTTCTCGCCGGCCGGTTCTTCTTCCAGGGAGATGTACTCTTGAGCGCGGTCGTCGGATAACCCGTCCGCCTTGAGGTATTCCGGATGCTTTCGTAACGGGAAAACAATCGGGTTCGTTCTCGCCTTAGGCAAGTTGCTCTCGTGCAGATTGGACCATGCCGTCTGTGAGGCTGCGCCTCCGAACATAGCGTTTTGCATAACGCACTCCTGTTTCCCAAATTCGAAGTTCGTTCAACTCAGCCACCTGTGGCTTGGACGTCCCCGCCGCCGCTGATATCGCCAGCAAGGGAATCAATCCCGTCCACAATGGTCCTCTACTCCGCAGCTTATTCAGAAAGCTCATTCCGTTCTCATTGCTGAGCGCTTCGACAATTAGGCCCGAAGCATGAAAACGAATCTATTGGACAATGGTATCGATCAGTACTTTTGTATCGGCGCGACGAAAGTTGAATACTCCTCGTCTCAAACCTTCGATCAGAAAGACGAGGCTGCTCTATCTGCATACCGTCTCAAGGTTCTCGGCGCTCGTGACGCTCCCGTCCTGCGTTAGGTGACATTCGCTGCCCCCCTTCTTCGTCGGCGTCGGATCCGCTACCTGACAGATCGAGATCGCCGTCCTATCACGCTAACCACCAGGGCCGATGATCATAGATCACACGGAGGATCCCAGCAACGAATCCTCTTTGACCCGCCGTGAATCCAAACGCTGTCGGGGAGGAACACGGATGGTTGTCACCTTGACGGCGATTCTGGCTGGAGCTCTGTTCTCCGCTCTCGTAGTAAAACGCACCGCTGACCGGCGTGAGTTGAAACGGCACAGCATCACACCCGAAGCTCTGCACGGCCAGTTGGCTTCAGCCGGTCACACGCTTCTCTACGACGTTCGACATCCACTGGACTTGTTGGGTGATTCTGTGATCATCCCAGGCGCAAAGTGGCTCGATCCACGAGACGTATTCGAGAATCCGGCGCTGCTTCCTAAGCAGCAGGATGTCGTCGTCTACTGTACGTGTCCGAGTGCGAAGACCAGCCGCGCTATCCTGCATCAGGCCCTGGCGAGAGGCTTCTCACAAATCAAATTCCTCAAGGGTGGGTTGCAAGAATGGAAGGCGAGAGGCTTTCCAGTCGAGCGTTACCGCAAGCCCTTTCGGCTCGACCGCGGCAAGAGCACTGCGTCGGCGACGATGACTCCGTAGTACCTTCCTTTGGCCATGATGGCAAGTTCCACAGCGACCCGGCGCCAGCTTCACAAAACGACTCATCGACCCTCGTGCGGACCGGCTAGGATGCAAGCTTCAACTGCTTTCCCTTGGACTCGATTGCGCTGAGCAGATTCTGCCAGGACGCATCAAAAGACTTTGCCCCGTCCGCCTGCAGATCGGCTGCCAGTTGCTCGAGGTTGATTCCCACCTTGCGAAACTGCTCGAAAACCGTTTCGCAATCCCCTCCATTTCGCGGCAGCGCTCCTGCCAGCTGGCCATGATCGCCGAAGGCTAGAAGAGTTTTCTCCGGCATGGTGTTCACTGTGTTTGGTGCGGCCAGACCACCGATATAAAGAACGTCGGAAGCCTTGGGGTCTTTCGTGCCGGTGCTGGCAAACAGGAGTCTCTGCGGCCGAGCACCACAGTTGGCCAACCGCTGCCAGCGATCCGAGTCCAGGATGTCCCGGTACGCCTTGTATATTTGCTTTCCAATGGCGATGCCGAGTTTGTCTCGCAACTGTTCCGGAACCTTCTCGAGGGTGGCCCCATCCCAGCGGCTCACAAACACCGAGGCTACCGACCGGATGTCCGGGCTGAAGCCAGCGTCAATCCGCCGCTCCAGCCCTCTCATATATGCGTCCGCCGATTCGAGATACTGGTCTCGAGAAAACAGAAGTGTAACGTTGATAGCGATGCCTTCCGCCGTCGCCGTCTCAATCGCCAGATTTCCCTCTCTCGTTCCCGGGATCTTGATGAACAGGTTCGAACGATTCCCCTTCTTATGCAGAGCGGCCGCCGCGGTCAGCGTCGCGTCGGCGTCATAGGCCAGAAGGGGCGACACCTCAAGAGAAACGTAACCATCATTGCCCGCCGTACGCTCGTGAACCGAGGCGAAGAGATCTGCGGCACGCGTCAGATCCTGCAGGGCCAGTTCGAAGAACAACCCCTCACCCGAGAGTCCGTTTGACACCAGACGGCTGATCTCCGCGTCGTAGGACTTACTCTTTGAGATGGCGTGCTCAAAGATGGTTGGATTCGAGGTTAGTCCCGTGACCGAGAATTCATCGATATAGCCTTTGAGCGTTCCGTTGTCGAGCAAGTCACGTGTAATGTTATCGAGCCACAAGCTTTGCCCGAGATCGTGAAGTTCTTGTGTAGCCTTCATCGCTCCTCCTGCTCATCTCCGGCGTCGCAGCGCCTCTGATTTCCCTCGATACTGGTTTTCCGCCGCATGGTTCAAACTGGATTGGCCCCCATCGACTAGCGGGATTAGAACAGATCCAGTGAATACCCTCTATTGGACGATGGTATCGATCGATGCTTTGGTATTGGCCAAATCACCCAGCAGTTCCGATATGATCGGGTCGATTGTCTGCCTCACCGGCGTAGCCTGTGTGGCACGATGTTCGTTGATATTGCTCGAGGCCCATTGCCTGCCATGACGATTCGAATCAAACGGGTCTATGATGAGCCGGACGCTGACGACGGGACGCGAATCCTGGTAGACCGGCTTTGGCCGCGAGGCCTGTCCAAGGACAAGGCGAGAGTCGATCTCTGGCTCAAGGATGTTGCGCCAAGCACTGACCTTCGCAAGTGGTTTGCTCACGATCCTGCAAAATGGACGGAATTCCAGGCGCGTTACCGTCAGGAACTCAAGCATTCCGGGAAACAAATCTCGCTCCTAAAACAGCAAGCCGCCGAGGGAACCGTCACACTGCTCTATGGTGCGAGGGACCAGCAACACAACGAAGCTGTGGTCTTGCAAAGACTCCTCAATTTGAGATGAATTAGTCCGTCCAATCCGTCCCGACCCGCCATTCTGCCCCGCACCTTTCAATGACAGTCCACGAGTCGTTGTTGGCGGTGGCTTGGCTGCCGCGGTATCGATGGGGCGCACATCTCATCTGCGATCGGATATGCAAACGATACCCAAAGGCCTGTATCCAGGTTCGGGTTATTAACATCCAAACTGCAAGATTGGCTCGCCTGTGCGATGCCGACGTCTCTCGCCTTTCAGGGGGTCACCAATATGAATACGTTGCGAAATGTCTTGGCGCAGTCGGAAAGGGATGGCATTGCCCTCGGCCATTTTAATGTCGCTGACTTCACCATGTTGCAGGCGGTGCTTAGAGCCGCGGCTGATACCCGTGTCCCGGTGCTGATCGGCGCATCCGAAGGAGAGCGCGATTTCCTGGGAACTCGTCAACTTGCCGTCCTGTTCAAGAGTTTGCGCGAAGAACTTGATGTGACGGCATTTCTGAACGCGGACCATACCCACTCAATGGCGAAGGCAGTTGAAGCTGCAAAAGCCGGCTTTGACTCGGTAGTGATCGATTTTTCCGCGTTGCCTTTCAAAGAAAACGTGGCTTCTACCAAGGAAACCGTTGAAGCCATTAAGTCCATCAATCCGGCCATCCTGGCCGAGGGAGAAATTGGCGACATCGGAACCGGATCTGAAATCCACGAAACAGTGCAGCGCGCATCCAGGAATTTGACGACGCCCGAAGAGGCGAAACAGTTCGTTGAGGCAACTGGAATTGATGTTCTCGCTCCCGCGGTCGGCAACATGCACGGCATGCTCAAGACCATGGTGGAGGGAACGACGAAGAAACGTCTCAATATCGAAAGAATCTCCGAAATCAAGAAGGCGGCCGGTGTCTTCCTGACTCTGCACGGCGGCTCTGGAACCGACGATGCAGACTTCCGCAAAGCCATCGCCGCTGGAATCAATATCGTCCATATCAATACCGAACTGCGGGTTGCATGGAGGCAATCCCTGGATGCAAGTTTAGCCAAGGATCCCGACGCCGTTGTGCCGTATAAGATCTTGCCGCCAGTCATCGACTCCGTGAAACGGGTTGCTAGTTCGCGGCTGAGTCTGTTCAATGCGCCCCGGACAAATCTGGCAGGAAACGCAATCCACGAAGCAACAGCCTGAGCTATCTCGCCCGTAACCTCGTTGCGCAGGCGGAAGCCGTTGCCTCGGCCCCCGTCTCCCACAATGACAAGGCGAAGCTGGTCGATCCATACGAAAACTCCTGCTTCAACTTCGTCTCCGCACTCGACGCTACTCAGTCGTCGAACGTCTTTAACGCGCCTGCGTAGGCACCCCGTCATGGCCTGGCCAGGACCGATGCGATCATGAGACTGGTCTTCGTTGGTCTTGCGGCCGGAGCCTTAGCGCTGGCTCCCTCGCATAGGAGCCTACAGTTCGCCCGGACGCAGTGGCTTCCACACCCGCGCACGTCGCGATGGCTGGAGGCGGCACTGCGGCCGGGACCGG
Source organism: uncultured Acidobacteriaceae bacterium (assembly GCA_963787905.1). GTDB lineage: Bacteria > Acidobacteriota > Terriglobia > Terriglobales > Acidobacteriaceae > Edaphobacter. The sequence continues at coordinate 37,328 of CAWBFL010000052.1, read as the reverse complement.
CTTCTCCTTCTGGTTCCGCAAGCCGCAGGAGCCAGGGCAGGTGCGGACCGGGGTGCCCCAGACAACCCGGTGCACCAGTATCGATTCCATGAGTTTTCTCGCTGGCTCCTCGTGGCTGGTCAGGGCCGGATCGAATCAATTCGGCCGTTTTTGTTGCGCGAGCCGCCCTGCGCTCCGGACTCCGCCGTGCCATCCTGCTGCCCGACCCTTTGCCACGTTCCATCACCCGGGTAGATGTCTACAACCGATTGGTATATCCAGCCGCTGCGGGCTCGTCGTAGGATAGTTGCTGAAGCTGTGATGACACGACGCTCGACCCTCCGCTCCGCTCTGGCTCCCACGCTGCTTGCAGTCCTGGCGGCGTGTCTGCCGGTGTTCGGCGCCGAGCGCATCACCCTCCGCAACGGAGCCGAATTCGACTGCGTCCGCCAGGAGCAGGCGGGTGACCGCATTCGCCTCTATCTCTTCCCCGGCGCGCATCCCGGCCCGGCCGCGTCCGGCGACACCAACTACATCGAAGTCTCCGCCAGCTCCGTGCTGCGAGTCGAGATCGTGCCCGACCCTGCCCCACAGCCAGCAGTGGTCTCGCCGCCGGCGGCGCCCTATTCCTCTTCCGCGCGCGCGGCCACCGCGCCACTGACGCCGGCTGAGACGCGCCAGATGCTGGCCCGCGCCGGCGCTCTGCACAATATCGACACCGATCTGCTCGCCTCGGTCGTTCAGGCCGAAAGCAACGGCAATGCTCTTGCCGTCTCGCGCGCCGGCGCCCGCGGCCTGATGCAACTGATGCCGGCTACCGCGTCCACGCTGAACGTCCATAACAGCTTCGCGCCGGAAGAAAACATCGGCGGCGGCGCCGCCTATCTCGACCAGCTTCTGACCCGCTACAGCGACAACATCGCGCTCGCGCTGGCTGCCTACAACGCCGGACCCGCCGCGGTCGACCGCTACCACGGCATTCCCCCCTACGCGGAGACCCGCGCCTACGTCGCCCGCGTCATCCGTGAGTTCAATCGCCGCAAGCGCTCAGCCAACCCCACCCTTGCCGCCAGCGCCCACTAGCCCGATTGCCAGATAGGAGGCCAGCCCCATGAAAAGCCGTAAGGCCATCGTCTGGCTCGCCGTCCTGCTGATCCTGGCCGTCGTCGTTTACGCCAATCGCGGCCGCATCCATTTCGACTGGGGCATGTTCTGGCTGCAACTCCGCCACATCGCCTGGATTCACATCGCGACGGGCATCGCGCTTATCTATTCCACCTATCTGCTGCGCTCTGCGCGCTGGGCGGTCTTCCTCTCCGCCACCAAGAAGGTCCCACTGTTTTCGCTGGTAGGCGTGCAGATCATCGGTTTCACCGCTGTCGCCCTGTTCGGCCGTCTGGCCGATGTCATTCGGCCCGCGCTGATCGCCAAGCGGGTGCAGCTTTCCATCAGCTCGCAGGTCGCTGTCTACACCATTGAGCGCATGTTCGATCTCGGCGCCGCCGCCATCATCTTCTCCTCCGCACTGTTGTTCGCCCCGCGCGACCTGCCCCACCACGAGATCTTCGTCCACACCGGCCTGGTCTCGCTCGCCGGCACAGCCTTCCTGGCGATCTTCGCTGTGACCGTTCGCGTGGCCGGCGGCGCGGTTGCGACCACTCTGCACGCCATGCTGCACCCGCTCTCCCACGCCATCGCCGACAGCGTCGCGACCAAGATCCGCGGCTTCCGCGACGGCCTCAACGCCATCTCCTCGGCGCAGGACTTCGTGGTCGCCACGCTGCTTTCTCTCGCCATGTGGGGCCTGATCGGCAGCGCCTACGTCGAAACGCTGCACGCCTTCGCCGATACGCCGCAGCTCGCAACCATCTCCTTTTCGCGCACCATGCTGTTGATGGGAGCCAGCATCGGAGCCTCGGCGCTGCAGTTCCCCGTCATCGGCTGGTTCACCCAGATCGCGGCGACCGCCGCTTCCATGCACGAGTTTTACAAAGCCCCCATTGAGGCGGCGACTGCCTGCGGTGCGCTTCTCCTCTTTGTCACCTTCACCTCCATCATTCCCGCCGGCCTCATCGCCGCCCGCCTCAACCACGTCAGCCTGAAAAACGCCGCTGCCGAATCCACCGCAGCAACCGAAGTGGGTGCCCCATGATCGGCGCAGCTTGATCGTGCCTATCGTGGGATTAGTCTCCTTTGCCAATCACTCTCGCTGCGTTGTTCTCGCTTACACTGGTAGCCGTCGCTTCTTCACGTTAAAGGACCGCCCGTGCCCGCCACGCCCCGCCCACTCGATCTCGTCCCGCACCGCCGCTACAATCCGCTGCTCCGCCAGTGGATCCTCGTCTCTCCGCAGCGCACCCAGCGCCCCTGGCAGGGCGAGACCACCAAAGCTGTCACCACTCCAGGCCTCGCCTACGACCCCACCTGCTACCTGTGTCCCACTAACGCGCGTTCCGGTGGCGAGCACAACCCCGACTACAAATCCGTCTTCGCTTTCGACAACGACTTCCCCGCGCTGCTCCCCGACGAACCTCCCGCTTCCCCGGCCAACGACTCCCCGCTCCTCGTCGCCGAGCCCGAACGCGGCCGTTGCCGCGTCCTGTGCTTCCATCCAAACCACTCCCTCACCCTCGCCCGCATGTCCGTTCCCGACATCGCCGCCGTGGTCGACGCCTGGGCCTTCGAAACCGCCACCATCGGCGATCTGCCCTACATCAACCACGTTCAGATCTTCGAAAATCGCGGCGCCATGATGGGCGCCAGCAACCCGCATCCCCACTGCCAGATCTGGGCAACCGAGCACATCCCCGACGAACCCCTCCGCGAACTCGCCGCGCAGCAGACGTACCGCGAGGAACACAACTCCTGCCTGCTCTGCGACTATCTCGCCGCCGAACTCGCTCAACCCGACGCCCGTATCATCGCCGAGAACGATCACTTTGTCGCGCTCGTCCCCTACTGGGCTACCTGGCCCTTCGAAACCATGGTCCTGCCCCGCCGCCACCTCGGCGACTTCCCCTCGCTCACCCCCGCCGAGCGCACCGGCCTCGCGGCCATCCTCAAAGCCGTCACCACCCGCTACGACAATCTCTTCCAGATCAGCTTCCCCTACTCGCTCGGCTTCCACCAGCGCCCCACCCACGGCCAGGCGCACGACGACATGCACTTCCACGCCCACTTCTATCCCCCGCTGCTGCGCTCCGCGGAAATCCGCAAGTTCATGGTCGGCTTCGAGATGTTCGGCTCGCCCCAGCGCGACCTCACCCCCGAAACCGCCGCCGCCCGCCTCCGCGCCCTCCCCGACACCCACTACCTCGATTTGGAATGAGTCACCCCGTTGAGTCCGTCGTCATCCCGACCGAAGCAACGGGCAGCGCTATCGCCCGTTGCGAAGTGGAGGGACCCCCGCATTTTGTTTTTGTAATTTGATTGACCCGAGAAAGCCGCCCATGCAAACACCCGCCGAAATCGCCGCCCTCCACTTCGCCTCCTACTCCGTCCCCGGCCAGTTCTTCGCAGCGCCCGGCCGCGTCAACCTCATCGGCGAGCATACCGACTACTCCGATGGCTTCGTCATGCCCGCCGCCATTGACTTCTCCACCATCGTTGCCATCTCCCACCGCACCGACGGCCGCATCCTCGCTCACTCCGTCAACTTCGACGAGCGCATCGACCGATCCGTCGACGAACTCCTCGCCGCCCGCGCAAAATCCTGGTCCGACTATCCCGCCGGCGTCCTCTGGGCGCTGCGCGAGCACGGCGTTCCCATCGAAAACGGCTTTTCCCTTACCATCGCCGGAGACGTGCCGCTGGGCGCCGGCCTCAGTTCGTCCGCGTCGGTCGAAGTCGCCACTGCCTTCGCCGTCCTCGGCGCCACCAGCTACGACCTGCCCCTCAAGAAGATTGCGCTCCTCTGCCAGCGCGCGGAAAACGCCTTTGTCGGCGCCAACGTCGGCATCATGGACCAGTTCGTCTCCTGCTGCGGCGCACAGGACCACGCCGTCATGATCGACTGCCGCTCGCTTGACTACATTCTTGCGCCCATCCCCTCTAGCGTCCGCATCGTCATCTGCAACTCCATGGTCAAGCACTCGCTGGCCGAAGGCGACGGCGGCTACAACACCCGCCGCTCCGAGATGGAAGCCGGCCTGCGCATCCTCCAGCAGCACCGCCCGGAGATCAAGGCCCTGCGCGACGCAACCCTCGACGATCTCGCCCGTTGGGGCTCCGAAATGTCCGAAGCCTCTCTCCGCCGCTGCCGCCACGTCATCACCGAAGACGATCGCGTGCTCGCTGCCGTCGCCGCCTTCCAGGCCAACGACCTCACCCGCTTCGGCGAGCTCATGCACCAGGCGCACCTCAGCTTCCGCGACGACTTCCAGGCCTCTTGCCCGGAGATCGACATCCTCGTCTCTCTCGCTGAGAAACAGCCCGGATGCTTCGGCGCGCGCCTGACCGGTGGTGGTTTCGGTGGCTGCACCGTCAACCTCGTCGCCGCCGATCACGCCGCCGCCTTTGTCGCCGCCATGCGCGCCGGCTACCTCACAGCCACCGGCATCACCGCGGAGATCTACACCAGCCGCGCCTCCGCCGGCGCCCACGCCATCTCACTCTGACCGGCGACCGCCGTCACATTCATCCGTATCCACGGCGGAGTACAATTCCCGGCATTCCAGCTCAAAGGATTGCCCCGCATGCATACGAAGCTTGAAGAAATCTCTATCCAACGCAAGCGTGCCCACACCAAGCTCCTCGCCAACGCCTCCAAGATCTACGACTGCTTTCTTACCATGGAGCGCCTGGCCTACACCGACGGAGCACTGAGCAAGAAGCACAAGGAGCTGATCGGCCTGGGCATGGCCCTCATCCGGGACTGCGAATCCGGCATGCAGTGGCACGTGGAGCAGGCGCGCATCGCCGGCGCATCCTTCGAAGAGCTGCTCGAAACCATCGAAGTCGCCATTGAGATGGGCGGCGGCCCGGCCGTCGTCTCCGCCCGCTTCGCTCTGGAAGTGATGGAAAGCATCGGCGTCAAACCGTCCCGCTGAAAACACGAAAGCCCGGCGCTGGGCCGGGCCTTCGTAACGACACGTATTTCTGGATCAGTTTTTCTTCGCTGCGGTATGGTGTACCGGAGCCTTCGCCGGTGTCGCCTTGGGCAGCACCACCACGCCGTCGCTCATCGTAATCATGATCGGGTTGGGCGTGAACGAGGCGTACGTGCCGTCCAGCGTAACCGTCTTGCCCGGCGCGGTCGCCGCAGCAGTGTCGTCGGCCAGCTTCTTTGCTTCGTCCACCTTCTTCTTGTAAGCGGCCTTCTGCACCGCTGTCGCACTCGCCTTCGGCTCAGGGATATCCTCCGGCGGCGTCAGGTTGAAGGTGAAATCCGCGGTGTTGTTCTGCACTGCGTCGTCAGACACGGCAACCTGAACCTGCGTCGCTGTCGATGCAATCACCTTAACTCCGGGCAGCTCCACTGACTTGCCCTTCACCGTATCCCACACCTTGGCGGCTTGGTCGGGAGTACCGTTCTGCAGGATGAACTCCTTGTCGCCCGGAGCCAGAGTAGCCAGGTCAGGGGTGCTCGCAATCACCTGGTTCACAATGTCCGCCGGGGTCGGCGCCGGCTTCACCGTGGCAGAGAAGCCGTCGGGCGGGAAGAGGTTCGCGGTCGCCGCAGCTACCACCGCGTCATAACCATCATCCGCACCGTGATACTTCCGGTAGCAATACTTGGCCGTCGGCGACATAATCGCTTTGAAGTTGTCCGGCGCATACGCCACCGCGCGGCTGGCAAAGAACGCGCAATTCAGAAAGTCGGGCGGAGTCGCCTGCAGGTATGCCTCGCTCAGATAGAACGTGTCCTGCAGCACCGGACCCGGAGTCTTGGTCGAATCCAACGGAACAAACCCGAGTTCTTTTCTAAACGCGTCAATCGCCGTCGCGGAATCTTTCTTATTAAAGGCTGCATAGCCGATGGCGCTGTAGAAACCAGGATAGAAGTTGGTCTTCTCGGCCGTGAAGTCCGCATCCGAAATTCCCGCCGGCTTGGTCGCAGCCAGCCCCTTCTGCGCATAGCTCGCTGCCGCATCCAGCGCAGCTTGCTTCGCGGTCGCATCCGTGATGGGATCGGCCTGCGACTTTCGCACCAGAGTCTCGATGTAAAGTGCCTTGATGTTATTGGGATCTACCTGCAAAAGTCGGTCAGCCGCATCTTCCGCCTTGGCCGCATCGAACGTCGCGTACAGTGCCATGATCGTCTCGAGCACATTCTCCTTGATGCTCGACTGCGGGAATTGCGTCAGGTACGCTTCCAGGCCCGCCGCCCGTGCCTTCGGATCAGTCTGTGTATTCGCGTTGTTCCAGACCTGGTACTCCGCTGCCGGCAACTGGATGGGCGCACCCGCTTGAGCATTTTGCGCGTACGCGAGCAATGGACCCGATGCAATTGCGGCACACGCCAGGAAAGTGGCTAAGACGACCTTCTTCATGCAAGACTCCTCAGTCATTATGTTTTCTTTGGATACTGGCCACCGGGAGTCCCGGGGGATAAAGATGGTGTTCAGCTCCGCGCTTCACTCTAGTGTCTGCCTTTGCCGCATGCACGGTTGCGAGGCATATGGTGCTGATTATAGGAAGCTCCCCCCGCTGTGGCAAGTTTCACCCCCAGCCGAATGAACTCTCCGTCTACCGGCCGGCACACCGCTTCCGGCGTTCGATTGCATCCTAACACCAGGAACCGGACCGGCTGATATACTTAATTCCGTTTCGGGCTGCATCCGCATGCACCTTGGCGGAGCGGCACTGGAGAAGAATATGAGCGTTACCCAGCTCCGCACCAGCGGTGCCCTGCAGCCTGTCCCCCGCGTCACCGCCAACGCCCTCCTTCAGCAAAAAATAGCCGGCCATCCCATCACCGCGATCACCGCGTATGACTATCCCACCGCCCGGCTGGCCGACCAGGCCGGCATCGATATGGTCCTCGTCGGCGACTCCCTTGGCATGGTCGTCCTCGGCTACGACAACACCCTCCCCGTCACCGTCGACGAGATGCTCCACCACACCCGCGCCGTCGCCCGCGGTCTGCACCGCGCCTTCCTTGTCGCCGACATGCCATACGGCTCCTACCACGCCTCCAGCGACGACGCCGCCCGCAACGCCCTCCGCTTCATTAAGGACGCCGGCGCCCAGGCCGTCAAAATCGAAGGCGGTGCTACCCGTGCCGAACTCGTCCGCCGCCTCACCGACGCCGAGATTCCCGTAGTCGCCCACATCGGCCTCACTCCCCAGTCCGTTCACTCGATGGGCGGCTACCGCGTGCAGGGCAAAACCCTCGCCGCCATGGACCGCCTCGCCGCCGACGCCCAGGCCCTCGAAGACGCTGGCGCCGTCGCCATCGTCCTTGAAGGAATCCCGCGCGAGCTCGCCGCCCGCATCACCCATCAGGCCGCCGTCCCCACCATCGGCATTGGCGCCGGCCCCGACTGCGACGGCCAGATCCTGGTCTTCCACGACCTCTTCAACCTCACCTTCACCCCGCCCGCAAAATTCACCCGCCAGTACGCCGACGGCGCCGCCTTCTTCGCCTCCGCCCTCACCCAATACCGCGACGACGTCGCCGCTCGCCGCTTCCCCTCCGACACCGAAAGCTATCACCTCCCGCGCGAGGTCCAGGCGGCCCTCGCCGCCACCCATCCCCGCGCTCGCAAGGCATAAAGTCTCTCGCAGAGCAACCGTCTCTCAATGGCTGTCATTCCGAGCGCAGCGGAGAATCCCCGCATTCGCACTTGCCTTTGCACTAGCAACTAGCAACTAGCAACTACCTATGATCCTCACCCGCACCCCCTCCGAAGTGCACTCCGTCTGCCGCGACCTCCGCACCTCACGCCACACTCTTGGCCTTGTTCCCACCATGGGCGCTCTCCACGCCGGTCATCTCTCCCTGGTCGCCGCCGCCCGTGCGCAAAACGACGCCGTCGCCGCCTCCATCTTCGTCAACCCCACCCAGTTTGGCCCTAACGAAGACTTTGCGTCCTACCCCCGCACCTTCGACGAAGACGTCCACAAACTCACCGATGCTGGCGTCGACATCCTCTTCGCTCCCTCCGCCGCCGACATCTACCCTCCCGGCAACACCACCTTCGTCGACCCCGGCCCTATCGCCACTCGCCTCGACGGCGCCTCCCGCCCCGGCCACTTCCGTGGCGTCGCCACCATCGTCACCCGCCTCTTCAATATCGTCGCCCCCGACCGCGCCTACTTCGGCCAGAAGGACGCCGCCCAGGTCGCCGTCCTGCGCCACATCGTCCGCGACCTCAACCTCCCCGTCTCGCTCGTCGTCTGTCCCATCGTCCGCGAGCCCGACGGCCTCGCCCTCAGCTCCCGCAACCGCTATCTCTCTCCCGCCGAGCGCACCCGCGCTCTCATCCTCTCGCGGGCCCTCCGCGCCGCCGAGTCCCTTGCCCTCGCTGGCGAAACCTCTGCCGAAACCCTTCGCGCCGCCATGCTCGCCGTCTTCACCGCAGACCCCGAAGCCACCCTTGACTACGCCGCCGTCGTCGACCCCGACACCCTCCTGCCCATCGCCGACACCCGCGACGGCGCCCTCCTCGCCGTCGCCGCCCACATCGGCGCCACCCGCCTCATCGACAATGCCTTGCTGCTTCCCGGCAAGGCAAACATTCCGTCATCCTGAGCGAAGTCCTGAGCAAAGCGAGGGCGAAGTCGAAGGACCCCGACGGCGTTCCTATCGCCATGGGCATGCAGACCATTCTGCCAATGCGCTCCCGCATCGGCTCTGCCCGCAGCCAGCGCACAATGCTGTGATACGTTGGGCACGGAGATAATCCATGCCCCAGAACGCGCCCGCACGCACGTCCTTCCTCATAGCGCTCTCCACCCTTCTTTGCGCTGCCCTTGCCGCCGCCCAATCCCCCACCCTTCGCCCCATCCAGATCGAAAACGGCAAGCTTCTCGGCGTCCCTCACTCCCGACCAGAAGATCATCGCCTACAAAGGCATTCCCTATGCCCAGCCTCCGCTTGAAGACCTCCGCTGGCGTCCGCCGCAGCCGGCCGGAAAGTGGAAGAAAGTTCTCTTCGCCCGCGACTTTGGCCCGCACTGCATCCAGTCCGGCGGCTACCCCGACATGGTCTTCCACGACTCCGGCGAATCCGAAGACTGCCTCACTCTTAACGTCTGGGCGCCGTTCAACGCCAAGCCAGACAAGAAATCTCCGGCCCTCCCGGTCATGGTCTGGATCTACGGCGGCGGCTATTACACCGGCGGCACCAGCGAGAGCCGCCAGGATGGCCAATTCCTCGCCCATCGCGGCGTCATCGTCGTCAGCATGAACTACCGCCTCGGCATCTTCGGCTTCTTCGCCCATCCCGAGCTCGACGCCGAATCTCCCAACCACGCCTCCGGCAACTACGGCCTGATGGACCAGGCCGCCGCCATCGCCTGGGTCCGCCGCAACATCGCAGCCTTCGGGGGTGATCCCGCCAACATCACCGTCTTCGGCCAGTCCGCCGGCTCCTCGTCCGTCAGCGCGCTTATGGCCTCGCCCGTCTCCAAAGATCTCTTCGCCAAAGCCATCGGCGAGAGTGGCGCAGAGTTCCCTGGCCGCGGCCGCAGCCTTCCCTCCCGCGAGCAGGCCGAGCAATCCAACTTCGCCTGGGCCAACCGCGCCTTCGGCTCCAGCAAGCTCTTCTTCCTGCGCATGCTTCCCGCGAATGAACTGCTCGACGCCGCCTTGTCGAATACCAATCCCGCACCTCGCTTCGGCCCCGTCATCGACGGCTTCTTCCTCCCCGACACCCTCCCCCACATCTTCGCCGACGGCAAGCAGGCCCACATCCCCCTGCTCGCCGGCTGGGTCGCCAACGAGAGCCGCCCCGACACTCCGCCCACCGCCGACAGCTTCACCGTCCAGGCGCACATCCAGTTCGGTCCCGACGCCCTCAAGTTCCTGGCACTCTACCCCGCCTCCACCGACGCCGAAGCCCTCCATTCCGCCGACGACTTCGCGACCGATCAGTCCGCCTTCCCCACCTGGGAGTGGCTCGAAGCCCAGACCCGAACCGGCAACGCCCCCGTCTACCGCTACTTCTTCGATCTGCCCTCACCCGGCGACCGCAACCACTCCATCGCCATGGGCGCCTTCCACTCCGACGACATCGAATACGTCTTCGGCACCCTCGATTCCCGCCCCGGCATGGCCATTCGCCCCGAAGACCGCGCCCTCTCCGACCTGATGCAGCAGTACTGGACCAACTTCGCCAGCACCGGCCACCCGAACGGCAACCCAGCCAACTCGACGCTTCCCCAGTGGCCCGTCTACACCCCCGCCGCCAGTTACCCCGTCATGCACCTCGACGCCCACCCCGCCGCCCAACCCGACAACCACCGCCCCCGCTACCTCTTCCTCGATAGCATCTGGAGTAAGCCCGACGCCCAATAGCCACAGATCTTCCCGGCACCATTCTCACACGCGGCATCAGGATCTTCGTGTTTCACTTTCGCAGGCTTGCTGACTGGCTGCTTTAGCTCGCGCTAGCCCACAAGTCATGGAGATGCACCACCCCTAGCGCCTCGCCCTTCGCTCCCACCACAATCAGCGAAGTAATCTTCTTCCCTTCCATCACCGCCAGAGCTTCGCCCGCGAATGCATCCGGTGCAATCGTCACCGGCTTCGCATTCATAATCTCCACCGCCGTATGCGCCAGCGCATTCGGCCCATCCCGCTCCAGCAGCCTCCGCAAATCGCCATCCGAGATCACGCCCAGCAGCTTCCCGCCCTCGCCCACCACGGTCGTCATCCCCAGCCGCTTGTGGCTCATCTCGTGGATCACCTGCGTCATCACCGTATCCGCCGCCACCTGCGGCATCGCCTCGCCGCTATGCATCAGCGTCTCCACGCGCGCCAGCCGCCGTCCCAGCCTTCCCCCCGGATGCAGCTCCGCAAAATCCTCCGCCGCAAATCCCCTCCGATGCGAAACCTCCAGCGCCAGCGCATCCCCCAGCGCCAGCATCACCGTGGTCGACGCCGTCGGCGCCAGATCCAGCGCTCCTGCCTCTTTCGCCACGCTCGCATCCAGCCACACCACGCTCGCCTGCGCCAGCGTCGACCTTTCCGCCCCGCACACGCTGATCACCGCATTCCCCATGCGCTTCAGCGCGGGCAGCAGCGCCAGCAACTCCTCCGTCTCCCCACTCGCGCTCAGCGCCACCACCACATCAGCCGCCGCAACCATCCCTAAATCGCCGTGCTGTGCCTCCGCCGGATGCAGAAAATGGGCCGCCGTCCCGGTCGAGCACAGGGTCGCCGCAATCTTGCGCGCGATCAGCCCGCTCTTCCCCATGCCCAGCACAATCACGCGCCCGCCGCGTCCCGCCGCCTCCGCCACCAGCTCCACCGCTCGCGCAAACGGCGCGGCCATCGAGCCATCCAGACGGATGGCCAGTTCCAGCAGCGCGCGTGCCTCGGTCCTTACCACCTCCGACGGCCGTGTTCGTTCGTTTTCCATCGAGCTTTCCATTCGCCTCTGGACCCTTCCGAATGCTAGCAGAGCGGCGCCCAACCTCGAACCTCTGCCAGCCAAACTGCGTCTTCGAAATCGCGGAAGTGTTTTAATGCTGTCGATGCACTCTCTCGTTCAGCGTCTCCGCCAACTGCTTCTCGCCCTCCTCCTTATTCTCTGCGCCGCCTGGATCTCGGGCGAAGCCTTCCAGTGGCTGCTGCGCTGGCGCGCGGTAAAACTCCTGGCCGACATCCAGACTCTCCAGGTGAATCGCAGCACCTGGCCCGACGCGCAGAGAATCGCCGAGAAATGGGCGCAATGGGGCAATCCCAAGCCGGGCTGTTCCGCGGAAGCCTGCACCGTGCAGTTTAATCTCATTCAGACGTTGCCGCCTTTCCTGGTCGGCTCGCCCGACGCCGGCGCCCGCAACCTGCTTCCGCGTATCGTCGACCACGCCGGCCTGCGCAGCGCGGCCGCCCGCGCAGGCTTCACTGTGGAGCACGGTATTGTCACCGCCCGCTGGTTCGGCGAGCAGGTCACCCTCCCCGTGCGCGAATGGGGCTCGCCCAATGGCTACATTCCCTACCTCTCCGCTTCCTCGGAGCAAACCTCCCACTTCCGCGAGATCGCCGGAGACAGCCGCCTGCTTCATCCCAACCGCATGATTCAGCACAAGGAAAGTTATGTGCAACTCACCTACTCTCCCAGCGAAGATCCCGCAGAGCAATCCGCCCTCATGGGATTCCGCTTTTCGTGCCTCACCCAGCTCCGTCCCTGCGGAAGCGTCGGCGATCTCCTTCCCGAAGGCCAGCGCATGCTGCTGGAACTGAAACTGACCCCGCCTTCGCGGTAAACTGGATGTAGTCGCGGCCAGCGAACGGCGCTCGCCCGGAAGGATGTCCTCGTACTGATGCGAAGAGCGCTCTTGCTATTACTCATGTTGTCTGGAATCTCGCTGGTCCTCTGGTCCGGCTACCAGAACCTGCGCCAGCGCCGTCTCGCCCTCCAGGCTCAGCAGGCAACCAAAGTCACCCTCATTCCCAACACACCCGCCGGCGCGGACGACGCCCCCGCCGCACCCTCCCCGCTGCTCGGCAAGCCCGCGCCTCCGCTCTCGCTCAAGGACCTCAACGGCAAGCAGGTCACCCTCGCCGACTTCAAGGGCCATCCCCTCGTCGTCAACTTCTGGGGAACCTACTGCGCGCCCTGCAAGATCGAAATGCCCTGGCTGGAGACCTTCAGCAAAAAGTACGCCGCCGACGGTTTCGACGTCATCGGTGTCACCTACGACTCCGAGGTCGGCAAGGATACCATCTCCAAAGACGTCCACAAACTCGGCGTCACCTATCCCATCCTGCTCTCCGACCCCAAAGCCGAGAAGGACTACCTCAGCGACACCGAAGTCCTGCCCATGTCGTTTTACGTCGACAAGACCGGCAAGGTCATTGAGGTCACCGCCGGCCTCGGCTCCGAAGACGAGTTGGAAGCCAAAGTCAAGGAAACCATCGCGGCGGGAGCCAATTGATGCGGCGAACGCTCGCGACCCTCGCGCTCATGGCCGCAGCGGTCCCATTTGGCCGCGCGCAGTTCGGCATGGACGCCCCCGCCAAGCCGCGTAGCTACGTTACCTACGCCGCCGACGCCCACACCGTCCCTGCCGGACGCCGCGGCGTGCTGCAGCTTCGCTTCCAGCTGCTGCAGGGATTCCACGTCAACTCGCACACTCCCAAGTCTTCGTCCCTGATCCCGACCGCGCTCACGCTTCAGCCGGCCGCCGGGGTGAAGCCGGGTGAGCCCGAGTATCCGCCCGGCCAGCCCTTCAGCTTCAGCTTCGACCCGAATGAAAAGGTCGACGTTTACGCCGGCTCCTTCACCGTCCTCCTGCCCGTCGTCGCCTCACCCGGCGACCATACAATGGATGCAACCTTGAAGTACCAGGCCTGCGATCACGCTTCGTGCTACCCGCCGCGCACGCTGCCGGTCAAAATCATCTTCACGGCGAAATAACCGGGGTTGGCGTAGCATGGTCGCGCAAGCGCATCGCCCTGCACGCGCAACGCCGCGCTGAATCAATCAACTCGCAGCACCGCAAAGGACCCGACGGCACCCGCAATGGAAGAGTTCAGACGCCTCACCCGCCTCCCCGCCTACGTATTCAACATCACAGGCGAACTGAAAGCCTCCGCCCGCAAACGCGGCGAGGACATCATCGACTTCGGCATGGGCAACCCCGACGGCGCCACGCCCAAGCACATCGTCGACAAGCTCATCGAAGCCGCGCAGAAGACCGCAACCCACCGCTACTCGCTCTCCCGCGGCCTGCCCCGCCTGCGCAAGTCCATCTGCGACTGGTACAAGCGCCGCTACAACGTCGACCTCGACCCCGAGACCGAAGCCATCGTCACCATCGGCTCCAAGGAGGGCATCGCCCACCTCTGCCTCGCCATGCTCGACGATCAGGACACCGTCGCCGTGCCCAATCCCAGCTATCCCATCCACATCTTCGGCCCGGTCATCGCGGGCTCCAAAATCCAGAGCATCGCCCTCGACGACACCGACGAAGCCACCCTCATCGCCACCCTCGAGCGCGAACTCCCGCGCATGAACCCGCGCCCCAAGCTGCTGATCCTCAACTTCCCCGCCAACCCCACCACCCAGTGCGTCGACCTCGCCTTCTTCGAGCGACTGGTCCCGCTCTGCAAGGACCTCGGCATCTACATCGTCCACGACCTCGCCTACGCCGACCTCGTCTTCGACGGCTACCGCGCCCCTTCATCCTCGAAGTCCCCGGCGCCAAGGACATCGCCGTCGAGTTCTTTACCCTCTCCAAGAGCTACAACATGCCCGGCTGGCGCGTCGGCTTCATGGTCGGCAACAAGAAACTGGTCGCCGCGCTCGGCCGTATCAAGAGCTACTTCGACTACGGCACCTTCACCCCCATTCAGGTCGCCTCCATCGCCGCGCTGGACGGGCCCCAGGAATGTGTCGCCGAAATCGTTGCAAATTATAAGTCCCGCCGTGACGTGCTCGTCTCCGGCCTGAACAAGCTGGGCTGGGAAGTGGCCGCACCCAAGGCCACCATGTTCGTCTGGGCCAAAATCCCCGATCAGTTCCGCGCCCTGGGCTCGCTCGACTTCTCCAAGAAGCTCCTCTCGACGCCAAAACCGCAGTCAGCCCCGGCATCGGCTTCGGCGAGCACGGCGACAACTTCGTCCGCTTCGCCCTCATCGAAAACGAAGAGCGCACGCGCCAGGCCCTCCGCGGCATCAAGCAAATGTTCAAGGCGGGATAGAAACTCGGGTATGGCCGAGCCGCTTGAGAGCTAGCCAGCAACATCTCTGTATGCGCCTAAAAGACCAATGCACACGATGGTCATCCAGCCGATGAGATTCAGCCAACCATGCCCATGTCCACTTATATCTGCCACGATTAAGGCAATGAATAAGGGAATAATGAGGATCAGCGCTATCAGCGCAGGTCGAACCCGATAGTTATTCACGCCAACCTGTCCACCACACCGCGCAGGTGGCAACAAGGCTTCCGTCTTACAGCACCGGTGAATCGTTGCCCAGCATCGCCTTCCGGATCACCTTGATCGGCGCAAAACCCTGCCGCATGAAGTTGTCGTGGAAGTCCCCGATCGTATACGCCGCGCCCATCTTCTTTTGGTAATCCGCGCGCAGCTTCATAATCTCCAGTTTGCCCAGCGTGTAGTACAGATACGTCGCGTCCTCCGTCCCCCGCTTGGTCTCCACCTCGGCAATTGCCCGCGTCTGGTAGCCCTGGTTCACGAAGAAGTCCTCCGCCTGCTCCAGCGTCCACTTGCCGCCCGGCTCGCCCTCGCCGGTATGCAGCTTGATCGAGTTCACGAACCGCGCATCCCTTAGCAGCGCGTCCATCAACTGTCCCAGCCGAATCAGCTTCGCCTTCCGCACCTGTTCCGGCGTCGCATTCGCCGGAGCCGCCGCATAGCCCTCATCCAGCATCATCTGCTCGCAGTAGTGCGCCCACCCCTCGATATTCGTGTTCGCGCCCAGCACTTTGCGAATCGTGCTGCCAAACTGCGGCGTCCACAAAAACTGCACATAGTGTCCCGGATACGCCTCGTGCACGCTGGTCGAAACAATGGTGCCAATGTTGAACTGCGCCATGTGCCCCGCGATGTGCTCCGGCGTCCAGTCCTTCTCCGGCAGCGTCACGTTGAAGTACGCCTTCTTGGTGTGCGTCTCGAACGGCCCGGGTGCGTCCATCGACGCAAACGTGGTCGCCCGCATAAACGGCGGCGTGTCCTCCAGCGTCGGCTGCACATCGCTCGGAATCGTGATGATGTGGTTCGCGCGGATAAACGAAACCAGCGTGTCGAATGTCTGGTGGAAGGTGCTCAGCAGTTGGTCCGGCGGCGGATACATCCCCTGCAGTTCCTTCAACTCCTCCGCGGGCGTCTTCGTTGGATCGATCTCCTTCGCCACCCGCGCAAACTCCGCCTGGTTCTTGTGCAGATCGTCCATTGCAATCTCCAGCAGGCGGCTCAGCGGCAGGTCCACCATCTCGTCGTACGCGACCTTCTTCGCAAAGGTATCCGCGCCCAGCCGGAAGTCTCCGTTCGATCGCGGCAGCAGATCCGTCTTCATCCACGCCGCGTAGCTCTTTAGCGCCGCCACCACCGCGGCATTCGTCTTCGCAAACTCCGCCTTCGTTGTCGCGTCCTTCGCCACCTCCGCCCCGTCCGCGCCGCTCAGGAACGCGCTCGGCACATCGTTCTCGAAGAAGCTCACATCGTCGTCGATCTGTTGCAGAGCAATCTCGGTGAAAATCTTCGGCGGATTCTTCAGGTTCTTCCGCGCCTCTTCCAACGCCTGCGGCATCAGCTTCTCACGCTCCACCAGCGCGCGCAGCCGCGTATCCGCGCTCGCATAGGGCCGCTCCATGATCACGAACGCGGAGTTGGTAATCCCCGACGAATACGTATCCGGGTCCTTCTCCCACGCCCGGATCACCTCCAGCGACAGCAGCTCCGACTTGATGTTGTTCAACAGAATCTCGCGGTCCCCGACCACCGGAGCATCCAGGGCGGCGGGATCGATCGCCTCCACCTTCTTCTCGAACTCGTGCAACGCCGCAACCTGAGCCGCAACTCCCGCGGCTGAGTAATCCTCCAGCTTGGCGTCGTACTGGTGCAGCCCAGCCGCCGTCCCGTTCGTCGGCGAAAACCGGAAGTACACCTCGTTGAAAAACTGGTCTGCAAGATAGTTGAACGTCTGCATCGCCCCGTCCGCCGATACATTCTGCGCCCGCGCTCCAGGCATGCTCATCAGCACTCCCAATACCGCTGCCGCTGCAAATTGTTTGGTCATCGCCATGGGAAAAGTCTACGGGAAAACCGGCCCCCGAATCGAATCGCCAATCCCCGCCGCCCCGTCCGTTTGACAGTCCATTTTTGAAACTGTTACTTTCGCCCCGCTCCCTTCTGTGCGGATTCACCGCGCTCATTCTCAGGAGAACCCGATGCCTGCCTCTGCCGTCTCGCGCCGCAATTTTCTCAGCTCCTCCGCTGCCTCCGCCGTAAGCCTCGCCGCCGCCACTCTCGCCAACCCCGCCGCCGCAGCCGCGCAGGCCGTCGGCGTCAAGGCCGCCGATCTCCCCGACCTCACCATCAAGGAAGTCAAGGTCTACGTCATCAACCGCGAGCCCGCCGCTCGCCCCGCCGCACGCCGCGGCCGCCGCCGCCCCACCCCGCGGCCCCGCCACTGAACAAGTAGCCGCCATCGTTACAAATAGCGGCATCGAAGGCAACTATACCCTCGACACCCGCTACTTCCACCCCAACTGGAGCAACCTTGGCTGGCTCGACTACGCCAGGCGCACTCTCCCCGGCAAGTCCGTCCTCGACCTTCCCCGCCTCACCTCGCAGTGGGAGCCCGACCTCCGCCGCCAGGGTCAACTCTCCTACGCCTCCGCCATCGACAACTGCTGCTGGGACATCCTCGGCAAAGCCGTCAACCTGCCCGTCTATCGCATCCTCGGCGCCTACCGCAATCGCGTCATGGCCTACGGCAGCACCCAGCATCATCCCAAACTCGAAGACTTCGTCACCGAGGTCAAGCGCTGCAAGGAAGCCGGCTTCAAGGCCTACAAAATCCATCCGCCCGGCGGCACCGCCCCCAACGAGGACAACTACAAGCTCGACATGGAAATCTGTACCGCCGTCCGCGAAGCCGTGGGCGACGACTTCGGTCTCATGATCGACCCCGTTGGCGTTTACGACCGTCGTCAGGCCATCGAGGTCGGCCTGCACCTCGACAAACTCGGCTACATCGGCTTCGAAGACCCCTTGCCCACCACCGACATCGACGGCCTCGTCGAACTCCACTCCAAGGTCAACGTGCCCCTCCACGTCGGCGAGTTCCTCTTCTCCATTTACAACTACCCCGAGTACATTCGGCGCGGCGCGGTCGACGCCGTCCGCTTCGTGGTTGATAACATCGGCGGCATCACCGCCGGCATGAAGGTCGGCCACCTGGCCGAGTGCTTCGGCATGCCCTGCGTCCCCCACAACTGGGGCAACGTCTTCGACCACGCCGTCCACTTCCAGTGCGAGCTGGCCATGCCCAACGCCCCCTGGTTCGAGAAGACCCTCCCCCAGGCCGGCGTCGCCGACCTCCAGGGTGCGGCCGATCTCCCCTACGTCAAGGACACCTTGCGCGTTCAGCCCGATGGCTACATCTACGCCTCCGCCAAGCCCGGCCTCGGCTGCGAGATTGACCACGCCATCCTCGACAAGATGCTCGCCCGCATCGATACCTAGCCCGCCAGCGGGGCTTCTACTCGACCCCCTTCACCAGGTACAGGTCCGACAGTAGCCGCGAATAGCCATACACGTAGGTGCGGCCATCCGCGCTCATCAGAATGTTGTCGAGTTCGCACAGTCCCGCCTCGTCCAGCGGAGTCACCTCGGTGAACAGCTGCCGTTGTCCGGTCGTGATATTCAATCGAAAAACCTTCACTGACCCCTGCTTCCACTGGTTCACGTAAAGAAACTGCGGGTCTGCACTCCACACAAAGCTTTCTCGCGGCAACAGTCCTGGAATGGACCGCGGCGCTCCTCCTACCATCGGGTACAAGCGGCCCTCCCCGCTGGCCATATCCCGCGCCGCAATCCACTTCCCGTCGGGCGAAGGATGGCACCACGTCACTCCCTCCGGCGTCACCGGTCGGGGCTTGCCGCCGTCAACATTCTGCACATAGCACCGCGTCTCGTGCCCTGCTTCATGCCCGGGAAACACCAGCTGCTTGCCGTCAGGCAGCCACAGGACCGGGTGCAAATACTCCTGTATTCCGCCTGCATCCAGACGCCGTGCCGTGCCCGCCCCGGTCGGCAGCAGCTCCAGCTGGTTGTAGTTGATCGTCGCAGCCACCCACTTCCCGTCCGGAGAAAACCCGCCCGCCATCCCTTCCCCCAGCGGAACCGGCGCCGACCCCTGCAAGTCGCGCACCGCCACCGTGTAAGTTGGCCCTCCCTGCTCTCCCTGCTCGTCGAACACCACTTCGCTGCCGTCGCGCGAGATATCCACCGGCAGCGACCAGTCCAGCCACGAGAGGTCCCGCTCCCGGTTGGTTCCCGGCAACACCGCCATGATCCCTGCCCGCTGTTCGTCCCGCGTCAGCAGCAGCCGGCCGTCCGGAGCAATGTCCTGCAACGTCACCCCGCCCGGCGCGCTGTAGCTCACCCGCAGGTTGCCCAGCAGATCCACTGCGTAAATTCGCCGCTGCAGTCCCGCCTGCGCCGCTGAAAACCACACCTCATTCCCGCGCGGAGACCACGCCAGCCCCTCCTCGCTCTCCCACCCGCTCGAAAGCACTCGCCGGTGCCCAGCAAGATCCACCAGCGAAACCACCCCGCGATCGTCCATGTCCGTCGGGTGATCCAGAAACGCCACCTGGTCGCCCTTGGGAGAGACCCGCGGATGGCTGATCCAGCCGGTGGTCTCGTACAACACGTGCCCGGCCGGAAACTCCAGCCGCTGCCTGCCCGCCATGTCGCGGACAATCGCCAGATCCTTTCCATTGGGAGCCCAATCCGCCCAGTCCACGTGCTCCGCCATCTGCCGCGGCGACCCTCCCGCCAGCGGCACCTGTCCCAGTGTCCCTTCCAGCGTCAACATGAACCGCGTATGCGCGTCCTGCGCCACGGCCATCTCGCCCGCTGGAGAAATCGCCAGCAGCGCCGTTCCCGATAACCCCAGGCTGCGTGTCCCGGAAAAATGCGTGTCGGTCGAGAAAATCTCCACCGGTCCGCCGTCCCACGCAGCGCTGTAAATTACGTTGTGTCCGTCCGGCGCAAACCGCGCGGAAAAGACCGTGCCATGCCGCACCGTCAGCCGCTGAAACTCTGGCGCCTGCCGCGCACCCGTCCGCCGCCCGTAAAACACTCCCGCCGCAACCAGCAGCGCCGCGCACATCACCGCAGCCGCTGCCGGAATCACCCGCCCGCCGCCCGGCCTGTCTCCCGCGGGCGGCTCAACGCTTCCAGCCACTGGCTTCGCCGGCGTTTCGCCCTCCAGCTTCGCCACGAAACGGTACCCGCGCCGCGGCACTGTTTCCACAAACGTCGGGTTGTCGGCCGAATCCCCCAGCGCCGTCCGCAGCTTGCCCACCGCCACGTTGACCGCGTGGTCGAAGTCGCCGAAACTCTCCTCCGGCCAAATCCGCGAGCGCAACTCTTCTCGGGTCACCAGTTCGCCCGGCCGCTCCACCAGCAGCTGCAGTACCTTAAATGGCTGCTCCTGGAGCTTCACCCGGCTCCCCGATTTACGCACCTCTCCTAACTGGAGATCAGCCTCAAACTCTCCAAACCGAATCGTCCGGGTTCCATTCGGCACCGTGACCACCCCGTTCTTCGGAAAGTCTAGCATCGTCCCCTCCGCCTGCTTCTTGATGCCACAATCGCCCTGCCCTTACAACTATTTTGCCGGAAGACCTTCCTCTTCTCCACGTCTCCAATTTGTCTCCCCGCCCCTAACCAGCGCTTTATCTGAAAGCTAGCAGCGGTGAATTGAGGTCCCGTCCGCTTCCGCCCAGCATGGCACTCAACTGAGGTGCCAGTCATGCGCGGATCCCTTTTGAGATTGCTACTGGTTTGGACGGGCTTGGGCGTCGTCGGTCAGTCGGACGCGCGCGGCTATCGCAAGCCCCCCCAGCCCACTTCGTCGGTCAGCTTCACGCTCTACAACGACTACCTCATCGTCGTTCGCGGCTCGGCCGGTCCGCTCAAAGGCCTCAACTTCCTCATCGATACCGGCACCAGTCCCTCCATCCTGGACCAGCGGCTCGCCCAGCGCCTCCGCCTCACTCCCACCCCCGCTGTCATCGAGGCCGTCGGCGGCAACGTGCAAGGCAGCATGGCCACCGCCCCCAGCCTCCAGTTCGGTCCCCTGCGCCGCGAGAACCTGCCCATCCTGATCCGCGATCTCTCCACGCTCCAGCTCCCCATCCAGCTCGACGGCATCGTCGGCCTCGACGTGCTCGGCCAAAACACCTTCGTGATCGACTACGCCTCGCGCCGCATCAGCTTCGACCCATCGCCCTCCTTGCCTGCTTCCACCCCATCGAAACTTCCCGCATCCGTCCCGTTGAAACTGGTAGACGGCCTGGCCATCGTCGAGGCCACCGTCGATCAATCCCCCGTCCACCTCGTCCTCGACACCGGGGCTCCCTCGCTGGTCCTGTTTGCCGCGACCCGCGATCCCGCAAGCGGCGCGCACTCCGCCCCCGCACACCCCTTGCCCAAATCCCTCGGCGAGGTCGAACACAAACCCATCCGCCTCACCCGCTTCCGTCTCGGCGAATCCGAGTTCGGCCGCGAATCCGCCTTCCTCGTCCGCAACCCCGCCGACGCTGGCCACACCTATGACGGCCTCATCAGCCCCACCGCCCTCGGCATCACCCGCGTCGCCATCGACCTCACCCAGCACACTCTCGCCTTCGCCCGCACCCCTTGAGTCGATACCTCCGCAGGACGCCGACCTGTCTCCTCCGGGTACCCGATGCACCGCAGATTCATCGCGATGCGTGGCGCAGCAACTTGCCTTGTATTTCCACCGAAATCGCTCTCTTTGGCCCCACCAGCCCACCCCCAAAACCCCCTCAAAAAAGCCTATAATCAGTAGCATAAATCATGGCTGACGATCTCTTTCCAGACGACCCGAAAAACCCCGAAAATCCCGCCCCGCAGGACGCCAACTCCAACACCCCGCCGCCTGCCGGAGCCCCCCCCGACGGCCCCTCCACCGTCCAGGGCCGCGGCGCCGCCTTCATGCTCCCCGTCAACATTGAAGACGAGATGCGCCGCAGCTATCTCGACTACTCCATGTCGGTCATCATCGGCCGCGCCCTCCCCGACGTCCGCGACGGCCTCAAGCCCGTCCACCGCCGCATCCTCTACGGCATGCAGGAGATGGGCCTCCAGTTCAACAAGAAGTACACCAAGTCCGCCAAGGTCGTCGGCCACGTCATGGGCAACTACCATCCCCACGGCGACTCCGCCATCTACGACACCATGGTCCGCCTCGCGCAGCCCTTCTGCATGCGCTACCCCATGGTCGACGGCCAGGGCAACTTCGGCTCCGTCGACGGCGACCCGCCCGCCGCCATGCGTTACACCGAGTCCCGCCTCACCCGCATCGCCGGCGAGATGCTCGCCGACATCGACTCCGACACCGTCGACTTCGCCCCCAACTACGACGAGTCCTCGCGTCGAGCCCACCGTCCTGCCCGCGCGCATCCCCAACCTCATCGTCAACGGCAGCTCCGGCATCGCCGTCGGCATGGCCACCAACATCCCGCCGCACAACCTCACCGAAGTCGTCAACGCCTGCATCGCCCTGCTCGACCAAGTCCCCGCAGGAGACGCAGATCCGACCTCGACCTCTGCCTCGAGCACGTCCAGGGCCCCGACTTCCCCACCGGCGGATACATCTTCGGCAAGACCAACATCCGCCGGCGCCTACAAGACCGGCCGCGGCCGCTTCCTCATGCGCGCCAAGTGCGCCATCGAGAACATCTCCGGCGGACGCCAGGCCATCATCGTCACCGAGATCCCCTACCAGGTCAACAAGTCCAAGCTCATCGAGCGCATCGCCGAGCTGGTCAACGACGGCACCATCACCGACATCGCCCGCGACGAGTTCCGCGACGAGTCCGACCGCGACGGCATGCGCATCGTCATCGGCCTCAAGCGCGGCGCCGAGCACCAGATCGTCCTCAACCAGCTGCACAAGCACACCCAGATGCAGGAGTCCTTCTCCATGATCTTCCTGGCCGTGCACAACGGCCAGCCCAAGGAGCTCCCGCTCGACGCCGCCATCCGCGCCTTCCTCGACCACCGCATCGAGGTCGTCCGCCGCCGCACCGCATTCCTCCTCGCCAAGGCCCGCGACCGCGAGCACATCCTGCTCGGCTACCAGATCGCCCTCGACCACCTCGACCAGGTCATCCGCATCATCCGCCAGTCCTCCTCGCGCGCCGACGCCCGCGAAAACCTCTTCGCCTTCTTCTCCGGCAAGCGCATCACCCTGCGCGGCGCCGAACTCGCCGGCGTCACGCTCGACCCCGCCAAGTACGGCGTCGACACGACCTTCCTGCCCACCAACGCCGCCGGCGCCGCCACCCTCATCCTCTCGCTCAAGCAGATCGACGCCATCCTCGAACTGCAGCTCTACCGCCTCACCCAGCTCTCCATCGACGAGCTCCTCAACGAGCTCCGCGCCGTCCGCGACACCATCGCCGAGTACGAGTCCATCCTCGCCTCGCAGCCAAGCTCCGCAAAGTCATCGTCAAGGAGCTCACCGAGATCCGCGACAAGTACGGCGACGCCCGCCGCACCACCATCCTCGACGAGACCGCCGAGCTCGGCCTCGAAGACCTCATCGCCGACGAGCAGGTCGCCGTCACCGTCACCAACACCGGCTACCTCAAGCGCACGCCCATCTCCGTCTACCGCCAGCAGCGCCGCGGCGGCACCGGCCGCCTCGGCATGAAGACCCGCGAAGAGGACTTCGTCGCCCAGCTCATCATCGACTCCACCCACGCCTACCTGCTCTGCTTCACCAACACCGGCCGCGTCTACTGGGTCAAAATCTACGAGGTCCCCGACGTCGGCGCCGCCGGCAAGGGCAAGGCCATGGCCTCGCTCGTCGACCTCCAGCCCGGCGAGAAAGTCGTCACCATCCTCGGCGTCCGCGACCTCGAGGAGGACTACAAATACGTCCTCTTCGCCACCCGCAACGGCACCGTCAAGAAGACCGCGCTCAAGGACTTCTCCAACGTCATGTCGCCGCGGCATCATCGCCATCAACATCGAGAAGGACGACGAGCTCATCTGCGCCCGCATCACCGACGGCCAGCAGATCATCTTCCTCGCCACCCACGACGGCATGGCCATCCGCTTCAACGAGCAGGACCTCCGCCCCATGGGCCGCCCCGCCACCGGCAACCGCGGCATCAACCTGCGCAAGGGAGACTACGTCATCGGCGCCGCCGTCACCCCCTCCAACGAGGCCCGCAACACAGCAGCGCCTCGCACGCGCCGCCGCCGCCGGCCTCACCTCCCAGGTCAAGGACGCCATCGACGAAGCCAGCCGACTCCGCCATCCGCCCAGCCGCTCGAACTCGCCACGCGGCGACGACACCCCACGCCGCATCCCGCCGATCTCCGAATCTCGCCGCCGCCGCCAAGCTCGCCAAGCTCGACGAGAAGCTCGGCCTCACCCCCTGCCTCATCCTCACCGTCAGCGAGAACGGCTTCGGCAAGCGCACCGACGTCGACGCCTACCGCCTCCAGTCCCGCGGCGGCAAGGGCGTCATCTCCATGAAGACCACCCCCAAAATCGGCAAAGTCTCCGCCATCAACCTGGTCGACGACACCACCGAGATGATGCTCATCAGCCAGTTCGGCAAGATCATCCGCATCGACACCAAAACCATCCGCTCCGCCGGCCGCTCCACCTCCGGCGTCAAGCTCCTCAACCTCGACACCGACGACAAAGTCGCCGCCGCCGTCGTCATCCCCCCCGAAGACCCCAAGTCCCAACCCGAAAACGGAACTCTGCTGCAATGAACATCCGCTAGTAAGAGGCGGTGACTATTCACGATCTCGTTCAGAAAGCGTTGGCGGCAAATCGAGAGTCGAAGAATATTGAATTTAAGGAATCTTTCGATCCTGATTCGACAGGAGATTGCTGCGAGATAGCTAAGGACTTTGTTGCCTTAGCAAACTCTGGCGGAGGGATTCTTGTAATCGGATTAGATAGCTTTGGGGCTGTCGCAGGCAGCGATCTATCGAAATTATTCAAGCTCGATCCAGTAGACTTAACAAAACAAACTATCTAAGTACGTCGGCGGACGAGAGCTGTCATTCACTATGGAACTCGTCGAAAAGAACACCATTGCGTTGGTCGCGTTCTTAGTCGATGCTGCACCACTTCCATTCTTGTTTGAAAAGCCTGGTACATACCCAGCACCTGAAATGAAGAGTGGTCAGAAGACCGCCTTTGGACAAGGTACGATCTTTTTCCGTCATGGGGCTAAGAGCGAGCCAGGAACCAACCTCGACCTAGAAAAGAGTTTGGAGCGGCGACTCGCGTCAATCAGGAAGTCTTGGATGTCGGGAGTTAGGAAAGTAGTAGAAGCTCCGATGGGCTCTCAAGTTCAGGTAATCCAAAACAAATTGAATACAGAGCCGATAAACCAGGTATCAAATGTTCGCTCGGTGAATGACCAGACCGCACAGAGAACCAATATTACCCGAGACCCTAGCATTGCTACCACGGGGACCTTCTTGCACGAGGCCGTATCTGAGGATCTGGTCAAGGAGGTCAACAACGTCCTTGACGTAGATCGCTTCTTGTTTCCCGGACGCGACCGCTTCTTGATGGGCACGGATGTTTACTATCGCATCTATGCTGACAGAAAAGGCGTCGCCCAAACAGGCAAAGAACTAGACAAGCTCTACCTCAGAGGTCTCTCAGACTACCTTCCGTTTCTGTATTGGTGCACCCTGCTTCCGGACGACGCGGTTGCGCTTCGCCTGGCGGACCTCGTCATGTCTCCGAGAGGCAAGGAAGCGTTCAGTTTACCTAGGATTCTCCCGCTCTTTGGGGAGAGCTTTTATCAATGGATCCTTTCAAAGTTCCATAAGCGGTGGAAGAGAATCTCGCAGCCGCCATCCATCTACTGGAAGGTCCAGAAGGTCGGAGATAACTTAGGTAAAGTTGACCCTAGATTGCTAGCATCGGGGATGGGTCCTTCCTCGACCGTTTCGCTTCCTGGCGATCGAGATCGGCTCCTGTCAGAAGTATTAGACGATCAGACATATCTCGAGGAAGTAATATCGCAGGCGTGCCTCAAGGTCTTTGAGGGCGACAAGGACTGGGTGGGTACCTCTAGAGATTTCGACTACCTGGCAAACGGAAAGCAGCTTGTCGAGCGAAACGGGCGGATTGGGTCAAATATTCAAGAGATTGTTGGCGACCGCTTGCCCGAAACCGAGCAAGGTCTCGAAAATTCGGAAGATGTTTAGAAGCGAAGTGGTGGTCGGGCGGCCTCATCGTAATGAGTGGGATTAAGCTGCCTGCCGCAGAACCACCCACCCATCCTTCTCATCACGGCACGCAACAATCCGCTCTTCCCGATTCAACTCCGCCGTCCACTTCGTCTTCGCCACCTCTTCCGACTCGGCCGGAGGCAGTTTCGCCAGAGTCGCATACAGCAGCCGCACCACCCGCTCCACGGTAGGCACCACCTTCGCCGCGCCGTTCTCAACCCGCGAATACTGCTCGCTGCTCAACCCAACCAGCTCGGCAAACGCCTTCGACGCGAACCGCAGCCGCTTCCGCAGGAAACGCACCTCATCCGCGCTCAGCGGAGATTTCTTCTCCACCAGCACCTTCCCAATCGCCTCCATCAGGTTCGGCAGGCACGGAATTACAGCCGACTGCGCACCAGTCGCCGCATCAATCTCGTACTCCACTCCAACCAGGTAGACATTCCGCAGACCCGAGCCAACAAAGTGGTATGGTTCAGCGTCCGTCGACGTCTTCACCACCAATGCACGATCCAGAGTGTCTGCTTGCCCAGAACTCTTCATATTTCCTCTCAATACTTCGTGATGATGGTGATGCGCTGCATCTCCTCATTCACCGTTATCTTCAGCACCAGTTCGTCGCCTTCCAGGTCGGTTCCGGCCAGCTTGTACTCCCAGTTTCTGTGGGCCTGATCCCAGTCCGGCTCCGCGGCCAGCGTCCAGTTCCCTTCCAGCATCGCAAGAATATCGTCCTGCGACACGCCACGCTCATCACGCTCCAAGGCAGAATGGAAGGACTCTTTGATCTCGCCGTAGTAGACAATTCGCTGCACGGCCAGCCGAAGCTTTTCCTCATCCAAGGCCGCCGATCCCGGAGAAGAACTTGCGCTTACATCAATACTAGACTCTGATATCGGCTTCCTGGCAACAAAACTTTTCGAGAATTCTACGACCTTCGTTCGCTTCGAGCTCAAATCGGACCCCCGGTCGCCTCAGCGAACGCGTCTCATCTTCGCCTTCCATTCTATGGTTCACGGGCCAGCGAGCGACGATTTTTCTTGATTCGAATCAACGCTCCCGATACATCTCCCCACCCCCTCATCCTCATCCACCTTAACCAGGCTCCCCGGAAAGAGGAACCCGCATGTCCGAACATCACGACGCCCCCAAAGCCCACCAGCCCCACGCCACCCACCAAGAACACGCCAAAGGCCCCACAAGTCCCAAAGAGATCAACCCCAAAATCTCCTCCGACATCGCCTACTGGGCGCACGAATTCCACGTCACCAGCCAGACCCTCCACGAGGCCATCCGCGTCCACGGCACCCACGTCGACAAGGTCCGCGCCGCCCTCACCCACCACCCCGCCTGACCCTCCCCCGCACCTGTGTCCGCCGACACATACTCAACCGCCCCACTCACCCAAACTGGAGTCAGCAGCCGGAGCCGTCGTGCGCCCAGCCCACGGCCTCAAGCCCGCGAACCCAGGTTCGCACTCCGGCATTCCCTTTTTTTTGCTGCTCGAGGCCGCCCCCGCCTGGCCCGTACCGGTACCGACCGAACCCCGGACTTGGTCCAGACCTAAGTCCTTATTCCGATGTACTTTGGGTACTTAGGTACGGGGGGGAGGGGTTCTACCCGGAGCGCCCGAAAATCTCGTCCCAAACCCGGGTGCGGGCGGGTGGCCCACTCATCATTCTGGGTGCCCCATTCATCGCAGCTTTATCGCGATGAGTGGGGTCCGCTCCCACCCAACCCTACCGCCCCTCCAAATCTTTCATCATCCGTTCCCGCAGCATCCGGTTCATCCGCGTCTGATACCCATTCCCATCCTTCTTCAGCCACACCGGCACATCCGCATCCAACCACACCCCTCACCGCACCGTACGTAGGCCCTCACCCGTCTACCCTCCCACCTTCTGGGGATATACCAATGCGGTCCGCCCGCCTATCGTCTTCTTTATGAAGCGTTTCCTCGCGAAGCTCGTCTGGGACGACTCCGGCCAGGACCTTATCGAGTACGCCTTGGTCGCTGCCCTCGTGGGCCTGCTTGCGGCGGGCACGCTGAAGGGTCTGTCCCACTCTATCGGCAATAACTTCAACGGCGTCGGCAACGACCTGACCAACGCCGTCGCCTAGCCCCGCCACCTGGATCCGCCGATCCATCTGCGCGTGCCCCCAGCCGCTGGCGGGCTTCGGCCCCGGCGCGCCCGAGGCCCCGTCAGGCAACGCGATCCCCGATCTCCCTCCTGCCAAACGGCAAACTCGCGGAGGACAAGCTGCGCCCACGCCAAATTGTTCCACGTGGAACAATTTGCAAACCGCCTGCGCTACACTCGTCTGACCATTCCAGCCAGCCCGAGGTCCGCATGCCGCTCACTCTCAAACCGCGCTTCGTCGGCAACGTCTACATCATCCACTGCGCCGGCCGCATCGTCCTGGGCCCTGAAGCCAAAGCGCTTGAAGCCGCGCTCGACATGGCCTCGCACGAGTTCAGCCGCTTCGTCCTCTGCCTTAGCGAGCTCGAGCGCCTCGACTCCATCGGCCTCGGCCTGCTCGTCCGCTTCGCCGCCCACCTGCGCAAGCGCGGCGGCGACATCCGCCTGGCCGCACCGCCCGATTTCCTGGTCAAGCTGCTCGAGCTCACCATGATCTCCAGCTCGCTGCGCTGCTTCGCCACCGAAGAGGAAGCCATCCTATCCTTCCTCCGCCAACCTCCCGCAGCCGACGCACCCGCCCCGCGCGGCCCTCGCGTTCTCGTTGTGGACGAGTCCGCCGACCTCTGCGTCTTCGTCCGCACCGTGCTCGCCCGCCATGGCTTCGACGTCCAGTCCGCCGGCCTCGTGCGCGACGCCAGGGTCTTCCTCCAGGCCGGCCACGTCGACTACGTCCTCGTCGGACCCAGCACCTCGTTCCTGCCCGCCGAATCCGCGCTCAAAACCCTCACACCACTCGCCCCGAAAGCCACCGCCCTCCGCCTGGCCGACGACTTCAAGGTCCGCGACGCCGCCGACGCCACCGACGCCCTGCTGGCGCTCTTCAACCTCCAGCGCACTCCCTGACTTGCCCCCAAACTCCGAAACGTTCTACCATCGGAATCCCTCCACGCACCGTGGGGGAAGCCGGCCTCATCGAGGGCCATCGAAGGCCGCGCCCAAGTCGAACATCCGAGGGTTTCTCGATGGCCCTTTCCGCTTCGCGCCTCCGCGTCCGCACCGTCCTGAGCGCTGTTCTCACCGCCGGCTTTGCCACCGCGCTCTCCGCGCAGGACATCAAGCTCAACGTCACTTACGTCTGCAACGGCGAGCGCATGTACGTCGAGAGCTGCAACATCCGCGACACCTCCGACACTTCCACCTGCCAGGTCGCGCATCCCGATCGCCCGCAGCACAACGGCTTCATGGCCTACACTTCGGAAACTCGCGGCGCCCTCAAGGCGCTGCTTCCCACTTGCAAGCAGCCCACCGCCCAGGAGCTCGCCGCCGAAGCCGCCTTCCAGAAGAAGCTGCAGGAGAACTACGCCGCCGCAGTCCAGAAGGCCAACCCTCAGCCCGCGACCCCGGCAAACCGGCCGCAATCCAGCGCAACCAGCCTTTCCCCCGGCCAGATTGCCCCGCCCAAAAACGCCGAGGAGCGGGCCATGCGCCGCTGCGTCAGCTCCGGACGGCTGCCCGCCACCTGCACCGGTAACTCGCTGCTTGGCGCTTTCGGCAACATGATCTCCTCCACGCTCTCCAGCCTCACCGGCACCGCCGCTAACGCTGGCAATGCAAAGCCGGACGCTGGCCCCGACATGGCCGGCGTCTTCCAGGGCGCGGGCAACTGGCGCCTCGACTTCATCGACGGCGGTGTCCTCGTCAACTGTTCCTTCCTCTCGCCCAATCAGGAGAGTTACTCCCTCGCCTTCCGCAACACCGGTCCGGTCCTCACCATCGATACCTCGCCCAAGCCACTCGTCCTCGCCATCCATCCCGACGGCAGCATTACCGGACCGGGACCGGTCACGATCGACGGAGTCGTCGCCGGCGGGTCCACTGGCGGAGGGTCCACGCCCGGCCATACAGAGACCCACAACGTCACGACACATGAACAGATCAACTCCTACCAGGTGACCGCGGGCAACGCCGGCCAGGTCACCAACACCGGTGGTGGCACCTACGATCCGCCACCACCACCCAGCAGAGCACCTACGTGCCCGGAACCTACACGGCTCCGCAAACCACCTTCGTGCCGCGCCGCGCCACCTGCCCCGCGATCAATCTCTCGTCCAAGGGCGCTGGCGTTGGCGTGCAGACGATGGAGACCAACCTGCTGAAGTCCGTCTTCAACGACGGCGACACCGGACCGCCCACGCCCACAGGCATCCGCATGCACGGCATCTTCGCGGCTTCCACCGGCTTCAGCACGCAGTTCTTCCCGGAGTCGGTGATCCTCGGCTGTGGTCCCGACTCAGCCCGTGCCTATCCATATACGGTGGTTGCGGGGGCAGGCGGCGCGGTGGTTAAGGTGGACGCGCCAGACCATGCGCTCGCGCTCACCATCCGTCCCGACGGCTCGCTCGATGCCGGCTCCGGCCCGTACCAGGTGCATGGCCGCATCGTTACCGGGCAGGACGACAACGACAACTTCACCTTTGCGCCGCTGGAGCAGACCTGCAATCTTGCCGTTCTCGCGCCCAGCAAGGAGATTCCGTCGAGCGGTGGTACTGCGGCAACCATGATGGCTTCCGCGTCCGTTCCGCCAACGCCCGGCGGCGGCCTCTCTACTCCGGCCGCGCCGCTCGGCAACGCCACGCTCTCCATCGTTTCCGGACTCGCGCCTCAACCCGGCGTGCCGAATCCCCTCGCCGGGCACCCGTACATTCTGTTGCGCGATAGCTACGCCGGCGCGCTGGCCAAGGCCGGCATCTCGCTGCCACCGGGTGTGTCGCCCTACAAGTATGTCGGCGCCGCATGCGGCGGGCCTACGAAGTCACCCGACTGCCCCAGAATAATGGCCGCCATCAACGCAGCCGCCGCCTCGGCCGTCCGCGCCGACGCCAACGGCAGCGGGATCTTTCCCGGCGTACCTCCCGGAACCTACTACCTGATGATCTCCACACGCTACAACAATCAGGCGCTGGTCTGGGGGCAGGCTGTGCAGCTGAGACCCGGTGCCAACTCGCTGACTCTGGTTCCCCGCGACGCGACGCCGATCAACTGAACTCACAAGGACGCGGAACAATCGGGACTTTCCTATTGCTGTGCTGCTAGCATCTCCGCGCTTACTCGAATAGTCCCGTTCGCTACAGTCATAGTGCGCGTCCAATCGGTGTAACCGCTCTTCTTCACCACGATGTCGTGTTTGCCCGGCGCAAGGTTCAGCGTCGACGGAGTATTCCCCACAAAGCTCCCATCTACTTCGATGTCGCAATTCGGTACGCTCGCATCAATCGTGAGCGTTGAAGGAACGGCAGCCGAAGCCGCCGCAACCGCGCTCACAGCAGACACCGGAGCAAACTTCGCCATATCCAGCTTCATGTCCCCTTGCACAAACGC
Source organism: uncultured Acidobacteriaceae bacterium (assembly GCA_963787905.1). Classification (GTDB taxonomy): domain Bacteria; phylum Acidobacteriota; class Terriglobia; order Terriglobales; family Acidobacteriaceae; genus Edaphobacter. Next base: position 5,713 of record CAWBFL010000052.1, on the reverse strand, counting down.
CGTTACCTCGGTCCCCTGGGGAATCACCACATCCTTCCCGTGGACGAAAAGAAAGAGCGGAGCCGCCGGGAAGAACACGATTGCGGTCGCCACCATTGCGCCAGTCATGGCTCCCACATGCCCGCCGCCCTTGTTATCCTGCACGGCGCGCAACTGTGCTTTATCGCCGTCCAGCAGCCGAACCGAATCCACGTTCACGTCCAGTTTTCCGCCGCGCCCCATGCTCTTCTTTGGAGATGCGTCCGTCACCGTAGCCAGTGCCTGTGCACCCTTTGCAATCACCGGCACGCCGTTGACATCGACCTCCTCCGTCACCTCGAACGGGACCTGGTCACCGGCCCTGGCTGTCGCCGAAGTCAGATTCTCCGCCAGCCGCAGCTTCACCGCCGTTCCATCCAACAAGGTATTCGGAGAAGACTCAGCCCGGCGAGCAGTTGCCGGCAACGCACCGCTGTCCGGCGGAACGGCCACGGCAGGGGGACCCTTCGTCTCAGAAGGCGCTGTATTGGTCTGGGATGGAGAGGGGATACCGGCAGCAAGGTACACGGCAAGGAAGATGGTGAGGGAACGCGCGAACATTTCGGGGCCCGATTCTTGGAGCTTTCAAAGTCACCGAAACCCTACGCGCAAGCCGCCTGAGACACAAGCCTTAATTCAGCTCTCCTGCTCCGCCACCACCGGTGCCGCGGCTGCCTGTTCGCGGATGTCGATGTACTCTTCCGTGAATGGCTTCTTGCGGAAGGTCGTCCACAGGTAGTTGATGGTGTATTTGCCCGCCATGGTGAAGATGCCTTCGTGCTTCAGCCGCCGTGCCGACGAGAACATCTTCAGCCCGAAGGTGAATTTTACCGAGCCGACCCGGCTCATGCGCCGCGCTATATCCGTATCTTCGCCATAGAACGCAATCGCCGTATTGAATCCACCGATTTTTTCGAGCGCGTCCCGCCGCAGCACGAAGTTCCCGCCCTGCACCATCGAGCCCGCACGCAGCACCCACCGGTTGACCATATAGACCAGAAACGCGACCGCATAAAATACCTGCACGCTGACCCGCTGCCGCGGCGTCAGATCGTAGTAGACGAACGGTCCGCTGAGCGCAACCACCTTGGGCTCGCGGGCGAATGTCGTCAGCACCTGATCGACCCATCCCGGCGTCAGCCGCGAATCGGAATCGACATTGGCGATCAGTTCGCCCGTGCTGGCCGCGAAACCCGCCTGCCGCGCAAAGGTCAGCCCCTTGCGCGGTTCGTCGACCACGCGCACGCCGGGGTAGCCCAGCGCAACCTCGCGCGTGCGGTCGGTGCTTGCGTTGTTGACGACGATGATCTCAACCGTATCGCCCAACTCCCGTGTCTGCGCCAAAATCGAATCCAGACACGCCGGGAGGTAGGCCTCTTCGTTGTACGCAGGCACCACGAAACTCAAGCGCATATACCCCAACGCTAGCCCCGCCATGTTACAGGACGGCGACAATCCCCAACCGGAACCCGAGCGGATACCTCCGGCTCAGACGCTGGTCGCTGCGTGGCGGCGTGTTTCAGCCGCGATTGACTGGCCATCCCAGCCGAACACTGTTTCGCCTTACTGCATCGGCGGATCGTTCGGCATCACCGCGCCGGCCTTCACCCACTGTTCGATCACCGCGATGTCCGCGTCGCTCATCTTCGGGCTCTTGGGCGGCATCGGCTTCGGATCGTCCGGCGGGCCTTCGTGCCGGATCAGCTTCACCAACAAGCTACTCGCCGGATCGCCCGGCACAATCACCGCACCATCGCGCCCGCCCTTCAGCGTCGACGCCTTGGTTTGCAGGCTCAGCCCGCCCTTGTGATTCACGTCGAAGTGGCACTTGCCGCAGTTCGTCTGCAGAATCGGCCTTACCTTCTCCGTGTAGAACGCTGGCTTATTCGCTGCATCCTGCGCTGCCACCCCACTCAATCCTGCACCCGCCAGCACCGCGGCTGCGACCACCCCAACTCCCGCCAAAACTCGACGCATCCACCCTCCTGGGAATCTTGCAATCATTAAATTTAACCGATCGGCCAACGCATTAACCGATCGGTACACAGAATCTGCCTGAGCACTTACCGCCTGTCTACGATCCAAATAGGCTAAAAGTTGCTCTGGTGCCTCCGCACCTTCAAAAACCTAACATGCGCCGAAACGCCGCTACGGCTGCCCTCGGGTCGCTGGCCTGCCTGCTGTTCTGCTGCACGCCGATGTTGGCCAAACCAACACGGTCGATCTACCACGCCGGCGCCAGCCGCTGGGCAACCACCCCGCCCAGCCTGCGTTCATCCCGCGCGCGATTCGCGAAGAAGCCTGCTGCTGAGCACCGGGCCGCGCACGCTGACGCACACCCGGGAAGTGCTCGGACTGCCGTCCGGGAGCCGCAGAGCGTTGGATCGGCGCAGTCTCGCGTGCCCGCGCGGACCTCCGCGCATCTTCGGGGCTCCAAACGCGCGCGCACCCTCGCCAGCCAGGCCGAAATCGCAGCCCGCTCCGCAATCCTGGCCGCGGACGAGGCCCGCAACCGGCGCGCCTCGTTTGCGGCCGTCGCTCAATCGCCGGCGATTGAGAATCCTGTCGCGCCTGCGGCCGTCGCCGATAACGCCGCAGCCGGGAACGATCCGGTCGCCAGCGGTTCCGCGGTCCTGGTCAATGACGGCGGCACTCTGCGCAGCTTTGCCGCAGGCCAGCGCCTGAAGTCGGTGGAAGAGGAAGCGGCCACGCCCGTCCTGCTGCCGCCGCTGCGCGTGGCTTCGCTCTACGACAGCAGCGGCCGTCTCATCGTCCCGCCGCCTCTGTACGGATCACACGAGGTCCTGCTGCACCAGAACGAGATGGCCGACCGGGATGGCCTCACCCGCGTGCGCGACGACGCCGATCTGCTCGACCTCCGCCGCGAAAAGAAGCTGGTGGCCCTGCCCGAAAGCGAAGCCTTGACGGTCGACTATCATCTCCCGGAAAACCGCCGCTTCTCGCTTCCCTGGACCGCCGCATTCCTCGCCGTTCTGGCGCGCGATTACTACGCCAGCTTCCATTCGCCGCTGCAGGTCGACTCGGCCGTCCGCACCATCGCCGTCCAGCAGCGCCTGGTCCGCACCAACGGCAACGCCGCGCCTACCAGCGGCGACACCGCCTCGCCGCACCTGACCGGCCAGGCCGTCGACATCGCCAAGGGCGGCCTGAACAGAACTGAAATCGCCTGGCTGCGCACCTACCTCCAACCGCTGATCGACCAGGGCAAGATCGACGTGGAAGAGGAGTTCCAGCAGGCCTGTTTCCACATCAGCGTCTACAAAAACTACCTGCCCGCCACCTCGTCGCGCATTGCCATCGCCGCGCGCCAGGCCGTCCCCGAATCCCTCCCTGAAAGGCCAACCGAATGATACCCATCGTCGAGATACGCAAAAATCCAAGGGCCGTCAGCGTTGCCGCGGAGGGCCCATCCGCGCCTGGCTCGCAGATCGCCAGCACCCACATTCCTCCCTTCATCCTGAAAATCCTCGGCCTCGGCGCCGGCAAAATAGAGAGTACTTCGTAGAGCTTCGCGCGACTGCTAGCCAACCTCCCTGATGCTGCCCGCGCCAGACTTCATACTCCCTTTAAGGTTGCGCAGCCTATCCTTGACGGTGCTACGATGATCGACGGCAGGCGCGTCCGTGAATTTGCACCGCCGCGCTACTTCCCTTCATTCGACCGCTCACGCACCCCAGGAGACGCTTCTCATGTCACGCAATCCCCTCGCCCTTGCCGCCGTGGCCACGCTGGCCGTGTTGCTTCCGCTTGCTGCCCATGCTCAGGCCGGCCCTTACAAAGTCATCCAGACGGTCAAGATCGGCGGCGACGGCGGGTTCGACTACGTAACTGCCGACTCCGACGGTCGGAATCTCTACGTCGCCCGCTCCGGTCCCGCCGGCCACATCGGCGTGTTTAATCTCGATAGCTTTGCCCAGGTCGGCGACCTGCCCGGGATCAGCGGCCACGGTGCGGCGGTCGATACCGCCACCGGTCACGGCTTTGCCACCTCCAAGCCGATCGCCATGTTCGACTCCAAGAACTTCACCCTCATCAAGAAGATCGACGTCGAAGGCAATCCCGACGGATATTTGAACGACTCCTACAACCACCGCTTCTATGTGCTTTCGCACGCCGCGCCCAACATTACCGTGCTCGATGACAAAGACGGCTCCATCCTTGGAACCATCGACATCGGCGGCGCACCCGAGCAGGCCCAGTCCGACGGCCGCGGCCACATCTACGTCGACATCGAAGACAAGGACGCAATCGCCGTCATCGACGCCAACACCATGAAGATGACCGGCAAGTACGATCTCTCCTCCAAGAGCGGCGAATGCGCTGGCCTCGCGCTGGACGCGAAGAACAACATTCTCTTCGCCGCCTGCCGGAAGAATAACGACATGGTCATCCTCTCCGCCACCGATGGTCACATCATTGCCGACCTGCCCACCGGAGTAGGCTGCGACGGCGCCACCTTCAACCCGGCCACCATGGAAGCTTTCAGCTCCCAGGGAGACGGCACCCTCACCGTGATCAAGGAGAATTCGCCAACCAGCTTCGTTGTCGAACAGACCGTCACCACACCCGTGCGCGCCAAGACCATCACCCTCGACACCAAGACCGGCCATCTGCTGCTCATCACCGCCGAATACGGTCCTGCGCCCGCACCTGCCGCTGCCCCAGCACCTCCGGCCCCTGCTCCCGGCGCGGCTTCGCAGGCCGCGGGTGGACGTCCCGGCGGACCCGGCGGCTATCGCGGTCCGCGCGCACCCATGATTCCGGGTTCCTTTGAAATTGTTGTCGTCGGCAAGTAGCGAGGTTACTCGGCGATGCTGCACCGCATGGAATGCAACTATCGTTCCAGTGCGGCGAACCCGCACTCTGCTCTAGACTGAAAGGGACATGCAGAGTCTGGGTTCTCTCTCGACCGAATCGCGCAATCCGCAATCCGAACATATCGACGAGCTTTCCACGTTGGAAATGCTCACCATCATCAATCAGGAGGACGCGACCGTCGCCGCGGCGGTCGCCTTCGAACTCCCTTCGATAGCCAAGGCAGTAGATGAAATTGCCGTACGCTTCGCGCAGGGCGGCCGCCTGTTCTACATAGGCGCCGGTACCAGCGGACGCCTCGGCGTGCTCGATGCATCCGAGTGTCCACCCACCTTTTCCGTCCCGCCCGCGCTGGTGCAGGGGTTGATCGCTGGCGGCGACGCCGCGCTCCGCAACTCCTCCGAGCACTCGGAAGACTCGCCCGAAGAAGGCGCAAGCGATCTGATCGCCTCCGGATTCGGCATCGCCAACGCCACCGACCCGGCTGCGCCCACACCCGATACCCTGGTTGGCATCGCGGCCAGCGGTCGCACGCCGTATGTCCTGGGCGCGCTGCTCCACGCGCGCAAGCTTAACGCCTTCACCGTCGGTCTGGCCTGCGTTGCCGACTCACCCATCTCTAAGGTCGCCGACCTCACCATCGCGCCGGTCACCGGTCCCGAGGTGGTCACCGGATCGACCCGCATGAAGGCTGGGACCGCAACCAAAATGGTCCTGAACATGCTTTCCACCGGCGTCATGATCCGCATGGGGGCCGTCTATGGCAACCTCATGGTCAACGTCACACCAACCAACGACAAGCTCATCGACCGTGCCTACCGCATCATTATGGAGGCCACGGCCTGTGACCGCTTTACCG
>CAWBFL010000051.1:0-38094 GCA_963787905.1 uncultured Acidobacteriaceae bacterium | reverse complement strand
AGGCAGGTGCAGATGTCGTTGAGTCTGTCGTTTTAAGGCAGGTGCTGGGGGCTGGGGGCTAGGTGCTAGTTGCTAGGTGCTAGTTGTTAGTTCTCAGTTGTCAGTTCTCAGTTCTCAGTTCTCAGTTCTCAGTTGAAGGGCGGCGGTGGAGGGGGTGTTGGGGGCCCGCTCTTCCGCCGTCTTTCCGGTTAGGGACGGCGGGTCGAGTTGGGGGCGGTAAAGGCGAAATGCGGGGGTCTCTCCACTGCGGCCTGCGGCCTCCGGTCGAGATGACGGGGGTTGGGGATGGGTCAGAATGAGAAACCCCATGTTCGACGCGGTGGGGCTGCGTCGAACATGGGGCACCCGGAAGCTAGCAACTAACAACTAACAACTAGCGACTTAGCAACTGACAACTGAGAACTGACAACTGAGAACTAACAACTAAGAACTAACAACTAGACAACCGCATTCTCTACCGCTTGGGGCCGAAGCCGAAGATGAGGGAGAGGGTGATGCTGCGGGAGGGCAGGACGGTGAGGTTGTCGCCGCCGTTGACGGGGGTGGGGCCGGCGGTGTTGAAGGGATCGGTGTAGGTGGTGCCGTTGGCCGAGATGGAGAGCGGCGCGGCGGATCCGGCGATGGTGTTGCCGGTGATGGCGGCGGAGTTGAAGAGGTTATTGAAGCTGAGGCGGACCTTGGTCTGGTCGAAACGGCCGCCGCCGCGGATGGTGTAGTTGAGGAAGAGGTTGGAGAAGTCGAAGGGAGTGATGGTGGCCTGGTTGTGGTAGGCGCCGTTGTCGATGTAGAAGGTGCCGATGCGCTTGGTGAAGAAGCCGGCGTCCCAGGAGCCGTGCTGGTAGGTGAAGGCGACGGTTTCGACGTCGGAGGGGGTTTGCTGCACCCACAGGTTGGTGGGCGTTTTGACGATCACTGGGGGATCGGAGGCAGCCGCGGCGCAGGCGGTGGTTGAGCCGGAGCAGGTCGCGGCCAGCGTGCCTTCGTAGGTTGCCTTGTCGATGCTGCCGTTCACATAGACACTGAAGCCGTGGGAGAGGTTGACGTTGGACTCAGCCTCGAGGCCCTGGGTGATGGAGCTGGGCTGGAGGTAGCAGGAGTTGTCGTCGCCCGAGGAAGTGGTTGTGATGCAGGAGTAGGTGTTGTCGAAGTGGATGTGGAAGTAGTCGGCGTCGAAGGTGACGTTCTTGAGCTTGAGGACGGTGCCGCCTTCGTAGGTGGTGTCCTTCTGCTGCTTGGGCAACTGGACGGCGATGGTGCCGGTGGTGGTCTGGTTGAAGTCGAAGACGCTGGAGGGCGGCACGATGCTGCCCTGCGCGGCCTGGGCGAAGACCGACCAGTTGCTCTGGAGGCGGTAGTTGAGGGAGAGCGAAGGCAGGGTGGCGAAGTAGCTGCCCTGGTTGGCGACGAAGGCGTTGGGGTTGATGTTGATGCCGGCCTGGTAGCTGCAACCCGCGACCAGGCAGCCGATGGTCTTGCCGTCGTCGGCCATCTGCTTGGTGCCGATGGTGTAGTAGGCGAACTTGACGCCGGGGGTGACCTGCAGGTTGGGCAGGGCGTTCCACTGGTACTCGGCGAAGGGCTGGTAGGAGTTGGTGACGAAGGTCTCGGCGAAGTTGGGCAGGGTCTGGTCGGCCCAGTTGTTGAGCGGGTCGGAGGGGTACTGGTGGCGGTTGGTGTTGGCCCACTCGTACCACATGCCGGCGCGCAGGACGCCGAAGCGGGAGACCTGGCTCAACTGCGAGGTTTCGCCGTACTTGCGGTAGCTGTTGTATTTGTCGACGCCGCAGGGCTCGGCCCACACGCCCTTCTTGAGGAACTGCTGGTTGCAGAGCGGGTTGGTGCCGCCGGCGGCGGTGGCGGTACCGGGCGCGGTGATGGCGAGGCCGGGAAGGTTGGGGTCGGTGGCGCCGATGGCCGCGGTGTCGGAGATCAGCACGGCGTTCGAATACTTCTCGGAGTTGTCGTAGTTGTAGGTGTAGGGCTTGACGTCGAGGGTCCAGCCCTTGCCCCACTCGCTGTGGATGCCGACGTACTCGAAGTCGGTGGGGACGTGGTAGTAGTTGTACTGGTTGTCGAAGTAGTTCATGGGGTCGGCGTTATTGACCAGCAGGAAGTTGATGCCGGACCCGGCGTAAATCGCGTTGGTGCCGGTGCAGGTGTAGGTGCCGACGGTGCTGGCGCCGTACATCTGGCAGCGGGTGGCGTTGAGGTTGGGGGTGTTGGCGTCGACCCAGATGACGCCGGAGTAGCCGGTGATGGTGGTGTGGTCCGAGAGCTTGTAGAGGACCTGGATGTCGCCGGCGTTGCGGGTCTGGTAGTTGTAGGTCTGGAAGCCGTTGGACTGCATGTGGTGGACGTCGACCATCAGGTTGAACTTCTTGTTGGGGCCGAAGGCGCCGGAGTCGTACTGGCCGTCGTAGAGGAAGGTGTTGAAGGAGCCGTAGGAGAACTGGCCGCGGATGTCCTGGACGGGGTCGAAGGACTTGGAGAGCAGGTGGATGGAGCCGCCGAAGGGGGTGGGCCCGATGGTGGAAGCGGTTCCGGGGGAGCGGTCGAAGTCGATGCCGCCGAGCCACTGGGTGGGGAAGAAGGCCCAGGAGTGGTGGGTGGGGGTGTTGGTGTCGTAGAAGGGGATGCCGTCGAAGTCGATGTCGTAGTCGCCGTCGGGGAAGCCGCGGAAGTAGGTTTTGGACTGGCCGAGGCCGACGCCGTCGGAGGAGAGGGTGAAGGTGGAGGGCGCCATCTGGACGGCTTCGCCGTAGTCGGCGATGGGCGACATGAAGTTCTGGATCATGGTCTGGGTGATTTCGGTGCGCGCGGAGGTTTCCGAGAGCAGCGCGTCCATGGGGGCGAGGGTGCCGGCGACGGAGTTGGCTTCGCTGGCCTCGACGGTGATCTGCTCGGAGACGTTGCCGAGGGCGAGGGAGACGGGCGCGTCGGTGGACTGGCCGGCGGCGAGCTGTACGCTGGCCTCGCCGGTGCTGAAGCCGACGGCGTCGACCTGGATGGTGTAGTAGCCGGCGGCGAGGCTCGAGAAGGCAGTATTTGCCCTGGGTGTCGGAGGTCATTTCTGGGTGGCGCCGGTCGCATCGTTGCGCAGGGAGACGGCCGCGCCGGGCAGCGGCGCGCCGCGGGGATCGAGCACGGTGCCGGTGAGGGCGGCGCTGGATTGCGCGTAAAGTACTGCGGGGCGCGTGTTACAGCGGCCGGCAAAGCCAGCGCGGTGCACAGGGCGAGACGGGCGAGGCGATGCGAGAGCAGTGACATGCTGAGGGTTCCTCCTGATGAATCAAGTTCGACGTGCGGAAAATGGGCCTTCTGGTAAGCGCGGCGGGGGTTGGCTCCCGGTGCCGGGCGCGACAATATAGGACTGAACTAGTCTTAGTTAAATAAGACTAATTCAGTCTTCAATCCATGGCAACTGGAACGACGCGAAGCTGCAGTGGGAAAACTCAAACCGTATGGAGTGGATTCGAACAGCGGGCGATCAACGGGGGATGAACAATTAGTTGCGATCTGGTTACAATCTCGGATTTCCGCAGGAAATTCGGGGGTAGATGACGGAGCTGTCAGGTTGGGTTGGGCGGGGCACGGGGAGCGGCGGGCGGGGCGGCCGTGACGGCTGCATGGGCGGGATTACAATCGGCGAGATGATTGCTTTTCTGCGCGGGCGGCTGCTGACGAAGACCCCGAACCGGGCGATTGTGGAGTGCGGCGGAGTGGGGTACGACGTGGCCATCAGCGTGGCGACGTTTACGGCGCTGCCGGCGGAGGGCGCGGAGGCGCGGCTGCATGTGTACACGCACGTGCGCGAGGACCAGATTGCGCTGTTCGGGTTTGCGGAGCCGAAGGAGAAGCGGCTGTTCGAGAAGCTGCTGACGATTTCGGGGATTGGGCCGAAGCTGGCGATTACGGTGCTGAGCGGGATCGATACCGACCGGCTGGTGACGGCGATCCGGGCGAGCGACCACGGCAGCCTGACGCGGATTCCGGGGATTGGGAAGAAGACGGCCGAGCGGGTGGTGCTGGAGCTGAAAGACAAGCTGGACGAGCTGGCTGTGGCGCCGGCGGGCGGGACGGGGCCGACGCTGGGGCCGGTGGAGGACGATGTGCTGAGCGCGATGGTGAACCTGGGCTACGCGCGGGCAGCGGCGGAGCGGGCGATCGAGACGGCGGTGAAGGCGGGCGGAGCGGCGGAGTTTGAGGGGCTGTTCCGGGCGGCGATGGCGGCGGTGCGGTAGAAATAGTTCTCAGTTCTCAGTTCTCAGTTCTCAGTTCTCAGTCTCAGTTCTGAGTTCTCAGTTTTCAGTTCTCAGTTTTCAGTTCTCAGTTCTCAGTTCTCAGTTCTCAGTTCTCAGTTCTCAGTTCTCAGTTCTCAGTTCTCAGTTGCCAGTTGCCAGTTCTCAGTTGGAAGGCGGATGCGGAGGGACGTCTATCTGCGCTGCTTTGCGTGCGCCTCTTCCTGCGTGAGCGCCTGGCGGATGAGCATTTTGAGGTAGGTCTGGTATTTGAGGCCGCGGCGCTCGGCCTGGGTTTTGGCGAGAGAGATGTCGGTGGGGTCGAGACGGATGGTGGTGGTGGGGGTGGTTCCGCGGCGCGCGGCAGTACCTCGCCCAAGACGGTTCTCTGCTGCTGCGGATTCAAACCGCGCAAGTATGAAGTCAGGATTCTCAGCCCACCACCTGGCCTCCTGGTCTTCGTTTTCAAAATTGGGAACCTGAAGTTTCTTATCCCTCATCGCTCAGTCCTTTGTTGGCAGCGTAGAACCTGCACAATTGTGGAGGTGCGGGGAATGCTGTCACCACGCGAATCTTCTTGCCGCGCCAAGTTGTTACGACCACGAGGATGCGAAGATCGTTCGTATTTCCGATCTGGAGCACCCTTTCCTCTCCATTGATGAGCTGCAGTTCCAAGTCAAGAGGGTCATTGATGATGACTTCCTCGGCTTCGGACGGTTCCACACCATGGTCGGCGACGTGCTTGCGGTTCGCGTCGTCCCAATCGAACATTGGCCCAACTTCTCTGTGTGCTGGATAAGTGTATGTACAGTGTAGCTACGTTGTCAAGCCGAGATTGAGGGCTCCGGCGGCTAAAGTGGCGTGGGGAACGTATTCGTTGGTAGCATCCCCGTGGCTTAAGTAAAGGACTCCCGATGAACTCCAAGGCAACTTTGATGGCGGCCTGCGCGTTGGTGGCAGGCTTTGTGTCTATGCAGGCGGCTGCGCCGAGCGGGCAGGCGGCTGTAGCGAACGGGCAGGCGGCTGTAGCGAACGGGCAGGCGGCTATGGCGAACATGCAGACTGCGGCGCCGAATGGGCAGCGCGGGCCGGGGCCTTCGCCGGCGATTGCGGATGCGTCGACGCGGTTTGTGGCGCAGATGGCGGTGAAGGGCTCGCCGAGCTATGCGACGCTGCCGAAGCGGACCAGGCGCTACGTGATTACCGAGTTCGGCGCGGTGGGCGATGGGACGACGGTGAACACCAAGGCGATCCAGGCGGCGATCGACAAGTGTTCGGCGACCAAAGGCGGCGGGACGGTGGTGGTGCCGAAGGGGACGTTCCGGACCGGGTCGATCTTTCTGAAGCAGGGGGTGAACCTGCTGGTGGAGAAGGATGGCGTGCTGAAAGGGACGACGAATCCGGACGATTATCCGCAGATCAAGAGCCGCTGGGAGGGGACGGAGGAGATGTATACCGCGTCGCTGGTGAACGCGGAAGGGGTGACGGGGCTGGAGATTTCGGGCGAGGGAACGATCGACGGCGCGGGGGATGAGTGGATGGCGAAGAACCCGTTCCGGCGGCGCGGTGCCGCAAGGGCCGGGCGGGGCGGAGGGTGCGGGTGCGGGCGGGCCGGCGGGTTCGGCTGCGCCGGCGGGCGGAGCGAGTGCCGCGCCGGCGGCGGCGATGCGTCCGCGCGGGCCGGGAAGGCCGCGGCTGATTGGGATTCAGAATTCGAAGGATGTGCGCGATTGGCGGGCTGTATCTGCATAACCAGGCGATCTGGTGCCTGTTTGTGCTGTACAGCGAGAATGTCGAGATTGACGGGGTAACGATTGCGGCCGAGCACAATATTCCCAGCTCGGACGGGATCGACATCGACTCGTCGAAGCATGTGCACATCAACCACACGTATATCGAGGACGGCGACGACTGCATCTCGATCAAGAGCGGCAAGGACGCGGACGGGCTGCGGGTAAACCGGCCGGCGGAGGACATATTGATTGAGAACTCGCACTTTGCGTATGGGCAGGGCGGAGTGGCGATGGGCTCGGAGACGTCGGGCGGGATACGCAATGTGACCACGCTGAACTGCCTGTTCGACGCGGGCAACTGGGCGCCGATCCGGTTCAAGACGCAGCCGAGCCGGGGCGGGGTGGTGGAGAACATTACGTACAAGGACATTGTGCTGCACGGGACGCGGCAGGCGTTCGAGATGAATATGGAGTGGCGGATGGTGGGGCCGCGGCTGCCCGACTCGAACCCGCTGCCGGTGGTGCGGAACGTGCGGATCATTAATGTGAAGGGCGATGTGCTGTCGGTGGGCGCGATCCATGGGCTGGCAGGAAGCCCGATCCAGGGCGTGACGTTTGTCGATTGCAACATTACGGCGGAGCGCGGGTTCCGGCTGGACCATGCGCGGAGTGTGGACTTGAAAGGGCTGACCATTGCGGTGAAGCAGGGAGAGCCGGTGACGACGACGGATGTGGAGTAGAAGTTGCCAGGGACTTGGGGTGTCGTGGTAGAGTGACGGACAATCGCAGGGCGCGGAATGATTCTCCACGTGCGAGAGGGGCACCCGCATGGCCGGTTCGAAGTTGCGGTGGGTTTGGTGGATGCTGTGCCTGGTGCTGTTGCCGGCGGTGGCGCGGGCGCAGGATGTGTTCAACGCGGGCAATCCTGCGAACACGTTCAGCGATGCGTTTTCGTCGAGTTGCCTGCAGGCGCAGAAGCCGAACATCTGGAAGCAGATCGGCTTGAATCCGCTGACCTGCTCCGCGCAGACGATGGGGCAGGACGCAAACGGACAGTGCACGCTGAAGGGCGCGACGATGCTGGCGCACCAGGGCGGGACCTGCTACTACTGCGTGCCGATGAAGCCGCCCGCGGACATTTATATTCCTGTCGATCAAGGTCCAAACGCAAACAGCCAAGGGTACACGTGCGGGAACTCCCCGGTGGATCCAGGGTGCATGATGGCGTGTTTCAAGCAGTTCAAGAGCACCGGCGAGTATGTTCCGCCGGGCGTCCAGCCGATCACGGGCGGGACCGGCACGCCGGCCCCGGGCGGAGTGCCATTGACGGCAACGACGTCGAGCGACCCGTGTCATCCGAATTACAACCTGAGCACACCGGCAGGGCAGGCGGCGATGCAGGCGAATGCCGCGCGGGACGCGGCGGCGTGCAATGCGTCCCGCTGCCAGCACAACCCGCAGCTGACGGTCTGCACCAGCGTAGGGGGCGGGCCGGGCGCGGCATTAGCCGCGGTGGCGACGGCCGCGGCGGAATGCGTTTCGGACAATGCGCTGCCGCCGATCAGCTGGCCTGCCAATGACGTTGCCGTGCTGGGGGCGGCGTTGAAGAATGCGAGGGATATGCTGTCCGCGGCGAAGGCGCACACCGATCAGGCCACCTGGGATGCGGCCACCCAGGCCGCAGCCGTGAAGTTTTTCGGCAATGCGTCCGCGGCAACTCAGACGGCGGTGCGGGCGCGCGTGGACGGTGCGTACGGGTTGCTGAGCCAGATGAGCACGACCAATCAAAGTTTCTATCCGGCGCAGAACGTAGCGAATCCGGCCATGGTCGCTTACGTGCATCCGAACAAGGTCAACGTTCATCCGGTGATTTTTCTGGCGAATCAGTTTTGGGCAATGAGTGCGACGGGACCGGACTCCCAGGCCACGACGATTGTGCACGAGCTGTCGCACTACTTAGCCGGCGGGGGGACTGGAGATGTGGTGTATGGCCAGGGCGCATGCGAGCAGCTGGCCATCAATCCGACTCTGTTGCAGGCGCTGTCGGCATGGCGTCTGCCGGCGGATACTCCGCTGACGAACGCCGATTCCTTTGGGTATTTCGTCTACTACGCGTCGCATCCGCAGTGAGGTTCTACGGCTCGGCGAGGAGGGTGGCGACGTCGCGGGCGAGGGTGACGCGGTCGAGTTCGCCGACGTAGGTTTTGGCGCGGCGGCCCTGGCGGTCGAGGAGCACGGTGGTGGGGACGCCGATGCCCTGGGCGGCGGCGCCGATGGTGGCGTTGGGGAAGGCGATGGGATAGGGCAGGCGATACTGCGCGGCGAACTGGCGGACCAGCGCGGGCGCGGAGGGGCCCTGGTCCATGGAGACGCCGACGGCGGTGAGGCCGCGGGGGCCGGCCTGGCGGATGACCGCAAGCAGATCGGGGAGCTCGTCGCGGCAAGGCTCGCACCAGGTGGCCCAGAAGTTGAGCAGGACGACCTGGCCGCGATGGTCGGCGAGCGACCACTGGCCGCCGTTGAGCTGGGGCAGGACGAGGTTGGGCGTGGGTTCGCGCTGGGCGATGGGGATGAGGCCGGCGGCCTGTCCGGAGACGCGCCAGTGGGAGGCGCCGAGGAGGAGGGCGGCGAAGAGGAAGAGGAGGAGCCAGCGGCGGTCGGGTTGGGGGTGGGGTGGCATAGGGTGGGGCTGGTCTGATGATAGTGGTTCGGGCAGGATTGAGGCTTTCCGGGAAGAGACAAATGCGGGGGTCTCTCCGCTCAGCGCTGAAGCGCTTCGGTCGAGATGACGGCGGTTTTGCGGCGGTCGGGTTGGGGGTCGGTGGCATGGGGGGCGCTGCTCTCATGATACGGGGGCGGGCCGGTGGGAGGCGAAGGGGGCGGCGCGCGCGGCGGACGGGAAGAGCGAGGTTGGACGCCAGAATGGTTCGGGCGATTGGGGCGGCGCAAGCCCAGTCGGGGTCCTTCGACTGCGGCGCTGAAGCGCCTTCGCTCAGGATGACGGTTCTTTGGAAGGGATGAAGGGAGGAACATATAGGGCACCCGGTGGGGGCGATAGAATCGAGGGATGGCGGCGGGTTATGTGGAGACGCGGGTGGTGCATGCGGTGTGCTCGCATGACTGTCCGGATTCGTGCGGGGTGCTGGTGACGGTGGAGTCGCTGACGGGCGCGGACGGCAGCAGGCAGGAGCGCGCGGTGAAGGTAGCGGGCGATCCGCAGCACCCGGTGACGCAGGGATTTTTGTGCGGGAAGGTGGCGCAGTACCTGGAGCGGGTGTATTCGCCGGAGCGGCTGCTGTATCCGATGAAGCGGAAGACGGGTGCGGCGAAGGGGCCGGATGGTTATGGCCGCGTGAAAGGACGCGAGGCGGACGCGTTCGAGCGGATCAGTTGGGATGAGGCGCTGGGGCTGATTGCGGAAAAGCTGACGGCGATTGCGGCGGAGTTTGGGCCGGAGAGCGTGCTGCCGTACAGCTATGCGGGGACGATTGGGCAACTGGGGTTCGGGTCGATGGACCGGAGGTTTTTTCACCGGCTGGGGGCGTCGCAACTGGACCGGACGATCTGCTCGGAGGCGGGCGGGGTGGCGCTGAAGCAGGTGTATGGGGTGAAGCTGGGGACGGCGCCGGAGGACTTTGCGCACGCGGGGATGGTGATTGCGTGGGGCGCGAACATCCACGGGAACAACATTCATCTGTGGCCGTTTGTGGAGGAGGCGCGGCGGCAGGGCGCGCGGCTGGTGGCGATCGATCCGTACAAGACGCGGACGGCGGCGCTGGCGGATGAGCACCTGGCGATCCGGCCGGGCACGGATACGCTGCTGGCGCTGGCGATGATGCATGAGATTTTTCTGCTGGGGCTGGAGGACGCGGAGTATCTGGAGGATTGCACGCGGGGCGCGGCGGAGCTGCGGGAGCATGCGCTCAAGGCCGAGCACTCGCCACAGCGGGCGGCGGAGGTGACGGGGATTCCGGCGGCGCGGATTGTGGCGCTGGCGCGGGAGTATGCGCTGTGCGTGGAGCGGACGGGCAAGCCGGCGGCGATCCGGCTGAACTACGGGACGCAGCGCAGCGAGAACGGCGGGACGGCGGTGCGGGCGATTGCCATGCTGCCGCTGGTGACGGGCTCGTGGCAGTGCAAGGGCGGCGGGTTGCAGTTGTCGACCAGCGGGGCGTTTCCGTTTAATTCGGACGCGCTGCAGATGCCGGAGCTGATGAAGAAGAGTCCGCTGGGACGCGCGGCGCGGACGATTAATATGTCGAGGCTGGGGTGGGCGCTGACGGAGCTGGGGAGATCCTACGACCCCACTCATGACGGAGAAGCTGTCATGAATGGGGCACCCGGATTGGTGGAAGGGCCTCCGGTGAAGGCGATGTTGGTGTACAACTCGAATCCGGCGGCGGTGGCGCCGAACCAGAATGCGGTGTTGCGCGGGATGTTGCGCGAGGACCTGTTTACGGTGGTGCACGAGCAGTTCTTTACCGATACGACGGACTATGCGGACGTGGTGTTGCCGGCGCCGACGTTTCTGGAGGTGAAGGACGTGCAGGGGGCGTATGGGCACTTGTATGCGCAGATCAACGAGCGGGCGATTGCGCCGCTGGGCGAGGCGTGGAGCAATGTGAAGCTGTTCGGCGAGCTGGCGCGGCGGATGGGCTTTACGGAGAGGTGCTTTGCGGATACGGAGGATGAGTTGATCGACCAGGCGCTGGCGACCAAGGACCCGCGGCTGGCGGGGATCACGCGGGAGCGGCTGGAGCGCGAAGGGCACGCGGCGGTGACGCTGCCGCGGAACAAGTATGGCGACGTGCTGCCGTTTTCGACGCGGGAGTGGTTCCGGACGGCGAGCGGGCGGGCGGAGCTGCTGCCGGTGCCGGAGTTTGTGGCGCCGGCGGAGTCGCGCGGGGGAACGGCGGGCGGGGGGGAGTATCCGCTGGAGTTTTTGCCGCGCAAGGCGGACAACTATATGAACTCGACGTTTGCGAATATTCCGCGGCACCAGCGGATGGAGGCGAAGACGACGGGGCTGCTGGAGATGCATGCGGAGGATGCGGCGGCGCGCGGGATCCGGACCGGCGACGCGGTGGAGGTGTTCAATGGGCGCGGGCGGGTGGAGCTGCGGGCGCAGGTGGGCGACGCGGTGGCGCCGGGAGTGGTGGCGGCGCGGCTGAACTGGAACAAGCTGTCGGGGGATGGCGCGGGGAATGTGAATGCGCTGACCAGCGAGACGCTGACGGACATCGGGG
Source organism: uncultured Acidobacteriaceae bacterium (assembly GCA_963787905.1). GTDB lineage: Bacteria > Acidobacteriota > Terriglobia > Terriglobales > Acidobacteriaceae > Edaphobacter. Next base: position 26,877 of record CAWBFL010000051.1, on the reverse strand, counting down.
GCGGGGCGACGTTTTATTCGACGCTGGTGGAGGTGAGGAGGAGGTAGTTGTTAGTTCTCAGTTCTCAGTTTGTTTCAGTTCTCAGTTCTCAGTTGTCAGTTCGCAGTTCCCAGGTGCGAGGTGCTAGTTGTTAGTTGCTAGTGGGTGATTTGGGGGGTGGGGCTGGGTTGAGGTGTGGGAACAGAGGACGGAAGGTGAGTGGTCCGGGGCGGATGGGGGATTTGGGGTGGAGGGAAACTCGCGTGGAGCGGTGCCGCTCCCATATAATCGAACTTTCCCCAGGGAAGCCTCCGGGGCGTGATTCTGGACAGCAATGAGGGTGTGCGTATTTTTACCGTAAAGCGAGTGAGCGGGAGTTTTCTGGGCAGCAAGATCAGGTCTGTGCGCTTCAGCATTGCTCGCATTGCTCGCACCGTTGCGGTGGTAGCCGGAGTGACGGCGGCGCTGCTGCCCGGCGGCGTGCTGCGGGCGCAGGGCGGGTTGCAGGACACCCCGGCGCTGGTGCGGGAGCAGGGCGTCGGCTCGCAGGCGTTGTGCGAGCCGGAAGTGGTGGGAAACCGCAGAATTCCAAAGGATTCGGTGCTGGCGCGCATCTCGTCGCACCAGGGCGATCCGTACGATCCGGAGACGGTGGAGCGGGATTTCAACTCGATCTGGAACACGGGATATTTTGAGAACCTGCGGATTGAGAAGGTGCAGTCGCCGGATTGCGTGCAACTGGTGATTTATGTGCGCGAGAAGCCGACGGTGCGCACCATCGATTACGTAGGCCTGAACTCGGTGACGGTGTCCGATGTGGACGAACGGCTGAAGAAGGCGAAGGTCGGGCTGACGGTGGAGAGCCAGTTCGACGAGACCAAGGTGAAGCGGGAAGAGGACGTGCTGAAGGACCTGCTGGCCGAGCACGGACACCAGTTTGCGACCATCCGGACGGAGATCAAGACGATTCCGCCGTCGTCGGTGGGGATTACGTTCCGGATCAAGGAAGGGCCGACGGTGAAGGTGGGCAAGATCGCCTTCGACGGCAACTATAACCTGAGCAGCCGGACGCTGCGGGATGCGATGGTGAACTCGCGGCCGATCGGGATACCGCACTCGATCATTCTGGAGAACCTGCTGGCGCGGACGTTTGACGCGAGCAAGCTGGACGAGGACACGGAGCGGGTGCGGCAGGCGTATCGCGACCGCGGCTACTTCAAGGCGGAGACCAGCGATCCGCAGACGCACGTGCGCGACGAGGGCGGGCTGAACTGGTTTACGCTGCGGCCGTCGACGGGCAAGCGCATCGACATCATGATGCCGGTGGAAGAAGGCGACCGCTACCGGCTGGGCGGGATCACGTTCAGCGGCAACAAGACGTTCACCAACGTGAAGGCGCTGCGGGCGCAGTTCACGCAGAAGGACGGCGAGTGGTTTGACGCGACGGCGTTCGGCAAGGGGCTGAAGGCGCTGCAAAAGGCTTACGGCAGCCAGGGCTACATCAACATGGTGGCTTCGCCGATTCCGCATTTTGACGAGGCGAAGAAGCTGATCTTCTGGAACATCGACATCGCCGAGGACAAACAGTTCATCGTGTCGCGGATCGAGTTCACCGGCAACACGGTGACGCGCGACAAGGTGATCCGGCGCGAACTGCTGCTGGAAGAGGGCCAGGTGTACAGCCAGGAGCGATGGGACATTTCCATCCTGCGGCTGAACCAGCTGGGCTACTTCGATGTGCTGAAGACGGAAGACGACACCGAGACGCACCAGAACGCGGACGACGGCACGGTGGAGCTGCTGCTGAAGGTGAAGGAAAAGGGCAAGAACTCGATTGGCGTGAACGGCGGCATCAGCGGACTGTCGGGCACGTTCATCGGGCTGAACTACCAGACCAACAACTTTCTGGGGCTGGGCGAGACGCTGTCGGCGAACGCGAACATCGGCGATTTGTCGCGCAACGTGAGCCTGGGCTTCAACGAGCCGTACCTGCGCAACAAGCCGATTGCGGTGGGCGTGGAGGTATTCGACCGGAAGTTCGACTACAACCCGGCGAAGGCGTATTCGATTGCGAACGGGACCAGCCAGAACGTGTCGACGGCGCAGTCGTCGCTGCTGACGAATTACAACACGGCGACGACGGGCTTTACGGCGTCGATCAACGAGCCGCTGAAGCACCTGTGGGTGGGCCGCGGGGTATCGCGGGTGGGCGTGACCTACGGGTTGACGCGGCAGTCGATTACGACGTTCAACGACAACACGCGCAACGTATTTGCGTCGCTGGCGTTCCGCTCCGGCGTGGCCGGGCCGAACCAGTTGAACGGGATTGTGACGTCGGTGATTTCGCCGAGCTTCAGCTATTCGGCGCTGGACCGCGCGGTGGGGCCGCACTCGGGCCGCGACTTCAACGCGACGGTGGCGGTGGCGGGCTCGGGCGGCAACATTAAGTACATCCAGCCGGTGGTGAGCTTCCGGCAGTACTACCCGATCCAGGGGCTGAAGTTCCGGCGCGACGGGCACAACGTGCTGGGCATGCGCCTGGTGTTCGCGCACATCAACGGATTTGGCGGCGAGGTAGCACCGCCGACGCAGCGCATCTATGGCGGCGGCGAGACGGAGCTGCGCGGGTTCGATATCCGCTCGGCGTCGCCGTATACGTTTGTGCCGGTGAAGGTCGAGTACAACCTGACCAACCCGGATGGCACCACGGTGCCGCGCGATCCGACCAACCCGAGCCTGGGCAATATCCAGATCCCGCTGCCGATCTACCGGCTGGCTTCGGTGGGCGGCGACACCCAACTGACGACGAATATCCAGTACCAGATTCCGACGCCGATCCCGGAGGTCAGCTTCAACTTCTTCACCGACTTCGGGCTGACGGGCGACCTGGAGAAGAGCCAACTGCGGCAGAGCGTGGCGGGTGCGGATGTGCTGTCGAGCCCGCTGTACGGGTGCCCGACGTTCAACCAGAACGGAGGCGGGTGCCAGGGCGGGCAGTCGGTGCCGAACTTCTCGCCGCTGCAACTGGCGACGGTGCCGCATACGAACTTTGTGCCGCGCATGTCGAACGGCGTGGAGCTGCAGGTGATTCTGCCGGTGATCAACGCGCCGCTGCGACTGTACTACGCGTACAACCCGCTGCGGCTGTATGAGACGGTGCCGCAGCAACTGGCGGTGAGCAACTCGGTGTTCCGCACCATGTTCCCGAACACGGGCGCGGGGCAGTACAGCTACCAGCAGGCGCTGGAACTGTACGGGTCGTCGTACCAACTGCGGGAACCGAGAAAGACGTTCCGGCTGACGGTGGGAACGACGTTCTGATTGTTGGGGGCTAGGGACTAGGGACTAGGGGCTAGGTACTAGGGACTAGGGACTAGGGGCTAGGGGCTAGGGGCTAGGGGCTAGGTGAAGTTCAGGAAGCGGCTGCCGAAGAGGGCGGCCGCTTTTCTGGTTGGGGATGGGTGGAGAGGCCGGGGGCTCAAGCCCATCGGTTTATGGGGCACTTACCGCGGGCTGAAGAGGGTGCGGCGAAAACCGTTGCGGCAAACGGACAATGACCCCAGCGGCTCAAGCCGCGCCGCAAAATAAGGTCTTTATGGCACGGCTGAAGCGGTGCCGCTAACGAAAAAGCGGCTGTTCAGCGCCTTCTGAAGCCCGCTGCTAATTCGAAAGACGACGCGGCGGAGGCGTTGCGCGGGGTCTTTGGCTAGCCACTAGCTACCAGGCTGTATCGACATATAGAGACCGATGGAAATATGGTCTTCCGTGTATCCTCAGCGCGGGCTTTCAGCCCGCAGGCGTTTTTGGCCGGGTCACCTGGGGCTTCGCCCCAGGCTACGATAGCGCGCGCCTTCAGCGCGGGCTTATCCATCGATAACTTGCTTCGGGGCACAGGTCGATATGGGCCAGTAACTGACAACGAACAGCTATCAGCTGTAAGCAATCAGCTATCAGATAACAACTGGCAACTGGCAACTGGCAACTGACAACGAACAGCTATCAGCAATCAGCTAAGAGCTATCAGGCAACAACTAACAACTGACATCTAACAACTGACAACTAGCAACTGTGAACTAACAACTAGCAACTAACAACTAGCACCTAGTATCTGCGCTGGTAGGTGCGGGTGAGGCGGTCGTGCCAGGCGAGGCGGTCTTCGTCGAGGGCGGCCCAGAGGAAGCCGAGGCCGAGGGGGCAGGCGGAGAGCACGGCGGCAAGGATGCGGCGGCGCATGAGGCGGCGGGTGGGGTTCTCGTCGTCGAAGGTGCAGAGGGCGATGCGGGCCGAGCGCATGCCGGGAGTGGCGGTGGAGAAGGTGAAGAAGAGCGCCTGGTAGAGCAGCGCCAGGCAGGCGGCGGCGATGGCGAGCGCGGCGGGCAACTGACGGAGTTGGATCCCAGTGGCGGCGCCGGCCTGGGCGGCGATGCGGGCGAGCGCGGCAGGCAGCGGCAGGCCGGGCTGCCAGAGCGCGACGCGGCCGGCGACCAGGGTGAAGACGGCAGCGGCGGCGGCGAGGCCGGTGAGCACGATGGCGGCGTTGACGGCGGCGGCGAACAGGCGGCGGCCGACGCCGGCGGCATCGGCATAGGAGATGGGCAGCGGGGCGGTGCGCGGCTCGAATTGGGGCTGGGGTTCGCTGTCGGCAGCGGCCGATGCGAACGGCGGCGCGGCAGGCTGGGCGGCGCTGGCGGGGGCGTCGAGCCAGAGGGAGGTCCACTGCGGCGCGGCGGGGCCGGAGGGTTCGGCGTCGGCGGGGGTGGTGGAGATCTGGGCGGGGTCGACCTCGAAGATGCGGAGCTGGCCGTCGAGGGGCGCGGCGGGGGCTTCGTCGCGCAGCGGGCCTTCGGCGAGACGCGGGCGGGCCTTGCGCGAGGCGACCAACTGGCGGGGAAACTCGATGAGATTGGCGGGCAGCGGGACGGGCGGGCCGGCGGGCTCCTCGAAGACGGGGGATTGGCGGAAGGCGATCTCTTCGTCGAGGGCGCGGGCGTCGATGTCGTTGCGGTCGGGCTCGCGGTTGGCGTGGCCGACGGCGGGTGCGCGCGGCGCCAGCGAGACGTGGGCGGCGGAGCGGGCGTCCTCGTAGAGGCGGACGGTGAAGGTTCCGGGGTGCGAGGCCTGCGGGTCGGACTCGGGGGAGGCGAGTTGTCCGTTGTTCGTTGTCCGTTGTCCGTTGCGAGGGGTGTCGCCGGGAACGACGGCATGTCTTTTATGGGCAGCGGGGAGCGTGGTCTCGATGGGGTCGAGGTCGGGCCAGAGGTTGAGTTCGGCGGGAGGCGACGCGAGTTCCGCGGTTCGCGGTTCGGGCGGAGCGGCGGGGGAGAGATCGGGCGGGAGTTCCTCGGCGGCGTGGGTCCTGGTCGAGGGAGATCTGATCGAAAGAGACCTGGTCGAAAGACTGCAGCAGGGATTGCTGGGCGGCGGCGAGGGCCTGGGCGTTGCGGGCGGCGATCTCGGCGGCGGCGCGGGCCTGCTGGACGGCGCGTTCGGCCTCTTCGGCGAGGTAGGCGCGGTAGGTCTGGGTGCGGGCGTAGCGCTCGGCGACGGCGGCGGCGATGCGGGCAGAGCGGGCGGCGGCGGGGGTGGGCCGGGCTGCGGGCGCGGGTGCGGCGGGCGCGTGGGGACGGCGGTTGCGGTGGGCGGCGAGGCGCTCGGCGACCTCGAGGCGAAGGTCGGCGGCCCGGGCGCCGGCGGCGGATGAGCCGGCGGCGGACGGGTCCAGAGAGGAATCGGTTGCTTCGGTGTTAAGGAGTGCGGAGCCCATTTTGCTCAAACTCAAACCCACATGCGGCGAAATCGTCTAACCTCAAAGAGTGGTGCGTGTGACCAAGCTGGACAGCGGGCAGTGCGGGGTTGAGCAGCGGACCGGTGCGGCTGCCGAGGGAAGTTCCGCTGGGAGACAGCGAGGGCCGATCCGGCTGCCAACATCATCCGCTGTCTCCCCGATGGCGCTCCCGGGATCGCCGTCCAGTGTCAACCGGCGCCCACGCGGCGGCCGTCTCTCACCTGCGCAAATTCTCAGGAGCGCCTGCTTCTTCATAAGTATCACGGGGCTTGCGGCAAACCATGCACAACTCGCGGGGCAAGAGGTAACGACTGCGGCACCTCCGGCGAATGCAGTGGAAAACGCGCCGGCGGAGGTGCTGCCGGCGGCGCTGGCGGACACCGAATATCCGGATGCGGTGGCGATTGCGGAGCCGGGGACGGATATTTCGATTGTGACCGATCCGGTGTGCGGGAAGGAGTCGCGCAGCGGCAACCTGTACGTGGCGGATTGCCACGTCGTGATCACGTACCGCAACCGGGTGCTGGAGGCCGACCACATTGAGTACAACAGCGACACCGGCGACGTGGACATGACGGGCCACGTGGTGGTGACCATCGCCGAGACGCAGGAACGGATCGAGGCGAGCCACGGGACGATCAATCTGAAGACGCAGATGGGGCGATTCTTCGACGTGGTGGGCTCGGTGGGCGCGAAAGCGGGGAGCAGGGGACAGGGAGCGGGGAACGGGGTACAAGGAGCGGGGGACAGGGACGGACAGGGAACGGGCAGCGGGTACAAGGGAGCGGGGGACAGGAGACCGGAAGCAGGGGACAAGAGGGACAGGGAACGGGGATGGCGGCTGCGGGGACGCAGCGCTACACCAACGACAATCCGTTTCTGTTTACCGGGCGGATGGTGGTGAAGACGGGGCCGCGCGAGTACGCGGTGTATGGCGGCACGATAACGTCGTGCCAACTGCCGAACCCGGACTGGCTGCTTTCGGCGGCGAAGTTCAACGTGGACGGCAACCAGGCGCGCACGGCCAACAGCATCTTCCACCTGATGGGATTGCCGCTGCTGTGGCTGCCGTACGTGACCCATCCCACGGATGTGGACAGCCGGCAATCGGGCATATTGATTCCGGAGATTGGGTTTAACTCGGCGAGCAAGGGGACGACCGTCGGCGAGCAGGTTTATTGGGCGATCAACCGCAGCACCGACCTGACCGCGGGAACGATTTTCTACTCGGCGCGCGGCTGGGAGGAGACGGGCAGCCTGCGCTATCGCGGACTGGGGCAGGACTTCATCAAGGCGCGCTACAGTGCGCTGCAGGACCGCGGGTACTATCCGGGCGGCGTGTATGTGAACCAGAGCGGCACGGACGTAACCTTCTCCGGGCGGTACGACGTGATTGCGGGCGAGGACGCGGATGGCACGCAGGCCCCGGTGCAGGCGCGGGCGGTGGCGGACGTGGAGTATCTGAGCTCGTTCCCGTATCGCGAGGCGTTCTCGACCAACTTCAACCAGGCGGTGTCGAGCGACGTGGTGTCGACGATCTACCTGACGCGCGAGTCGGGCGGCATGGCGGAGTCGCTGGAGGGCGACCGCTACCAGGGGGAGAAACGGATTGCGACGACGGTGCCGCCGCAGGCCGAGGAGCAGGTGCATATCTTCCACGCGCCGGCGCTGGAGTTTACGACGACCGACCACACGCTGGGGTCGACCGGGCTGGAGTGGAACCTGAACACGACGGCGGCGGCGCTGAAGCGGGCGCAGCCGAACTTTACCACCAGCGGGATGATCGAGCGGCTGGACGTGCGGCCGGAGCTGGCGTATCCGCTGCACTTTGGCGGATGGAATCTGCGGCCTTCGGTGGCGGGGCGGGAGACGTTCTACAGCCGCAGCCGGTTTGCGGCGGTGCCGGGGGTGGGCGGTCCTCCGGTGGAGAACGTGGCGGCGCTGAACCGGGCGGCGCTGGATGTGGAGCTGGAGCTGCGCGCGCCGGTGCTGGAGCGGACCTTCGATTCGGGCTGGGTGCGGAAGCTGCTGGGGCGCGATGTGAAACACACCATCGAGCCGGAGCTGACCTACCGCTACGTGACCGGGATCAACAATTTTCCCGAGGTGCTGCGCTTCGACACGGTGGACATTGCCAGCGACACCAATGAGGTGGAGTACGGCGCGACCCAGCGGCTGTTTCTGCGCCAGAAGGGCGACCAGCCGTGCCAGGCCGCGGGCGAGGCGGCGGACGCGACCGAGATCCTGGGAGCGGCGGGGCGGAGCGACGACGCGGTGGAAGATCCGGGCGAGGCGCTGGGGCGGGACGAGGCGGGCGCGCCGGTGTGCGGCAATCGCGAGTGGATCAGCTGGCGGGTGGCGCAGAAGTTTTTCTTCAACCAGAACTTTGGCGGGGCGGTGACGACGGGGCCGCGCGCGATTCTGGACACCACGCTGGACTTTTCGGGGATTTCGTTCATGACGCGGCCGCGGGATATTTCGCCGATCATCTCGCGGCTGCGGGTGCGCACGTCGGCGAAGACGGACGTGGAGTGGGACTTCGACTACGACACCTGCTCGGCGTCGTCGGCGACCAGCGCGGTGACGGCGGCGGCGGGGTGCGACCGGAAGTTTACGGCCAACAACCTGTACGTGGATGTGCATGAGGGCGACATCGTGGCGGGAACCATCATCGGGCGGCTGAATGCGCCGGCGCGGTCGTACGTGGAGGGCACGCTGTCGTCGGTGGCGGACTTTACCCAGATGCGGGTGTGGCTCGGGTTCGGCAAGCCGACCCGGCCGGGGCTGAGCGCGGCGGCCAGCGCGGGCATCGACCTGGACCTGGGGACGGTGCAGTATGGGGCGATCCAGAGCTCGTACAACTGGAACTGCTGCGGGGTGAGCGTGGAGTACCGCAAGTACGAGCTGGGCACAGCGCGTAACGACAATGGATACAAATTCAACTTCACCCTGGCGAACATCGGCAGCGCGGGAAACCTGCGCCACCAGGACCAGGTGTTTTAGGGGTAGGTGCTAGGTGCTAGGTACAAGTTGCTAGTTGTTAGTTCTCAGTTCTCAGTTCTCAGTTCTCAGTTCTCAGTTCTCAGTTCTCGGTTGCGGGGTGCGGGGTGCGGGGAACGGGCGGCGGGGGCGAAAAACCGGGGATTGGCGTGAGATAATGGGGATTGTGTTGATTGGTGCAAGGCCGTTGGGTTGTCTCGCGTGGGTGGTGGTGGCGACTGCGCTGGGCTGCCCTGCCCAGACGCCGGCGAATCCGGCTGCGGCGACGCCGGGAGCGGATGCGGTGCGGGTGGGCGTGCCGCTGTCGCCGGAGCTGGAGCGGCGGGTCGAGGTGATGATCCGCAACAAGTCGGCGATTTCTTTGGACTACGCGGTGACGTTCGGGCTGCCCACGGCGAGCGAGGTTCCGGGCTACGACCAGCTGGTGGGGACGTTTACGGCGGCGGGCCAGGCGCCGCGGACGGCGACGTTTCTGCTTTCCGCCGACGGCAAGACGCTGGCGCAGTTCAACAAGCTGGACCTGAGCCAGGACCCGCGGGAGCTGGTGCCGCAGACGGGGCGGCCGGCACGCGGCGGCGGGCCGAATGCGCCGGTGCTGATTGTGGGCTTCGACGACCTGGAGTGCCCGTACTGCGCGCGGATGAACGCGGTGCTGTTTCCGGCGATTCTGAACCGGTATAAGGACCAGGTGCGGATTGTGTATCGCGACTTTCCGCTGGAAGAGATTCATCCGTGGGCGATGCATGCGGCGGTGGATGCGAACTGCCTGGCCGCGGCGAGCACGGAAGGTTATTGGAATTATGTGGACTACGTGCACGCGCACGCGGCGGACATTCCAGTCGAGGAAAAGAGCATGCCCAAGGCCGACGAGGCTCTGGACAAGCTGGCGCTGGACGAAGGCGCGCGGCAGAAGGTGAACCAGCCGGAGCTGGTGGCGTGCGTGCTGAAGCAGGACAACAGCAAGGTGAAGGCGTCGGAGACGGATGCGGAGACCGGTCCGCTGCGGCTGGACCAGGCGCCGGTGCTGTTTATCAACGGCGAAAGAGTGGAAGGCGTGGTGCCGGTGGAGACGCTGTACCAGATTATCGACGGAGCTCTGGTGGCAGCCGGCAAGACGCCGCCGCCGCCGCCCGCGCCCGCCGCCCAGCCCGCGCCGGCGACGACCAAGCCCGGGAGTTAGCAGACGCGATGAAGACGGCGGAGCAGGACCAACAGACAGAAGGTTGCAGACGGGAATGGCGAAACAATGACTAGCACAGCACGTACGGCCGCGGCCAACCGGACCGCGGTTTGCGGTACCTGGAGTGTGAGCGCGAAGATCGCCGCGGGCTTGTTGCCGGCGGCGTTGCTGCTGCTGGGCGGATGCAACCGCACCCCCGGCGTGGATGTGGTGGCCACGGTGAACGGCCACGCGATCAATCGCGCCGACATGGACCGCATGTACCAGGCGCAACTGGGCCAGTCGCCGGAACAGGGGACGACGCCGGAGCAGGCGGACTCGCTGCGGTTGAACATTGTGCGCGAGCTGATTGACGAAGAGATTGTGACCCAGCGCGCGACCAAGATGAACCTGACCGCGACTCCCGAGGAGGTCGAGGCCAAGGTTGCGGAGATCAAGGCGCGGTATACCGAGGAGCAGTTCAACCAGTGGCTGCAGGCCAACCACACCACGCTGGACAATCTGAAACACGACGTGCGCCGGTCGCTGACCATCGAGAAGCTGATCAACAAGGAGATCAACTCCAAGGTCACGGTGACCGACGCCGATGTGGCCAGCTACTACAACCAGCACAAGACCGACTTCAACCTGATTGAGACGCAGTACCACCTGGCGGTGATCCGCGTGACCGATGTGCCATCGCCGCAGCCGGTGAACCTGCAGGGCAGCAAGGCGACCAGCGACGCCGAGGCGAAGAAGAAGATCCAGGCGCTGAAGAACCGGCTGGACTCGGGCGAGGACTTCGGCACGCTGGCGTCGAACTATTCGGAGGACCCGGAGACGTCGTCGAACGGCGGGGACATGGGTTTCCACTACGAGTCGGAGATGCGCTCCGACCCGACGGTGTACGTGGCGGTGACCAAGCTGAAGGCGGGACAGATTACCGACATCCTGCCGCTGCTGGATGGGCAGACGAAGAAGCCGGTGGGCTACGCAATCTACAAGCTGATCTCGCGCGAGCCGGCGGGCCAGCGCGACCTGAACGATCCGCGGGTGCAGCAGGCGATCCGGCAGCAACTGCGGGATGGCCGCTCGCAACTGCTGAAGACCGCGTACTTCGAGATGCTGCGCGACCAGGCCAAGGTGGAGAACTTCTTCGCCGATGAGATTCTGCGGAAAGAAGCGAAATAGGGTTTTCGAGTTCTCAGTTCTCAGTTCTCAGTTCTTAGTTCTCAGTTCTCAGTTCTCGGGCTTCGGGCCGAGCTTCCAGAGGATTTGTTTGAGGATGCCGATCCAGACGGGGGCGTCGATGGAGTCGGCGCCGATGCGGCGGACCAGGCGGCGGATGTGGGCGGGGTCGGCGTTGTGGGCGTGGCGGCGGGTGTATTCGGTGGCCTGCATGACTTCGGTGAGCAGCGCGGTGAGGATTTCCAGTTGGGCGGCGGGGGCGCTGTCCGGGGCTGGTTCTCCGCTGCCGGGATGGGGCGACGCCGGTGCGGAGACATTTGTAGCAGCGGTGGGAACAATTTGCGGGGCGGGCGGGAGTGCTGGGAGAGTTGTGCCGATTGTGGTTACAGATGGATCGCGCACCAGCTCGTAGAGGCAGACGGCGGCGGCCTGGCCGAGGTTCATGGAGACGTGGCGCTCGTCCCCGGGGTTGCGCATGGGGATGGTGAGCAGCCAGTTGGCGTGGCTGAGCTCCTGGTTGGAGAGGCCGGTCTTTTCCGAGCCGAAGAGCAGGGCGACGCGCGGCGGGACTGAGCTGGGGCCGCTGGATTCGCGACGGAGTTCGGCGAGCAGGCGGGGCGCGGCCTGGGCGAGCGGGAGCAGGGGATGGTGGAGGGTGCGCTCGCCGACGGCGGTGGTGCCGACGACCAGGGTGCAGTCGGCGACCGCCTCGGCGAGGGTGGCGTGGGTGGTGGCGGCGGCGAGGACGGCGGAGGCATCGACCGCGGACTTGGCGGCCTCGAAGGGCACGGGGTACTCGTTGACGACGCGCAGGCGGGTGAAGCCGAAGTCGTGCATGGCGCGGGCGACGGCGCCGATGTTGCCGGGGTTGCGCGCGCGGACGAGGATGACGCAGAGGCGGTCGAGCTGGGAGGGGGAAAGCATCGATCTCTATTGTAGGAACACCCGCGAGGGTAGGAACAAGCGCGGTTCAGGCGAGCATCTTCAGGCCGTGCTTCTGCACGACGGCCAGGAGCTTGAGGGCCATGCCGCTGGGCTTTTTGGCGCCGCTCTCCCACTTTTCGACGGTGGATTCGCTGGTGTTCAGATAGCGGGCGAAGACCGGCTGGCTGACGCGGTGACGCTCGCGCAGGGCTTTGATCTGGCGAGGCTTGAGCAGGGTGGGAGCGACGAGGCAGGAGGCGTCGAAGCTGCGCATGGTGGCCTTGTCGATGGCGCCGACTTTGAATAGCGCCGATGCCGAAGAGTGAATTGCCTCAAAGGCATCGTCCTTGAACTTACGCCTGGCCGCCATGGTCGATCTCCTTTCCTTCGTCAGCTGCATATCTCAACCCAATCCTGCTCCGCAGTCAGCCGATCGATCTGCTGGGCTGTCAGCGCCGCATACACATGGGCGAGTTTGCGGAAGCCGGTGAGTTGAGCGTCCCCGATATTGGCAAGATCCTGCTTGGCGAACAAGTATTCAAAGACCCAAAACTGCCCCGCTTTGGCAATCAGGATGGAGCGGTAGAGATTCTTGCCCAGGCGCTTCTTGAAGACTCCGCCGCCCAGATCGTCGGCCTGGCCGAGCATGACCTGACGGATGGCCGTGCATAGTTCGCTGTCCGGGATGTGAGCCTTGCGTGCTGCTTTGGAAAACCACGCCGTTTTGAAAACCCGCTGGGCCCGTGCGGCGAGATTCGCCATAGGGGAAGTGTAGCACCTGGTGCAACCCTGGCAAGAAAGAAATGCGGCCAGCGAACCTCTTCGCTGGCCGCATTCTGTTTTGGTGCAGGGACAACTACCGCTTGGGATGGTCCTCGCCCGGGTGCGGCGCGTTCTTCTTTTCCACGTGCTGCGCCTGCTGCTTCTCCTGGTGCGGCGTGGCGCCGTTGCGGGCGGCGGCGGCCTGGTCGTTATTGGCGTTGTGCTTGTCCTGGTAGATGGAGTTGCTCACGTTGTTCTGGCGCTGGTTGATCTGCGCTTTTTCCTGACCGGTCAGGCGACCGCCGTTGGCGGCGCGGTCGGCCTGGGCCTGGCGATTGATGCTGGAGTCGCGATTCTCGAGGTTGCGCGTCTCGCCGGGCGTAAGCTGACCGGAGTTGACGCCGGAGTTGATGCGCGCCTGCTGGTTGCCCTGGCGGGTGTTGACCTCGTTGGCGTGGCCGAAGCCGTCGCGCGCAGCCGGCGCCCCGACGGAGTGGACCGCGCCCGCGGTCGCGCCGGGGCGGGAGAAGGCGGCGTTTACGGGATGGCCACCGTTGGCGGAGGCGAAGTTGGAGTGGTCGGCGTGAGCGGACTGGACATGAGTCTGCTGCTCGGTGGTGGGGGCGACGTGGTTCTCATGCGACCACTGCTGCTCCTGCGGGGTGGGACGCGCCTCGATGCCGCCGGCTCCGCCGTTGAAGGCGGTGTGCACGCCGACGTTGGCGGCGGGGAAGCTGCGATCGACGTAGGTGTTGTGGATGATGGTGGTGTTCACGTTGACGACGGCGGTGTTATAGGCGAAGTGGCCGCCCTCCCAGCGTCCACCCCAGAAGCCGACGCCGCCGTAGCCGAAGCCGTAGTTGATGCCGCCATAGAAGCCGACGTGCGGACCCCAGTAGCCCTCATGCCAGAGGTAGGCGCCGCCGCCCCAGCCCCAGTAGCCGGGCGTCCACAGCAGGCCGACGGCCGGGGGACGGACCCAGACGCCAGGAACCCAGTAGTAGCCCTCGGGGCTGTAGGCCCAGTAGCCGGGATTCCAGAGGTAGCCGTCGCCGGGAGCGACGGGCTGCACGTAGACGGGCAGCGCGGGCGGGGCGAAGCCGACCGAGATGAAGACTCCGGCGAAGGAAGCCGCGGGCGCGAGCACCAGCACGGCGGCGGCCAGGGTATTGCGCAGAGCGCGCAGGGAGAAGATGGATGACATGGTCTTTTTCCTCAAATTCCGCCACAGCGTTTAAAGCTCAAGCCGCCGGGCAAGGTTCGAAATTGGTATGGATACCGGCCCGATCCGTTTCGGCTCTTGCGGGCCGGGTGGGGATCGTCTTCCTTGGGAACCCGGCTTTACCAGCTTAGTTTTGCCGCGCGCCCTGGGAAGGGAAATTACTCCTGCGGTATCAGGAGGATCAATTGCACTTTCGTTCGCGCGGGGGCGGACGAGAGGATGGCGGGCGAGGGGCTAGGGGGCGGGGTGGTTTTTGCGGCGGGCGGCGAGCCACTTCTCGTATTCGGCTTTGAGCGAGGTGCGGCGGAAGGCGCCGGGCGGCTGCTCGGCGAGGTAGCGGTGCCAGTCCTCGGCCTCCTGGGCGGAGTCGCCCATGGGCAGGGAGGGCGGGGCCTGGGGCTCGGGCCGGCGTCCGGGCTGGGGTTCGTTGGTGAACAGCCAGCCGCGCTCGAATACGGCGAGCCCGGCGGCGGCGCTGGAGAGGACCTGGAAGATGCGAATGCTGGCGCGGATGGAATCCATGCCGGCGGAGACGTCTTCCTGCTGGAAGACGGCGAAGGCCGGGATGGTGCGGCGGGCGATGGCGATGGGACCGAGGATGACCACCAGGCAGGCGGCGTGGGTGATGAGGGTGTGAAAGAAAGGCAGCGGAGCTCCGGCCTCGCGATGGCCGGGGCTGAAGAAGACCAGCCAGGCGAGAAACAGGTGGTAGGAGACCAGGATGGAGCCGTAGAGGGCGATGACCGAGCCGGGCACGGCGCTGCTGCCAACGAAGTAGCCGATGAAGCCGCAGACGACGAAGGCGGCGAGGTCGGATCCATCGAGGCTGGCTAGGGATTGAAAGCTCATGGTTGCTCCTGTGCCCGGTCGATTGGTTCAGCAAGAGGCGCTGCGCAGTGTGGCCAAGTTACTAAGGAAGCGGCGCGACGCGCAAGGGGAATCGGCGGGCTGGGGACGCGAGGTCACGCGGCTGGTTCGCGGGCGCAGCGAGGGGTATTTTCCGGTTGCGGCCGGGCCGAGCGCCAGTATACGGTTGGCGAGGTGGGCCGGTCCTCGCCGGCCGCAAGGCCCGAGGACGGGGACGCGAGCGCTTGCGGAGGACTGAGCCGGCGCAGAAAGACGAAGAGAGTCTGACCAAGCGAATGACCAGACAGAGCGTCAAGCTGTGCGCGGTGCTGCTGGCGAGCTGCGCGTCGATGAGCCAGGCGGCGGGGCAGCAGCTGGGGCTGGATCTGGGATCGGGCCTGGGGCCGGGCCTGGGACCGGATCGGGGGCAGGAAGTGATGTTGGCGGCCGGGGACGCAGGCGGAGGCGCCGGCAGCCCGGACAAGGGTGCGGCCGGCCCGGCCGGCGCGTTTGGCGGGGGCGCGTTTGGGGCGAAGGCGGCGCAACCGAAGAAGCCGGATCGCAACGAAAAGTACTACTACCGGAACAAGGTGGAGCTGTCGATGGAGATGGGCGTGCTGCCCATCAACATTCCGTTTGTGTTTGACGCGCTGGTGGGCGGGGACTACTCGCAGAACCCGACGCACTACACGCTGGTGCCGCTGTTCCCTTCCCTGCGCTGGCAGATGGGCAAGATCAACGGGCCGTGGATTCTGCGCGGGAATACGGACCTGACGGTGACGTTTTCGGTGACGGCGATTCCGCGCGGGCCGGAGAATCTCTACGACGCGTTCGACCTGGGCTTCCGGCGGAACTTCGTCTACCGCAACTGGAAGGCGACGCCTTACTTCGAGACGCGGGAGGGCGCGGGGTTTGTCAACGCGCAGGAGCCGTATACCTACAACGGCTACGGGCAGGGGCAGGACTTCACGTTTACGCTGATGATCGGCTTCGGCGCGCGCTACAACTTCAACAGCAAATACAGCGCGGAGGTGGGCGGCATGTATATGCACGTCTCCAACCTGTACCTGTCGGAGCCGAAGTACGACGATAACGGCATTAATGTGTGCGGGCCGTGGATCGGGTTCAACATGCGGCTGAGCCGGCCGAAGGATTAGGGATGGTTGCCGGGCGCGCCGGGAGAACGGGGCGGCGTAGGGCGGGCGGGGAGGTATAGTTCTTGCATGCTGCGCCCGCTGGTTGTGCTGCTTGCCTTCGGCCTGACTGCGAAGATCGCGTGGACGCAGACCTGTGTGGATGTGCGGGCGGTGGACTTCCGCAACGCGGCGATCCGGACGGGAGCGGCGGACGCGAACGAGGCGGGGTTGCTGTTTGGCGGGGCGGCGCCGCTGACGGATGGGTTTGAGCTGCGGCGCGGAGTGGCGCTGCTGCGCGACGATCCGGAGGCGGCGGGGTCGGCCCCGGACTGGCGCGTGGAGCTGGTGACGGACCGCAAGATCCACGCCGGCGCGGATACCTGGGTGCGGGTGCTGCTGCTCGAAGAAAACCACCTGAGCGGGACGGGCCTGTGGGAGGTGGTGCTGGCCTACGCGTGCGAGCGCGGGAAGCTGGTGCGGCTGTTCCAGTTCAGCGGCGAAGGGGTGAGCCTGATGCATCTGGACGCGGAGAAGCTGCAACTCTACCAGGCGCTGTGGAAGCCGAGCGATCCGCATTGCTGCCCCAGCCGGCATGTGGAGCTGACTTATGCGTGGGACGCGGAGACGCACCGGTATCGCCGAGGCGGAGCGGTGGTGCGGGATGGGTTTGTGAGCGTGACCGATGAGCGGTAATCCCCTCGACCGCTGACCTTATACACCGCGCTCCGTCAGGAATGCAGGAACGTCACGCGCGCCCTGCGTAACGGCGACGATCTCAATCTGCTCGGGGTGCGGGCGGTAGAGAATCAGATAAGCGCCTACGGGCCAGAACAGGATGGGCAGGCCGGTGAGGTCTTCCCGCTTGTGGCCTATCTCCGGAGTTCGCGCCAGCAACTCAAACGCGGCGAAAAGTTTCTCGATCCAGCGGTCGGCTGCGTCCATGTTGTCCTCGGCGATGTAGTCCCAGATTTGTTCCAGGTCCTGCCCGGCATCGACGCCGAGCACATAACGGGTCATGCGCTGATCTTTCTCCGCGATTGTGACCTGCGATTGAGGCGCTCGCGGACGGTGCGCGCGTCGGCGTGTTCGCCGCGGTCGAGCGAGGCGAGGCGGGTGCGGAGTTCGTGGTTGAACTGGGCAAGCTGCGCATCGCGGCCGGTGTCGCGCTCTTCGAGCAGGCGCAATGCTTCGCGGACGACTTCGCTGGCGGAGTTGTAGCGGCCAGTCTGAACCTTGCGGGCGACGTAGGCTTCGAGTTCGGGAGTGAGCGAGACGTTCATGGGATTGCCTCCTGGTGCCATGGTCGGCGCAGTAACAAGGATTGTCAATGCTTGTTATTGAGGAACCAATCGACCGAATGAGCATACGGTTATTTCTCAGGCGCTGAAGGGACTGTTGAAAAGTGTCGTTGCGGCTCGGCGACAGCGCCCTCAGCGGCTAAAGCCGCGCTGCGGGCGGAGCCTCTTACGGCACGGCTGAAGCCGTGCCCTTAACCAATATGCATTCCTCAGCGCCCTACGAAGTTCCGCCCCTTCAAAGCAAATGCGAACTGCGCCGCTGCCATGATTCACGAGGGTGAGGTTTTGCTGCGAGCCTTGATCTACACTCATCTTTGCGTTGGCTATGGCGGATGATTTTGCTCAACACGTGAAGCAGCAGGCGGACATTGTCCGGATTGTGGGCGAGTATCTGAAGCTGCGCAAGACGGGGGCGCAGAACTATACGGGGCTGTGCCCGTTCCACAAGGAGAAGACGGGGTCGTTCAGCGTGAACGCGACGCATGGGTACTACTACTGCTTCGGGTGCCACGAGAAGGGCGATGTGTTCACCTTCGTGATGCGGATGGAGGGGCTGAGCTTTCCGGAGGCGGTGCGCGCGGTGGCGCAGAAGGCGGGGATTGCGCTGCCGAAGCGGGAGTTCAGCTCGCCGGAAGAGGCGCGCGAGGCGGGGCTGCGGCGGCAGTTGCTGGATATTCATGAAGCGGCGACGCAGTACTTCGAGGCGCAACTGAAGTTGCCCGAGGCGGCGCGGGCGCGCGAGTACCTGACCAGCCGCGGGGTGGGGGCGGAGACGGTGAAGACGTTTCGCATCGGCTATGCGCCGGACGATTTCAACGCGCATGCGCGAGGCGCTGAAGAAGCATTTTCCGGAAGAGGCGATGCGGGCGAGCGGGTTGTTCTCGTCCAAGGAGAAGAGCGACGACGGGCTGCCGGTGGGCGATTTGTACGCGCGCTTCCGCAAGCGGATTACGTTTCCGATTGCGAACGAGGCGGGGCGGGTGATTGCGTTTACGGCGCGGGCGCTGGACCCGGACGACAAGAATGCGAAGTATCTGAACTCGCCGGAGTCGGCGCTGTATACCAAGGGGCATGTGCTGTTCAACCTGGACAAGGCGAAGGCGGAGATGCGCAAGTCCGACTTTGCGGTGCTGGTGGAAGGGCAGATGGACTGTATCAGCGTGTATATGGCGGGGATCCACAATGTGCTGGCGGTTTCCGGTACCGCTTTCACCGAGCCGCAGGTGCGGCTGCTGGCGCGGTTTACCAAGCGCGTGATTGTGAACTTCGATCCGGACACGGCGGGCGCGGCGGCGACGGAGAAGTCGATTGGGCTGCTGACGGAAGAGGACTTCGACGTGAAGGTGGCGACGCTGGAGGGCGGGCTCGATCCCGACCGCTTTGTGCGCGAGCACGGCATCCAGGCGTACGGCGCGGCGCTGCGCGGGGCGAAGCGCTACTCGGATTATTTGATTGAGCGGGCGCGCGAGCAGTTTCCCGGGCGGACGGCGGAGGCGAAAGTGAACGCGATGAACTTTCTGCTGCCGCACATTCGCAGGATGACGCACCCGATCCGGCGCAACCAGTTTGCGGAGGACGCGGCGAATAAGCTGGGGATCGATTCGGCGCTGATGCGCGAGGAGCTGAAGCAGGCGGCGGCGCAGCGGGTGGCCAGCGTGCCGGCGCACCGGGCGGAGCCGCTGACCGAGACGGAGCGGATCCTGCTGCGCGCGCTGGTGCTGAAGGAGAGCGATCCGGCGCGGGTGATCGCGTCGACGCACCTGGCGGAGCATCCGGAGTGGATTGCGGACCTGGCGACGGCCGACCTGCTGGACGCGCTGGCGCATGCGCCGGCGCCGGAGAATCCGCTGGACGCGGCGACCAGCGAGGAGCTGCGCATGCATCTGGTGCATGCTCTGGAAGAGCCGGCGCACGGGCCGGAGCCGAATGCCCTGCCGCTGACGGCGCAGGTGGAGGGCGCGCTGCATACGCTGGAGCATCGGCGGCTGGAGCGAAGGCAGCGGGAGCTGCGCTCGCAGATTGCGGAGGCCGACCGGCGCGGCGACCAGGAGATGCTGGCAAGGCTGATCGCGGACAAGCTGGATGTGGACCGGAAGCTGAGGAGCCACTAAAGAGGAGCCAGTGGGGCGAGTGGCGGCCTGCGCGGGCAGAGATCGTTGCCCGAATGCGGGCGACAGTTTCGCTGGGCAGTCCATCTGGCGGTCCTTCGACTGCGGTTGACGCGCGATGCGCGCCAACCTTCGCTCAGGATGACGGATCTTGGTTGGGCGGAGATTCTGACTAGGCGAGCCCGATGGTGTGGCGTCGCGGGGTGCCGGTTGCTACAATCGCGCTAAGCTCTCATGGATAGCCACACTAAAAGGCGCCTGTTCTGGAGCTTTCTCTCCAGCTGGGTATCGCGGCTCTCGTCGACGCTGATTCAGCTGGCGCAGCTTCCGGTGTTTCTGCACTACTGGGCGGTGCCGCAGTACGGCGACTGGCTGATTGTGAGCGGAGTGCCGACCTACCTGGCGTTCTCGACCACCGGCTTTGGCACGGTGGCGGGCAACGAGATGACCATGCTGGTGGCGCGCGGCGATCGCGTGGGCGCGCTGCGGGTGTTCGAGAGCTGCTGGTGGCTGATTGCGGGGCTGTGCTCGACGATTATTCTGCTGCTGTCGGGCGCGCTGTATTTTCTGCCGGCGGCGCGGCTGCTGGGCATCGGCCACATCGACGAGGCGGACACCAAGTGGATCATCTTCTACCTGGCGGTGACGGTGATGCTGGGGCAACTGGAGCAGTTGCTGCAGTCGGCGTACCGGTCGATCGGGCGCTATCCGTATGGGTCGTTTGTGAAGAGCCTGATGGCGCTGGCCGCGTTTGGGCTGACGCTGGTGACGGTGGCGCTGGGGCAGGGACCGCGGATGACGGCGCTGGTGTTTGCCTGCGGCAACGTGGCCGGGACCATCGCGCTGGGCCTGATGGTGAAGCACGATATCGAGTGGATTGAATTTGGCGTGCGCCATGCGAGCGTGGCCGAGGTGCGCGCGCTGGTGCGGCCGGCGCTGGCGTTTATGTGCTTCCCGATTGGCAACTCGCTGAACCTGCAGGGCGCGCAGATGGCGGTGAACTACGCGCTGGGGCCGACCAGCGTGGTGATCTTCTCGGCGGCGCGGACGGTGTCGCGGGCGGCGCTGCAGATGGTGCAACTGGTGAACAGCGCGTTCGAGCCGGAGCTGACGATTGCGTTCGGCGCGGGCAAGGTGGACCTGGTGCGCACGCTGCACCGGCGCGCCTGCCAACTGGCGCTGCTGGTGGCGCTGCTGGTGGTTGCGGGGCTGATGACGGTCGGTCCGTGGTTCCTGACCCACTGGAGCCACGGCCACGTGCCGCCCAGCCGGGGGCTGCTGGCGATTCTGCTGGGGGTGGTGGTGCTGTTTGCGCTGTGGTCCACCAGTTCCACGCTGATGACGGCGACCAACCAGCACCAGCGGCTGGCGGCGGTGTATGTGGTGGCGACGGCGTTTACCTGCGGGGTGTGCTTTGTGCTGGCACACTGGAAGGGGCTGTACGGCGCGGCGGCGGCGCTGCTGGTGTCGGAGCTGGCGATGAATGCGTACGTGCTGCCGGCGTCGCTGCGGATGGCGCAGGACACCTTCCCGGCGTTTATGGCGAGCCTGCTGCACTGGCCGCACTCGCTGAAGCCGGGGGCGCTGCTGGCGCAGATTCGAAGGTCGGGGCCGGGGCTGGAAGCGGAGTAAGGGCGGGCGCGGCGGACTCGGGGCGGGAAGCGCTCTATGTTGCAATGATTGAGGTTAGCTGGGGTGGGCTTTCCGGTGGGAGCGGCGGGCAGGGCGGGTTGCGCGCGGGCGGGGTTGGCGGACTTCCGGGCTGCCCGTGCGGGCCGGCTCTGAATCTTTTTCGGGCCGCAGCCGTCAAATTGTTGTGGTATCTTAGTATCTGCTGGGGACGTGCGCCTTTGAATGCCCTGACCTGCCTAAGGTTATCGGGCTTGCCACCGCGGTCGACACCGCATCAACTCCCTGCACACTACGAAACAACCAAGGGAAGATTCCGCCTGGTTCCCCTGGCGGTCCCATCAAAAATTTAAGCAGGAGCGCGCATCGCCGTGGCTGAAGAAATCGACAAGTACGAAGACGACATAGAGAAGCTCATCGACACCGGCAAAGAGAAGGGCTATCTCACGTTTGGCGAGGTCAACGACCTGCTGCCGGGAGACATCACATCTCCGGACGAGCTGGATGACCTGATGACGACGATCAACACCCAGGGCATCGATGTGCTCTCGGGTGAGGCGCGTCCGGACCGCGACAAGTATGAGCCGGAGGCGGGCGAAGAGTCCGAGGACGTGGAGCTGGACCTGTCGCCGGGGACGCTGGAGAAGACCAACGACCCGGTGCGCATGTATCTGCGCGAGATGGGCACGGTGCCGCTGCTGACGCGCGAGGGCGAAGTTGAAATTGCCAAGCGCATTGAGCGCGGGCAGAACCGGGTGATGAAGGCGATTTCGCGCTCGCCGATTGTGATCCGCGAGATCGTGGGCCTGGGCGAGGACCTGCGCCGGGGCGTGCGCAACATCAAGGAAGTGGTGACGTTCGACGAAGAGGAACTGACCGAAGAGATTCTGCAGGCGCGGGTGCGCGCCACGGTCGGCCGCATCGACGTGATTGTGAAGCACCAGAAGAAGCTGCAGGTGCTGGAAGAGAAGCTGGCCGCGCCGGCCGGCCGGGACGCCAAGGCCAAGGCGCGCGACACGCGCAAGAACCGCTGGCTGATGGGGCGCGAGCATGTGTACATCAACCGCATTGTGCGCGAGCTGAAGTACACCAACGCCGAGAAGAAGCGGCTGCTGGACAAGGTGAACAAGACGGTCGACGCGATGCGCACGCTGGAGCGGCAGATCAAGTCGCTGGATGCGAAGTTCGAGGCGTCGAAGTCGGAGGAGCTGCGCAAGGAGTACCGGCGGCAGCAGAAGAACTGCCGCACCGATCTGGAACGGATTGAGGCGGACGCGGGCATCGCCATTGCCGATCTGAAGCGCACCCAGCGCGAGATGATCCAGGGCGACATGGATGCGGAGCGGGCCAAGCGGGAGCTGATTGAGGCGAACCTGCGGCTGGTGGTGTCGATTGCGAAGAAGTACACCAACCGCGGCTTGCAGTTCCTGGACCTGATCCAGGAGGGCAACATCGGGTTGATGAAGGCGGTGGACAAGTTTGAGTACCGCCGCGGTTACAAATTCTCGACGTACGCGACGTGGTGGATCCGGCAGGCGATTACGAGGGCGATTGCCGACCAGGCAAGGACCATCCGCATCCCCGTGCACATGATCGAGACCATCAACAAGCTGATCCGGACGAGCCGGCAGCTGGTGCAGGAGCTGGGGCGCGAGGCGTCGAGCGAAGAGATTGCGCGCAGGATGGATATTCCCGTGGCGAAGGTGCGCAAGGTGCTGAAGATTGCGCAGGAACCGATTTCGCTGGAGACGCCGATCGGCGAAGAGGAAGATTCGCATCTGGGCGACTTCATCGAAGACCGCATGGCGGTGAGCCCGGCGGACGCGGTGATCGCGGTGAACCTGAAGGAGTACACCAGCCAGGTGCTGCGCACGCTGACCCCGCGGGAAGAGCGCGTGATCAAGATGCGCTTCGGGCTGGAGGACGGCTCGGAGCACACGCTGGAAGAGGTGGGGCAGAGCTTCCAGGTGACGCGCGAACGCATCCGGCAGATCGAAGCCAAGGCGCTGCGCAAGCTGCGTCATCCCAGCCGCAGCCGCAAGCTGAAGGCGTTTGTGGATGGCGTGAAGGAAGTGTAGAAGCAGTTGCTAGTTGCTAGTTGCTAGTTGCTAGTTGCTAGTTGCTATTGCTAGTTGATGGGGGATGGGCGAAGGGCCGCGAGCGATCGCGGCCTTTCTGCTGTCATCGGGAGCGGCGGGACCGGGGAGGGCGGCGGCCAAGTGACCGCGGACACTGGCTGCGGCGGCGGCGCGGGTATAATTCCGCGCATATGAAAAACCTGTCGAGGTGTCTGCTCCAATCCTGCGCCGTCCTGTTGCTGCTGAGCGCTCCCGCGGTGAACGCGGACAGCAAGAACATTGCCGACTACACGCTGCGCATCCGCATCTACAGCAAGAGCGCGACCACCTTCTACCACGATCGCATCGAAGAAGAGTCGAAGGGCGAGGGCCGGGGCGACGTCTTTGAGGGCGACGAGGTGCACGGGGTCGACTTCAATTTTGCGTGCGACGAGAAGTTCAAAGCATCGTTCGGCTATGAGACCTATCCGGCGCGGTGGAAGAAGCCGGGCCAGGTGCTGACCGTGCTGCTGCCAGTCTTTGGCAAGGCGAACACGTACTTCACCTGCAACTTCAACACTGACGTTAAGGATTTTGTGTACAACCGGCATAATGGCAAGCTCACGTCAGAGCCCGAGGCGCGCTACAAGGCGTGGATGGTGAAGCACGACTACGACCCGGTGCACGGCAAGAACATGCCGTCGAATCCGGACCCGGCGGATGCCGAGGCGGCGACGGACGCCGCGCCTCCGCCGCAATAGAGCGGAGGGCCGGATTGCCAATGCGCTCTGCGATAATCAGAGGCATGGAAGCAGCGTCGCAGGGGAACCGCGATCCGGCGGAGACGGGCCCGCGCAGGATGGCCCGCGACGACGCTTCATCTTTATTTGAAGACACGTCTTCTCTCACCCCTTTGCTGCGGCGGTTTTTTCCGTTCTACTGCGCGCTGGCCGCGGCGGTGACGTTCGGCTACGCGCTCTACGACAGCTTCCAGGTGGACGGCGACGCGGTCGCGTACATGGACATCGGCGACAACCTGCGCGCACACGCGTGGGCGGGAATCGTCAACGGGTATTGGCACCCGCTGTATCCGGCGCTGCTGGCGCTGGGGCATGCGCTCTGCCATGCGACGCTGGCGACGGAGCTGCGCGCGTATTACTTCGTCAACTACGGGATCTTTCTGTTGGGAATGGCGGCGGCGGTCGCGTTTACGGACGCGGTGGTGCAGTTGCGTTCTGCGTTGCCGGTGGACCGTTCTGCGTTGAAGGCGGGAGCAGAGCCGGGCCGCGCAACCAACAACGCAGAACGGACAACGAACAACTTCCTCCTGGATCGCACCGCGCTGCGCTACCTGGGTGTAGCGTTGGTGACGATTGCCAGCCAGCGGGAGCTGTCGCTGGGCAAGGTGCGGCCGGATGCGCTGCTGCAGGCGCTGCTGCTGCTGGCGCTGGCGGCGCTGCTGCGGCATCTGGCGACGGGCAGGGTGCGCTATGCGGCGTGGATGGGCGTGGCGCTGGGCTGCGCGTATCTGACCAAATCGTTTGCGTTCGTGCTGGCGTTTCTGGCGATTGCGGTGCTGGCGGGATTTCGCTGGATCTGGCTGAAGCATCGGCCGGCGCAGATCGCTGCGGGCGCGCTGACGGCGCTGGCGTGCTTTGCGGTGGTGGCGGGACCATACGTGGCGGCGCTGTCGCATGCGCGCGGGCGCTTCGACTTTGGCGACTCGGGCGCGCTGAACTATGCGTGGTACGTGGGCGGCACGGAGAAGATGCACCTTGAGCCGTATATGACGGCGCAGTTCGGATCGGCGGAGGTGAAGCTGAAGCATCCGGAGAAAGAGCTGCTGCACAGCCCGCAGATCTTCAGCTACGCGGAGCTGCAGTACGGGACGTATCCGGACTGGTGGGACACGACGTATTGGAACGAGCAGGTGAAGCCGCACTTCGCGCTGCGGGGCGAGATCTCGCGCAGCGCGCGCAACGGCGTGCTGGTGGTGCGGTATCTGTTCAACCATCCGGAGGCGCTGATTTTGCTGGCGCTGCTGCTGGGACTGGGCGCGCGGATGAAACTCACATGGAAGCCCACTTCTCAGAATCGAGATATGGGGCACCCCGCGTTCTGGCTGCCATCACTGGCGCTGGGCGTTCTGATCTGGGGCATCTACGCGACGGTGAATACGGAAGAGCGGTATGTGACGATTGCGTACCTGACGATTATTTTGACGCTTTTTGCGGCGCTGCGCCTGCCGTCGCGCGAAGATGCGGGCGTGCGCCTGCGGCCGGTGGCGCCGGCGCTGGTGGTGTTGCTGGCACTGCTGGCGGCGGGCGAATCGCTGCGCACGGTGCTGGAGGACCGGCGGCAGCTTTCGATTCGCGGCTACGCGGCGGGCTGGCACAGCGAGAAGATGGAGGGCGCAGCGGCGGCGCTGCAGGCGATGGGCGTGCGGCCGGGCGACTCGGTGGCGTGCGTGGGATTTGTGGCGTGCCTGGACGATCCGTACTGGGCACGACTGGCGGGCGTGCGGGTGCTGACGGAGATCTACGACCCGGACCTGCCGGTGGGGGACTTTCTGGCGGCGCTGCCCAATCGCGAGCAGGCGATTGCGGTGGTGCGCGGGCAGGGCGCGAAGGTGCTGGTGGGCGACTTCGACGGCGAGCGCGTGAGCGATGCGGACCCGTTCTTCCGCCAGTGGCAAAGGCTGGATGGGACGAGCTTTTACGCGCTGCGGCTGACCGTTGGACGTTGACCGTTCTTCGTTCTCCGTAAGAACAACAGCGACGGCGTGCGAACGTGCATCGTACAACGAAGAACGTGCGACGCAAGTGCTTTGTTACCATTCCCCCATGCCCGATCTCGACCTGACGATTCTGATGCCTTGCCTGAATGAGGCCGAGACGCTGGCCATCTGCGTGCGCCAGGCGGCGCAGGCGATCCACGATGCGGGCGTAACGGGCGAGGTGCTGGTCGCGGACAACGGGTCGGTGGACGGGTCGCTGGAGATTGCGGCGGCGGAGGGCGCGCGGGTGGTGAACGTGTCCACGCGCGGGTATGGCGCGGCGCTGATTGCGGGCATCGAGGCGGCGCGCGGGAAGTATGTGATGATGGCCGACGCGGACGCGAGCTACCACTTCGAGCATCTGCCGCGCTTTCTGCCCAAGCTGGATGAGGGGTACGACCTGGTGATGGGCAATCGTTTTGCGGGCTCGATTGAGCCGGGCGCGATGCCGCCGCTGCATAAGTATCTTGGCAACCCGGTGCTTTCGGCGGCAGGACGGATTTTTTTCCGCATTCCGGTGCGGGATTTTCATTGCGGGCTGCGGGCGTTCCGGCGGGATGCGATTGTGGGGCTGCACCTGCGCACGACGGGGATGGAGTTCGCGTCGGAGATGGTGGTGAAGGCGTCGCTGGCGGGGCTGCGGATGACCGAGGTGCCGACCACGCTCTCGCCGGATGGGCGCTCGCGGCCGCCGCACCTGCGCAGCTGGCGCGATGGCTGGCGGCATCTGCGCTTTCTGCTGCTGTACAGCCCGCGCTGGCTGTTTTTCTATCCGGGGATTGCGACGCTGGCGGTGGGGCTGATGGCGTCGGCGGCGCTGCTGCCGGGGCCGCTGACGCTGGGACGGTTCACCTTCGATGTGGACACGCTGACCTATGCGCTGGGGCTGGTGCTGATCGGCGCGCACATTACGGTGTTTGCGGTGTCGGCGAAGGTGTTTGGCACGCAGGAGGGTTTTCTGCCGCCGAACCCGGCGTTCGAGCGGCTGTTCAAGATCATTACGCTGGA
>CAWBFL010000050.1:0-81508 GCA_963787905.1 uncultured Acidobacteriaceae bacterium | reverse complement strand
TCGAACGGCGGCAAGGTAACAAGCAAACCCAGCGCCAGCAATGTAAATGCAGCGGCGCTGACCTTGCCAAAGGCAACCTCCTGTTCCTCCAGCGAACCTCGAGAACCGCCCACGCCATCAGCCACAGACCGATGGCGGCGGCGGTCACGCCGGAGAGTGGACCCAGGGGCGATAGAAGTTCAACCCCGCTGCAAGCGGCCTGGAGCCGTCGGCGGCCACCGCGAGTGCCCCCAGGGCGAGCAGCCGAACCCGCAGGAGAGCACCGCGGCAGCGATCGGGCCATTGGCCGCCGGAGTCACCGGCCCGCTCATTTCGCGCCGCCCATCGGCTGGCCGCCATCAACTGGTAGATCGGCCCGCCCTGAACCGGCGCCTTCTTGTTGATCATTGCGCCCCACCCTCCCGCAACGGCCGCTGCCAGAAATGCCGCGGCCGCAAACCCCAGCACCGTGGTGCGGACCTGGCGGTGCGCGTTCCATGCGGCGCGGTGCCTGGTCATGATCCACGCGACCATGGTCGCCGCCATCGGCGCGATCCACGCAACGTGCTCCTTCCACTCCATGCCGAAGGTATGCCAGCCCGCAGTCGCGGGATGGGCCGTCAAGAGGAATTTGGGATAGAGCGCGAGATCGGCGCCGGCGGGAGCAACCGCACGGTACCAGGGATAGATGACATACGCGCCGGAGAGGACCGCGGCCCAGCCCGTCGCGGCCATGGCCACCAGGTATACGCCCTGCCACCGCGGGACCGGCTCAGCGGAAGCGTCGCGCCGCGCATCGAGCAGCAGCACCATCGCTCCAAACGCCGCCATCAGGAAGAAGCCGCCGAACAACATGCCGTGCACGGCGGTGACGAGTTCGCGCAGCGTGATCTCCATCGTGGGCTCCCTTCAGTGCGCCCGAAAATGTGTCAGCGCATCCAGCATTTTGTCCGCGCCGCGCTCGCCGGCTCGTCCTTGTCGCCGGCGTCGGCCGCATCCTTCGGCCCCCAGGTCCAGTAAAGCGAGAGATAGGTGTAGGTCTCAGGCTGGCCGTACATGCTGCGCCCCGCCGCGAACAGCAGGTCGAAGCCCTCTTTGAATTCGTAGATGCCACCCAGGTCCAGCATCGTGGCCGCGCGCGTGCTCGTCGCCGCTTCGCCTTCCGCCCCATGCCCGAACAACTCCGCGCCCAGCGTCCACTTCTTGTCGAGCTGCCGTTGCACCAGCCATCCGGCGAACGGATACGTCTTGTAGCCCTCCTGCGTCACCACCGCCGCGCCGCCGCCCCCGTAGCTGGTCCATTGCCTGTCGTCCGGGCCCCACGACTTCTGCAGCCACAGCGGC
This sequence comes from uncultured Acidobacteriaceae bacterium, assembly GCA_963787905.1. Lineage (GTDB taxonomy): Bacteria > Acidobacteriota > Terriglobia > Terriglobales > Acidobacteriaceae > Edaphobacter. The sequence continues at coordinate 80,185 of CAWBFL010000050.1, read as the reverse complement.
ATGCGGTACCACGTCGCACCCACGCCCAGGCCCTTTGCCGCGTTGCCGCTGGGCAACTCGAAGAACGGGAAGATGCCAACCTCGGGCACCCGCTTGCTCTCCTTCACGAAACGGATCTTCGCGCCCAGTTCCGTATCGCCCATGCCGTAGTTGGTCGGCCCGTTCGCAGGGGCGAAGTTGACGCTCGGCGGCAGCACCAGGTGCAACTGCACATTGGGGACGACCCCGTAGTTCACCTCATAAGCTGGAATCTCCAGCGTCGTTCCCCCGGCATTCTTGCCTGTCCCATCCGACAGCTCAAACGCATACATCTCAAAATGATGGAACTCCACCGGGTCGGGGTCGTCGGTCTGGAACGGCGGTCCGGCATGCGCGCTGGCCCAACACGGCAGCGCCATAAGCACGGCGAGGATGCGCAGACGGCTCGGAGCGTTGGCCTTCATCGACTCAGTAGCTTACAGGAACGTGCGCCGGTCAGTAATGAAAATGATCCGCACCAAACTCCGCCTGCGACCATCGGGAGCACCACGCGAAGCGGAAAAAGGGCGTGTGAACGCCCGCAGTGGGCCCGTCCGGCAGGACGCAATCTTGAGATAATCAAAGGGTGAGCGCTTCTTCCCAGCCCGAGACCATCGCCGTCGCCATGTCCGGAGGAGTCGACTCCTCCGCCGTGGCCGCGCTGCTGCGCGCCCAGGGCCACGCGGTGGTCGGCCTCACCCTCCAACTCTGGAACCAGCGCCGCCTCGCCGGACACTCGGGCATGCCCGAAGCCGTCCGTGGCCGCTGCTGCTCCATCGACGACGTCTACGACGCCCGCGCCGTCGCCGAGCACCTCGGCATCCCCTACTACCTCGTCAACCAGGAGGCCCGCTTCGAGGCCGAGGTGGTCCGGCCCTTTGTCGACGAGTACCTCGCCGGCCGCACCCCCATCCCCTGCACCCTCTGCAACAACCACCTAAAGTTCGACGCCCTGCTCACCACCGCCCGCCAGATCGGCGCCGAGCGCATCGCCACCGGCCACTACGCGCGCAACCATTTCGACTCCGCCCGCGGCCGCTGGATCCTCTCCCGCCCCGCCGACCACACCAAGGACCAGACGTATTTCCTGTTTGGCTTGACTCAGGACCAGCTCTCCCGCACCCTCTTCCCCCTCGGCGACATGCAGAAGCCCGCCGTCCGCGAGATGGCCGCCGAGGCCGGCCTCGCCCTCGCGCAGAAGCCCGACTCGCAGGAGATCTGCTTCATCCCCGGCGGCGATTACTCCGCCTTCATCGCCGCCTACCTCGACGACCAGGGCAGGGAAGTCCCCGACTCCGCGGGCGAGCTGGTGACCGCCGGCGGCGAAGTCCTCGGCCGTCACCAGGGCATCCACTCCTTCACCGTCGGCCAGCGCAAGGGCCTCGGCGGCTCGCTCGCCGTCGCCGCCAACTCCGGCCCGCGCTACGTGCTCGCCATCCATCCCGACTCGCACACCGTCACCGTCGGCGCGGACGAGGAGCTGCTCTCGCGCGACCTCCGCGCCAACCGCCTCAACTGGATCTCCATCCCCGGCATCGCCCCCGGCGAAGCGCTGCGCGTCCGCATCAAGATCCGCCACCGCCACGAGCCCGCCTGGGCCACTCTCCGCGCGGACGGCCCCAACCACGTCCGCGCCCACTTCGACGACCCCCAGCGCGCCATCACCCCCGGCCAGTCCGCCGTGTTCTACGACCGCGACGAAGTCGTCGGCGGCGGCTGGATCGTATAACCCCTCGTGCCGACCAACGGGAGGACCACGCGAAGCCCAATACCCGTCACGAAGTGACCGCACCACGCGCAGTGGGCCCGTCCGGCAGGACTGCTGTTAGAGCAGTGGTAGGCGCTGCTAGAATGCAACCATGACGGTGTCTATTTTGTTGCGAACGATGTGTAGCCGATGAGGTGTCCTTACTGCGGATTCGCGCAGGACCGCGTGGTCGATTCGCGCGAGAGCAAGGAAGCGGACGCGATCCGCCGCCGCCGCGAATGCGAGAAGTGCCTTAAGCGCTTCACCACCTACGAGCGCATCGACGAAATCCCCTACATGGTCGTCAAGAAGGACGGCCGCCGCGAAAAGTTCGATCGCCAGAAGATCCTCGGCGGCCTGTTGCACGCCTGCCAGAAGCGCCCCATCTCCGGCGCCGCGCTCGAACGCATCGTCGACGAAACCGAAGCCTTCGTGGTCGACTCCGCCGAGCGCGAGCGCTCCACCAGCGAGATCGGCGAGCTCATCATGACCCGCCTCAAAGAAATCGACACCGTGTCCTACATTCGCTTCGCCAGCGTCTACCGCGACTTCAAAGACGTCCGCGAATTCAAAGCCGAGCTGGAAGAATTATTAACCGGCAAAGATGCAAAGAAGGCGAAGCTCATCCGCTAGCCGTCGCTGACCGTTGTTCGTTGAATGCGGCAATCTCGCGGCGCTCTAACGGACAACGGAGAACGTCCAACGTAACACCAGGAGTAGCAATGTCCGATCTGAAGCATGCAATTACCTTGATCCCCGGCGACGGCATTGGCCCCGAAGTCTCCGCGGCCGTAGTCCGTATCGTCGAAGCCGCCGGCGCCGCCACCGGCGTCAGCTTCGAGTGGCACAAGTTCGCCGCCGGCGCCGAAGCCTTCGAGCGCTTCGGCGAGTACATTCCCCAGGCCCTCTACCGCTCCATCGAAGACAACAAGGTCGCCCTCAAGGGCCCCGTGACCACTCCCGTCGGCGGCGGCTTTTCGTCCATCAACGTCGCCCTGCGCCAGCGCTTCGAGCTCTTCGCCAACTTCCGCCCAATCAAGAACCTTCCCGGCCTCAAGACCAAATATCCCAACCTCGACATCATCGTCGTGCGCGAAAATACCGAAGACCTCTACGCCGGCCTCGAGCACGAGATCATCCCCGGCGTCGTCCAGTCGCTCAAGATCATCACCGAAAAAGCCTCCACCCGCATCGCCGAGTTCGCGTTCCAGTATGCCCGCAAGCACAACCGCAAGCGCATCCACGCCATCCACAAAGCCAACATCATGAAGCTCTCCGACGGCCTCTTCCTGCGCTGCTGCCGCGGCGTCGCCATGACCTACCCCGAGGTCGAGTACAAGGAACACATCGTCGACAACACCTGCATGCAGTTGGTGATGAATCCCTACCAGTACGACATCGTGCTCACCGAGAACCTCTACGGCGACATCCTCAGCGACCTGTGCAGCGCCTTCGTCGGCGGCCTCGGCCTCGTCCCCGGCGCCAACCTCGGCACCGAATGCGCCATCTTCGAGGCCGTCCACGGCTCCGCCCCCGACATCGCCGGAAAAGATTTGGCAAATCCCACCGCGCTGCTGCAAAGCGCCGTCCTGATGCTGCATCATATCCACGAGAAGGAAACAGCGGAGCGCATCCAGACCGGACTCGAAAAGGTCTACGCCGAGGGCAAGGTCCTCACCAAGGATGTTGGCGGCACCAGCGGCACCATCGCCTTCGCCGACGCCGTGATCGCCGCCATGGACGCAGCCTGATCGAGCGTCGGCTTCAGGCCTAACGTCGTCATTCTGGACTGCACGCAGTCCAGAATCTCCGTATTTGTCTTGTCTTAGTCTCAAGTCTCACGACCACCTCGACGCATAGGACGGAGAACTCGCTATGAACCTGCAGGTCTTGATGGTGATTCACGCGCTGCCGCTGTGGTTTCTCGTCTTCTCCCTCTTTCTCCCCCGCATCGCGCTGCTGGTGCTGTGGCTGGATGGGCCCCTCGCGCACTTCCATCTCCACGGCTTCCTGCCGCTGGTGGTCGCCGTCCTGCTGCCGCGCATCCTGGTGCTCTACCTCATCTATCTCGACCAGGGCATCAGCCTGTGGTTCATCATTCATCTCGTCGCCGCGCTGCTGACCTGGGGCGGTTCCAGTAATTACTACTCGCGCCGCCGCCGCCGCGACGCCTAGTTTTCCTTAGGTGACGCAGGCCTCCGCGGCACGGTATCCTAAGCAGATATGGAACGACGCAAAGTAGGCATCCTTGGCGCTACCGGCATGGTCGGCCAGCGCTTCATCCAATTGCTGAACCATCACCCCTGGTTCGAGATCGCCTGGCTGGCCGCCAGCGATCGCAGCGCCGGCAAGACCTACGCCGAAGCCTGCAAGTGGAAGCTCGACACCCCGCTGCCGGCCCACATCGCCGCCATGACGGTCATGCCCAATGTCCCCGAGGGCACACCCGAAGGCAAACTCCCGAAGATCATCTTCGCCGCGCTCGACGCCGAACACGCGCGCGAGCTGGAGCCCAAGTTCGCCGCCGCCGGCTGCGCCGTAATCACGAACTCCAGCGCCTTCCGCATGGCCGCCGACGTTCCCCTGGTCGTCCCCGAAGTCAACGCCGACCACCTCGCTCTCATCGAGCGCCAATCCTGGCGCCAGCAGCCCTCAGCCAACGGCATCCCCGGCGGCTACATCGTCACCAATCCCAACTGCTGCGCCATCGGCCTGGTCCTCGCCCTCAAGCCGCTCGAAGAGCGCTTCGGCATCGAGAGCCTGTTTGTCTCCACCATGCAGGCGGTCAGCGGCGCCGGCTATCCCGGCGTCGCCTCGCTGGACATCCTCGGCAACGTCGTTCCCTACATCAAGAACGAAGAAGAAAAGCTGCAGGAAGAGGTCGGCAAGTTGCTCGGCCGCGTTGGCCGCGGCGGCATCGAAATGCTCGACGCCAAGCTCAGCGCCCACTGCAACCGCGTCGCCGTCGAAGATGGCCACATGGAATGCGTGTCGATCAAGTTCAAGACCCGGGCCACGCGCGACGATGTCCTCGCCGCCTGGGCCGAGTTCACGCCCCTTGCCGGCCAGAAGCTGCCCACCGCTCCCGATCAGCCGGTTGAGTTCGACCCCAGCGTCGACCGTCCGCAGCCCCGCCTCGACCGCATGCGCGGCCATGGCATGGCCTCCACCGTGGGCCGTCTGCGCGAGTGCAACCTGCTCGACTGGAAGTTCGTGGTCCTCTCGCACAACACCATTCGCGGTGCCGCCGGCGCGGCCGTATTGAACGCGGAGGTGCTCGCGCGCCTCGGCAAGCTGGACTTCAAGCAGACGGATGTGGCGCAGCGGGATGTGGTGTTGGCATGAGTGAAGCGGTCAGGGCAGGCGAGGCCAGAACCAACCTCGTCGTGATGAAGTTTGGTGGCACCTCCGTGGAGGATGCCAAGGCGATTCTGCGCACCGCGGCCATCGTGCGCGGGCGCCGCGAGCGCGGCCTGCAGCCCGTGGTCGTTGTCTCGGCCATGGCCAAGGTGACCGATCTCTTGCTCTCTGCTGCTGCGGCCGCCGGGCGCGGCGATAAGGTCGGCGCGCTCACCATCGCGGCCCGGCTGCGCAATCGCCACATCGATACCGCCGCCTGCTCTGCTCTGCGGCGAGCTGCATTCCTCCATCGAGGCAACCATCCGCCGCCGCTTCGATTCGCTCGACGACCTGTTGCGCGGCATCGCGGCGGTCGGCGAACTCACCCCCCGCACCAGCGACAAGGTGGTCAGCTACGGCGAGCGCATCTCCTCGCAGGTCGTCGCGGCGGCCTTTGCCCAGCATGGACTCGATGGCGCCCACGTCGACGCCCGCAAATGCATCGTCACCGACGACCACTACGGCAAGGCCGTGCCCCAGGAGTCCGCCATCGAGGCGAAGCTCGCCGAAATCGTGCTGCCCCTGGTCGAGGCCGGAAAGACTCCCGTCATGGGCGGGTTCATCGGCTCAACCGCGGAAGGAATCACCACCACTCTCGGCCGCGGCGGCAGCGACTTCACCGCCGCGCTGGTCGGCGGCGGCCTGCACGCCGGCGCCATCGAGATCTGGACCGACGTCAACGGCATCATGACCACCGACCCGCGCATCTGTCCCGACGCGCTGCGCGTCAAGACCATCAGCTTCGAGGAAGCCGCCGAGCTCGCCTACTTCGGTGCCAAAGTCCTGCATCCCGCCACCATCCTCCCCGCCGTCCAGAAGAGCATTCCCGTCTGGGTGCTCAACTCGCGCAACGCGGAAAACGAAGGCACCAAGATCACCGCCCTGGCGCCGCCCTGCGCCAGCCCCTTCAAGAGCATTGCCGCCAAAAAGCGGCTCACCATCATCGACATCGTCGCCAGCCGCATGCTGATGACCCACGGCTACCTCAAGTCCGTGTTCGACGTCTTCGACCGCTATCACTGCGCCATCGACATGGTCTCCACCAGCGAGGTCAGCATCTCGCTCTCCGTCGATTCCAACGAGCGCCTGCCCGAGATCTGCGAGGAGCTCAGCAAAATCGCCGACGTCAAGCTCGAAGGCCACAAGGCCCTCATCTGCATGGTCGGCGAGGACATTCGCGGCCGCAGCGGCATCTCCGGCCGCGTCTTCTCCACCATCCGCCACGTCAACGTCCGCATGATCTCCCAGGGCGCCAGCGAGATTAACATGAGCTTCATGATCGAGGAGTCGGATGTGGAAGAGGCCATCCGTTCGCTCCACGCCGAGTTCTTCGCCGACCCCGACCCCACCGTCTTCGACGTCGCAGCCCGCGTAGTCGCAGCCAAAGCATGAGTGTGTCGCCACACAAACTGGGTTGTTTCAACCTATGGAAGCCGTCATCCTGAGCGCAGGCGCTCGCAGTCTCATCGCGAGAGCCGCAGTCGAAGGACCTGCCGCCCCGCTTGCCGAGCCGAAACCTTTGCCCGTTTTCTGGCAATAATTTTGCCTTCACGCGCGCAGTCCACAACTCATCTCCACGATAGACTTCCACTATGCGGATATTGGTGCTTGGGCAGGGCAAGACCGGCAAGCTCGTCTCAGAGGTCGCGGCCGAGCGCGGCCACAGCGTGCATGTGCTGGACGTGCTCGAAAACTCCGAAGCCGGCGCGTTGACGCCTCCCTTTGTCGCGGGCTTCGACGTCATCATCGACTTCACCACCCCCGAAGCGGTGGTCCACAACATGCGCGCCTGCCTCGCCAACGGCGCCAAGATGGTCGTCGGCACCACAGGCTGGTACCACAAGCTGCCCGACATGCGCGCCCTCGCCGAGCGCCGGCAGGCCGGCCTGCTCTACGGCACCAACTACTCCATCGGCGTCCAGGTGATGCTGAAGCTCGCCCAGCAGATGGGCGCATCGCTCGCCGCTGCCGGCTACAAGTTCTCCATCGTCGAGACGCACCACGTCAGCAAGCTCGACAAGCCATCCGGCACCGCCATCTCCATCGCCGAAATGGTCGAGCGCGGCGCCGGCAGCAAGACCGCCGTGCCCATCGAATCCGTCCGCGAAGGCGACGCCAAGGGCACCCATGTGCTCGAGGCAGTCAGCGACGCCGACCGCCTGGTGCTCACCCATGAAGCCTTCTCCCGCCGCGGCTTCGCCGAAGGCGCCGTCCGCGCTGCCGAATGGCTCGCCACCCGCACCGGCTGCTTCGACTTCCGCGACGTCTGGGAGCAGCTCTAGCCCCGCCGCCGATTTGCCTTGGCGCCGCGCGCGCGCTTAGCCTGTAAGCATGAGCTCTGCTGTCCTCTCCGCGCCTTCCTTCGCTTCGCTTTCCTTCGACGAAAAGCTCGACCGCCTGGCCGAGGTCGCCGTGCGCGTCGGCCTCGGTCTGCGCGAGGGCCAGGAGCTCGTCCTCACCGCGCCCATCGATGCTCTCCCTCTCGTCCGCCGCATCACCGACCACGCCTACCGCGCCGGCGCGCTTGTTCGTCACCACCCTCTACTCCGACGATCCCTGCGTACTCTCCCGCTTCGCCCACGCACCCGACGCCAGCTTCGACTACGCACCCGTATGGCTGCAGGACGCCATCGCCGCCGCCTTCAGAAATGGCGCCGCCCGCATGGCCATCGCCGGCGCCAACCCCGCATTGCTCGGTGGTCAGGATCCGGCCAAGGTCGCGCGCGCCAACGTCGCCATGTCCAAGGCGTCGAAGCCCGCCATGGAACTCATCACCCGCCACGAGATCAACTGGACCATCGTCGCGGCCGCAACCCCCGAGTGGGCCAAACTCGTCTTTCCCGGCGAGCCCGTCGACACCGCCATGGCCAAGCTGTGGGAGGCAATCTTCCAGTCCTCGCGCATCACCGGCGACGACCCCGTCGCCGATTGGCTGGCCCACGGAGCCCGCCTCAAGCAGCGCGTCGACCTGCTCAACGCCAAGCGCTACGCCGCGCTGCACTTCAAGTCCGCCGACGGTTCCACCGATCTGCGGGTAGGCCTCGCCGACCAGCATCTGTGGGCCGGAGGCGGCACCGCCGCCGGCAACGGCATCTACTGCCAGCCCAACATCCCCACCGAGGAGTGCTTCACCACCCCCCACAAGGACCGCGTCGACGGCATCGTGCGCGCGTCCAAGCCGCTCTCGCATCAGGGCACGCTGATCGAAAACATCCGCTGCCGCTTCGCAGCCGGCAAGATCGTCGAGGCCACCGCCACCGCCGGCGAGGATGTCCTCAATCGCCTCATCTCCACCGACGACGGCGCGCGCCGCCTCGGCGAGGTCGCGCTCGTGCCCGCATCTTCTCCCATCGCCGCGTCCGGAATCCTCTACTGGAGTACCCTCTTCGACGAGAACGCCGCCAGCCACATCGCGCTCGGCCAGGCCTATTCCACCTGCCTCATCGGCGGCGAGAAGATGGACGATGGCCAGCTCGCCGCGCTCGGCGCCAACTCCAGCCTCATCCACGTCGACTGGATGATCGGCTCCGCCCAGATGGACGTCGACGGCATCGCCGCCAATGGCTCGGCCGAGCCTCTGATGCGCGCCGGCGAATGGGTCTAGTTTCTCCCGTCCGCCGCGCCCGCAACCCTTCTGCCACCATTTCAGTTACATAGCCCCGGGCCAACCGCTGCGGCCGCCGCGCCTCCCTCAAATTCTCCCCTCCGCCGCTGCCATCCAGCCGAGTTTGGTTGTAGATTGGTGCTTATCCGGATGAAATTCTCTTAGGCCTCCCGCAACCAGATTCGGCAGGTGCAGTTCAGTTCGTGCAGTGGAAGCGCTTTCGCCCCAGTCGGCCCCTCCGTCTGCCGTACCGGCGTTCCCGGTTTCCCGATCCCGATCTTCAGGAGGTTTCGCATGAGCAACCAACCCAACGCAGGCCTCTCGCGCAGGTCCTTTGTGCGCAACCTCGGTGCCGCCTCGGTCGCCGCCGCGTCTTTCCCCGCTCTCGCGGCCGTTCAGGCGGCGTCCGCCCCGCAGCCGCCCCGCGGCGGCATGACCGTCGGCGATATGTCCAGCCTCGGCGGCTGGACCCCCGACAACGTCGTCGTCATCAGCATGAACGAGAATCCGCTGGGCCCCGCGCCCTCCGCGCTCGACGCCATCGCCAAGACCGCCTGCATGGGCAATCGCTACCACGGCGACATCATTCAGAAGACCGTGACCACCGCGGCCAATCTCTTCAGCCTCCCGCGCAGCTACGTCGGCCTCTTTCCCGGTTCGGCCGGCCCCCTCAACCTCGCGCTCGCCTCCAACCTTGGTCCCGACCGCCCGCTCGTTTACGCCGACCCCAGCTACGAACAAGGCCCCGGCGTCGCCGACATGCTCGGCGCCCCGAAGTTTCCCGTCAAGCTCACCGCAACCTACGCGCACGACGTCCGCGCCATGGTCGCCGCTACCCCCAAAGCCGGCGCCTACTACATCGTCAATCCCAACAATCCCACCGGGACCGTCACGCCCAAAGCCGACATCGTCTGGCTGTTGAAGAACAAGCCTGCCGGCTCCGTGGTCATCGTCGACGAGGCCTACCACCACTTCTCGAACGAAGAGTCGTGCATCGACCTGGTCGCGGCCGACCAGGACATCATCGTCACCCGCACCTTCTCCAAGATCTACGGCATGGCCGGCCTCCGCGCCGGTCTCGCGTTCGCGCGGCCCGACTACTTCCAGCGTTTCCGCGCGGCCTCCATGTTCGCGCCCAGCCTCGCCAGCATCTCCGTCACCAGCGCCGCCGGCGCCAACGCCGCGCTGCTCGACCAGGAAATTGTCCCGCTGCGCCGCAAGATCAACGCCGACGTCCGCTCCGAGACGCTCGAGTTCCTCTCCAGGCGCGGCTACACCCTCGTCCCCGGCTCGCAGACCAACTTCTTCATGGTCGACGTCAAACGTCCCGGCGGCGAGTTCCAAAGCGCCATGCTCGCGGAAAACATCGCCATCGGCCGCACCTGGCCCGCTATGCCCACCTATGTCCGTATCACCGTCGGCACCCGCGACGAGATGGCCAAATTCCAGGCCGCCTTCGTCAAATGCATGGACCAGCCCCCCGCGGACGCAAACGGCGCCCCACGGCTTTATTCCCCGGCGCTCAACCCCACCGAGCTCCGCCGCTACGAGACCGCCTTCGCCTAAACGGTATCGACCTACGATCTCGACGCAAGCCAATTCACTGCTTAGCCGCACTGAAGGCGCGCGCTATCTTAGCCTGGGCCGCAGCCCCAGGTGGCCCGGCCGAGCAAGTCCGCGGGCTGAAGGCACGCGCTAAAATCTCACCGGAAAATCACATCAATCCCAACCTCTCGATTCAGCCCGCCCCACGCCGCCGCCTCCGTGCTACGGTATCGGAGTGAGTAGACACAGCCTCAGCCCAGCCCGTCTCGAGGCCTTCTCCGACGGCGTCATCGCCGTCATCATCACCATCATGGTGCTGGAGCTGAAGGTCCCTGCGCCGGACGGCCTGGCTGGCCTGCGCGCCGTCCTCCCCACCGTCCTCCTCTACCTGCTCACCTTCGTCCAGATCGGGATCTACTGGGTCAACCATCACTACCTCGTTGACGCGGTGGAAACGGTCAGTCACGGCATCCTCTGGGCCAACCTCGCGTTTCTCTTCTGCCTCTCGCTGTTTCCGTTCGCCACCGACTGGATCGGCATCAAGGGCCTCTCGTCCTTCACCACCGCGCTCTACGCAGCCGTCAGCATTCTTCCCGGCCTCGGCTACACGGCGCTCTGGCTCCAGATCCGCTCGCACAGCTCCGCGCCCCCGGATGCCAGCTGGGGCAAGCAGATCGCCTCCGTCCTGCTGTATCTCGCAGCCATCCCGGTAGCCTGCTACCGGCCCGCCGCCTCGCTCGCGCTCATCGGGATCGTCGCCCTCCTCTGGCTGCTTCCTCCCCGCACCGGCGCGGACGATTGAGCAGCAGCCCGCTCATCCGGCCCGCAATCGCAGGCCCGTCGCCGGCACTCAGTCAATTCGCCGCCGGCACTCATTCAACTCGCCGCCGATACTCAGTCAATTCGCCGCCAGCGCTCAGTCAATTCGCCGCCGATACTCAGTCAATTTGATTGTGTCTGCTTAAGGGCACGGCTTCAGCCGTGCCATCAGGGCCAACAGAAATCGAGGGGCTTTAGCCCCGGAAGCGACCGTTGCTCCCGCCCCCGCGATTCCGTGACCTCCACAGCCGGAGAAAAGGTAAACTCACAGTCGCGATGGAACTCTCTGGTTGTGGCACGGCACTGGTAACCCCCTTCACCGCGGACGGATCGGTCGACGAGGCTTCATTCGTCCGCCTGGTCCATTGGCAGATCGAATCCGGCATCAACTTCCTCATCCCCTGCGGCACCACCGGCGAGGCCTCAACCCTCAGCGAAGCCGAGTGGCTGCGCGTCGTCGAACTCGCAGTCAACACCGCCGCCGGCCGCGTTCCCATCTTCGCCGGATGCACCCACAACGCCACCAGCGTGGCCGTCGAGCGCGCCAGAAAGCTGGCGAAGGTCTCCGGCCTCACCGGCCTCCTCACCGCCAACCCCTACTACAACCGCCCCGGCCAGGAAGGCCAGTACCTGCACTTCCGCGCCATCGCCGAAGCCACCGATCTCCCGGTGCTGCTCTACAACATCCCCTCCCGCACCGGCGTCAATCTCGAACCGGCCACCGTCCTGCGCCTGGCGGAAATCTCCAACATCGTCGGCGTCAAGGAGTCCAGCGGCAACATCGCCCAGATCACCGAACTCATCACCCAGGCCCCACCCGGCTTCAAGGTGCTCTCCGGCGACGACGGCATCACCCTGCCCGTGCTCGCGCTCGGCGGCGCCGGCCTGGTCTCGGTCGCGTCCAACGCCATCCCCGCGCCCATGGCGCAAATGGTCGCCGCCGCCCTCGCCGGCGATTGGCCCGCCGCCCGCGCCATCAACGCGAAGTACCTCCAGCTGATGAAGGCCCACTTCGCCGAGCCCAGCCCCGCGCCCATCAAAGCCGTGCTCGCCCTCATGGGCCGCATCGAAGAGCGCCTCCGCCTGCCCATGGTCCCCGTCACCGCACCGACCCGCGCGAAGCTGCAAGGCCTGCTCAGCGACCTCGGCCTGCTTGAGCTAGCCACAGGCCGGTAGAGCGCAGCTTGCGTTTGCTTTGCCAGGGCGCGGATCGAGCCGCTCCGATAAGTGCCGTGAATCGACGGGGCTTGAGTGAATGCAGAAAAACTCCGTTCTGCTTAAGGGCACGGATTTATCCGTGCCGTAAAAGCCGCAGAATTATCGCGGCTTGAGCCGCCGAGGTCACTGTTTGCCGCCTCGGACTACTCTGGGCCGCCTCTTTCAGAACCCTCTTGAGCTCCCGAGGGAAAGTTCGCTTCTCAAACTGCGCCAGTACCTACCGGTCGGGCCCAGATCGGCTCCAGACCGCTACAATTGAGTTGGATCATGACAACTGAATTAAACGATTTACCAGCAAGAATCGAGCGCCACTTTGCCGCAGGCTCCGCCGCCGTCGGCGATGCCGCCGCGCTCGACGCCTTCCTCGAACTCCGCGCCGCGCTCGAAGCCGGCACCCTCCGCTCGGCCTCGCCCGATCCCGCCGCCCCCACCGGCTGGCGCGTCAATCCCTGGGTCAAGCGCGGCATCCTGCTCGGCTTCCGCCTGGGCGCGCTCATCCAGATGGACGGCGTCCATCCCGCCGGTGGCTCCATCCTCTCCTTCGTCGACAAAGCCACCTACCCCGCGCGCCGCTTCACCCCCGCAGACGGCGTCCGCATCGTCCCCGGCGGCAGCTCCGTCCGCGCCGGCGCCTACGTCGCGCGCGGCGTGGTCGTCATGCCGCCCGCCTACGTCAACGCCGGCGCCTACGTCGACGAAGGCACCATGGTCGATTCGCACGCCCTGGTCGGTTCCTGCGCGCAGATCGGCCGCCGCGTGCATCTCTCCGCCTCCGCCCAGATCGGCGGCGTATTGGAGCCGGTCAACGCCAGCCCCGTCATCATCGAAGACGACGTGCTGGTCGGCGGAAACACCGGCGTCTACGAAGGCACCATCGTCCGCAGGCGCGCCGTGCTGGCCGCGGGAACCATCCTCACCCGCGGCACGCCCGTCTACGACGTCGTCCACGGCGCCATCCTCAAGGCAACCGCCGAATCCCCGCTGATCGTCCCCGAAGGCGCCGTCGTCGTCCCCGGCTCGCGCGCCATCCCCGGCGGCTACGGCCGGCAGATGGGCCTCAGCGTCTACACCCCCGTCATCGTCAAATACCGCGACGAAAAAACCGACCTCTCCACCATGCTCGAAGAGGTGCTCCGATAAACGCTGGTCCCGGCACGCGCCCTCTGTCCTGCGGGCCCATCGTTCTCCTGCTGCTCGCGTTCGCGCCCGTCCGCGCCTTCGCCCAGGACGGATGGTTCGCGCGCTACGAGGCCCGTCTGGCCGCCACCCTCGCCCAGCAGCCGCACTGGGCCACCCCGCTGGTCACCACCAACCCGCGCGTCGAAGAGGACTTCCGCGCGGACTTCGTGCGCCAGTCCATCGCCGGCGGCCAGCAGACCTGGAACTATGGCAACACCAAGGGGCTGCAGATTGTTCCATTCCGCCGCATCGAGCTGCGCTTCAGCCCGCCCCCCTTCATCACCCACACCAATCCCAAATCCGAAAATGGCTTCGGCGACGTCGCCTTTCGCGCCAAGGTTCGCCTCTACGGCAGCAACGAGGACCACCGCAACGCGATCGTCACCGCGCTGCTCGCCGCCAGCGTGCCCACCGGCAAGAACGGCAACGGAAGCTGCTGCGCCATTCTCTCGCCCACCCTCGAAGCCGGCAAAGGCTTCGGTAAAATCGACTTCGTCACCTCGCTCGCCGGAACCCTCCCCGTCTCCAACACCGCCAAGCTCGGTCGTCAGATCGTCTGGAACAATGCCGCCCAATACCGCGTGGTCGGGCTGCTCTGGGTCGAGACCGAATTCAACACCACCGGCTACTTCGGCGGCTCGAACGATGGCAAGCAGCAGACCTTCACCACCCCCGGCGTGATCGTCAGCCGCATTCCATTGAACGGAAGCGCCGGCGTCGTGCACCTGACCCTGACCCTCAGCGTCGGCGAGCAGATCGCGCTCACCCACTTCAACACCTACAACCACGCTCCCATCTTCTCCGCGCGAATCCGCTTCTAGCCTCTCGCTTCACCGGACCTCCCGTGCGACCATCGGAAGCACCGCGCGCCGGCGTCCGCACGCCCTCACCGCTTCGTGCAGCCCTCTCATCGGTCAGCACATCACTCCATTGCGACCATCGGGAGCACCACGCGACTAGCTCGGCGAAAGTCACGAAGTGACCGCAGCCCTCCCATTGGTCAGCACATCACTCCATTGCGACCATCGGGAGCACCATCGCGAAGCCCAATACGCGTCACGAAGTGACCGTAGGGGGCCCGTCCGGCAGGACACATCCTCTAACCCTTCGGTTGATTCAGCGGCTTACGGGCGAAGTAGTACAGGCTATACGCCAGCAGCGCGAACATCGCCACCCCCACCCAGTCGTGGTACAGCGGGTTCTGGTTGCTGAAGTGGAATAACTGCCAGTGCCCGCCGCGCTGTTCCGACACGCCTTCCGCCAGCCGCGCGCACACCCCCAGCAGCCCCACAATGCCGCCCGCCGCAATCAACCCTGAAGCATACAGGCTGCCCGGCGAAATCTCTTCCGACGCCAGCTCGTCGCCCGGAATCGCGTTGGCCAAGCGATGTTTTTCCAGCGCGCGATCGACCATCCAGCGCATCACGCCGCCCACAAAAATCGCCAGCGTCGTCGCAATCGAAAGATACGCGCCCACGGCAAACGTCAGTGAGCGCACCCCCAGCAGCTCCACCACGATCACCAGCGCCACGCCCAGCAGCACCAGCGTCCACGGCAGCTTGCGCGACAGAATGCCGTTGATGACCGTAGCCATCAGCCGTCCCTGCGGCGCCGCCGCCTTCTCGCTGCCAATGCCCTGAATCCACTGCACCTCGATCTGCCCGGTCGCGGGATTGTAGAGGTACTTGCCGTCCTCGATGGTGTTCGAGCCAATCGAGTTCAGGAGAATGTAGTGGCTCGCGCCCGTCATCTCCTGCTTGTTGCGGCTGTCCCCCGGCGCGGTCAGGTCGATGCGGTCGCGCGCGAACGCGCCCTGGCTCTGCACGCCGTCCGGCAGGTTCGCCAGCGAGAGCGCAATCGGCTTCTGCATGCGATGAAACACCTCATACGCGCGGTTCATCGCATTCAGCGTCGCCCCAATCGAGAAGATGCACACCATTACGCCGAACATCAGCGCGAACTGCTGCTTCCACGGCGTCGATCCCACCAGGTACCCGGTCTTCAGGTCCTGGCTGGTGTCGCCCGCATTCGAGGCCGCAATGCACACCACGCCGCCTACCGTGATGGCCAGCGCGCCAAACGCCGGCGCCGTCCATCCCTTCACCAGAAAGATCGCCGCCGTCGCCATCAGCGTCGCAATCGTCATCCCCGATACCGGCGACGCCGACGAACCCACGATCCCCACAATGCGCGCCGAAACAGTTACAAATAGAAATCCGAAGACCACGATCAGCAGCGCCGCCGCCAGGTTCGCCAGCGGTCCAACGTACGCCCCGGGATCGGCTTGAACTGCAGGAACAGAAACATCAGCACGATCAGCACCGCGCTTCCGCCCAGCACCACGCTCGGCGGCAGGTCGCGTTCCGTGCGCGCGCGTCCCGCCTCCGCCAGCTTGCCCGCCCCCTTTTTGAACCCCTGGGTCAGCGCGCTCACAATCGTCGGCAGCGTGCGGATCAGCGTAATCAGCCCCGAGCACGCCACCGCGCCCGCGCCCATCGGCCGCACGTACGCCGACCACAGCTCCGACGGCGACATGTCCTGGATCAGCGCGGTCGATGGATACAGCGGATGCGTCAGCCCCGCGCCGAAGAAGTGGATCGCCGGCATCAGCACCAGCCACGAGAAGACGCCGCCCGCAAACATGATCGCCGCCACCCGCGCCCCGATGATGTAGCCCACGCCCAGGTACTCCGGCGTGCAGTCCGCGCGGATGCTCGCGCCTTTCAGCAGGTGCTGCGGCCCAATGTCGAAGTTCGCGCCTCGGGCTGCCCGGCCACAGCGCAAACAATTCGTCATTCTGAAACAGCGTATACAACCCGCCAATTCCCAGCCCCAGAAACACGCGCGAAGCGAAACTCCCGCCGCTGCTCGCCCGACTATCAGCACATCGGCGCAGGCCGTGCCCTCGGGATAAACCAGCATCCCATGCTCTTCCACAATCAGTTGCCGCCGCAGCGGAATCATGAACAGCACGCCCAGCCATCCGCCAAACAGCGCCAGCGCAAAGATGCGGAGCGCCTCCAGGTCGAACCCCAGAAAGATCAGCGCGGGCAGCGTGAAGATCACGCCTGACGCGATCGACTGTCCCGCGTTCCCCGTCGTCTGCACAATGTTGTTCTCGAGGATGCTGGCCCGGCCAAACGCGCGCAAAATCGAAATCGACAGCACCGAAATCGGAATGCTCGCCGCCACCGTCAATCCCGCGCGCAGCCCCACATACACCGTGACCGCGCCGAACAGCACCCCGAAGACCGCGCCCAGCAGCAGCGCGCGGACCGTCAACTCCGGCCGCGATTCGCTGGCCGGCACAAAAGGTTTGAATGCGGGTTTGCTCGGTGCTGCGGTCGCCATGGCTGCGTGCTCTCCGGTGTGAATGCGCTGTTAATAGCTTCGATGGGAGTGTATCAGCGGAGTCGCAATCGCCGTGCGCATCGATTCCCGCTGGCGAACTGCGCTCCAACCATTTATACTTCCCGCATAAGGCGCGGCCCAAGCGGCCTGGAGCGCCCACCGAGCGAGGTGCATCTTCAGCGCATGTCTGAATGAGAGTACGCTCCATGGTTCTCCCGGCGCTGTGCCAGGCCAAGCCGCCGGACCCGACGGCGGTCGTCCGCATGGGGGTTGGCTCCGCAGCCTCGCCGGGCGCGCAGGCTCCTCGCTTCACTCCCTCGCAAGTTCCTCGTTTCACACCCTGGTAGACGATCTCGTCACCACCGCCTTCCCCTCCGATTGCTGTATCTGCAGCCGTCCCTTGCTGCGTTCCACCCACCTTCCCCTCTGCGATCGCTGCCGCGCCGCCGTTCTCCCGCAGGCCGACACCCTGTGCCGGCAATGCGGCGAAGCCCTCGACATCGACATGGAGAGTGCCCGGTTCGCCGCGCAGCTTCCCGCCGAAGGGCTGCTCTGCTACGCCTGCCGCGCCGTCCCGCCCCTGTTCGAACGCGCCGTCGCCTACGCCGTCTACCAGGACGAGTTGCGCGAGATGATCCACCTGCTCAAGTACGAGCGCATGCGCGTCATCGCGAATCTGCTTGGCGGCCTGCTCGCCGAGGCCATCCTGATGCTCCACGCGGAAGCGGCCCCGCAGCTCACCGTCGTCGCCGTGCCGCTCTTTCGCTCCCGGCAAAACCAGCGCGGCTATAACCAGTCCGAACTGCTCGCCGACGCCGCCATCGCCCGCCTGCGCCTCCTCGCGCCGGAGTGGCAGCTCGCCCGCGTCCCCGGCTTGCTCACGCGCCGCCGCGACACCCGCAGCCAGTTCGAACTCAATCCCCGCGGCCGCCGCAAAAACATGGAAGGCGCATTCGAAGCCGACGCCAGCCTGCCTCACCCCCGGCTGCGAGGTGCTGCTGATCGACGACATCTACACCACCGGCGCCACCGCCCGCGAGTGCGCCCGCGTCCTGCGCCGCGCCGGCGCCCGCAAAGTTTGGGTTGCCACCCTGGCCCGCGCCCAGGCCCCGCGCATCGCGCTGTGGGAGAACCCGGTGGCGCATGCCGCCCAGGGATTCGGATAGCCCGCCCGCCGCGAAGTGGAGTCAGCGGGCTTCATCGTTCCATCGCAGCAACCCAGGGCAGACGGACCGGAATCGGAGGACTTGAGCAATGCAAGCGTCGCACATGTCGTCGAAGATGCGGAAGCAGCGGGCACAGGCCAGTCGGCACGCGGGACACCACGGCTCGCCCCGACTCACCACCGAACTCGATGTCCGCATCGGCGTCTTTCGCCAGCCGGCCATGCAGACCCCGGTGCTGGTGCTCAACGCTTCCTACGAGCCCATCAACATCTGCGGCGCGCGCCGGGCCCTGGTGCTGGTGCTCAAGGGCGTCGCCCGCACCGAGGAAGAGCAGGGCGCAGTCCTGCACGCCGCCCGCGTCAGCGTCGCCATGCCCAGCGTGATCCGCCTGCTGGAGTATCGCCGCATCCCTCACCAGACCCGCGCCCTCTCGCGCAAAAACATCCTGCTGCGCGACCGCAACGCCTGCCAGTACTGCGGCGTCGTCCTCACCGCCGGCGAACTCACCCTCGACCACGTGGTTCCGCGTTCGCGCGGCGGCGCGTCCACCTGGGAAAACCTCGTCGCCTGCTGCCACGACTGCAACCGGCGCAAAGGCAATCAGCTCCTGCACGAGCTCACCGACATGAAGCTCCAGCGCGAGCCTCGCCCCTTCAGCCTGCACACCTCGCGCCACATCATGCGCATGATCGGCTCGCGCCGACCCCAGCTGGCGCCGCTACCTCTACTTCGAATCCGAACCCGCCGCCTAGCTCTGCGCACCGCTCTCGCCCGCTCCGCGCTGAAGCGCTTCGCCCCCGTCATTAGGACGATGCCTTGCAAGGGCCGGACTTAAGTCCCGCCGGAACGCGCCTGGGTTTCAATGCGGCTTGAGTGGATGCTGAAAAACTCCGTTTTGCTTAAGGGCACGGATTTATCCGTGCCGTAAAAACAGCAGAGTTATCGCGGCTTGAGCCGCTGAGGTCACTGTTTGCGGCCTCGGACTACTCTGGCCGCCTTTTTCCGCACCCTCTTGAGCCCCTGAGGTCTCTGCCCGCTAGCCACAACGACTCTCTCGCCCGCTCAACCCCCGCCGCCCATCTGTCCCCGTCGCCCGAAACAAAAAGGATGCGGAGAACAGGGATATCCTGTCCTCCGCATGGTCTCAGGAGGGTCGGCTTCTCTCGTCGTCTACCGTACCGCGTTGACGATACGGCGGCGCAGCATGCCCGCCATACCCAGGACGCCGGTTCCCAGCAGCATCAGGCTGCTCGGCTCAGGCGTTGCGGCGCCAACCGTACCAGTGATGCCCGAGTTTCCCGCCGTCGGGGCCTCTTCCAGGGAGAAGTACGTCGTCTGGCCGTCCGTCAGCGGCGTCGAGAAGTCAAGCGTGCCGGAGGTGAGAGCGCCATTGATATTCGTGAAATAACCATCCGGGCCGCCGTAGCCGGAGGTGTCGGAGGCGTCGGAACCGGAGACATAGGTGTCGATGCCATCGCCGTCGAAGCCGAAGATGGTCTGGCTGCTGCTCAGTGCGATCGAGCCAACCGCGCCGCCTGCATAGTTGTCGACGACGCCAATCAGGTTGTCTTCGGTGCCGTCATACGGATCGTTGCTGTTCTCCACAACGATGGACACAGTGCCGGTTGAGCTGATCGTCAGGACTTCGTTGCATCCGGTCCCGCCCGAGTTTGCGTCGGTAAGGCCATTAAAAACGATGGATGCGTTGGTTGGGCATTGTGCTAAGGCGAGCGCTGGGACGAGTGACCCAACCGCAAGAACTGCCGCGAGTCGTAGGATCTTCATGTGCCGTACTCCTGAGTTTCAAATTTTTGGAAGCGGGCCCGGTGCCGGATATGAGGGGAGGATGCAAGCCGGAAGTCATAGCTCCCCGCTCGCGCCCTACCTAGTTGCACGCGGCGTTCCACATCCCGGCCCCGCGTTTTCAATAGCGTAGCTTGAGCGCTAAAGAGGCACTGTGCAGCCCTTTGCACAGGAATGGGAACTTTAGTCCATCCATCCCGCCCTTATGTCACCGAATCCATGGGACCTACGGGCGCTCGCTATGTGATGTACGTCACTTTGGTGCCGGAGGCGTCCCCGCCGGCGCGCCGCTCTGGTCCGGGGCCGCCCCGTCCGAGGACTTCTTGTTGGTAATGTCTTCGCCGTTGTAAATGATGCGGATGTTCGAATGGAACTGCTTGTAATCGGTAAACCTCACCACCGACCGCATGTGAACGTCGTCGCCCAGCCCATTCCGGGTGGCCGCAAAGTGCAGCACGCCCTCCGCCTTGGTATAGGTCGGGAACCAGTATTTGCCGTCCACCTGCTCGTAGTAGGTGGTGAACGGCGGCTGCAGGTCTTCGTGGCCCGGCCGCGTATCCTGCGGCACCGTCTGGCCGTTGATCAGCACAATCTGCAGGTCGCGCTGGTCCACCCACACCTTGCCCTGGAAGTAGTGTTTGTTCTTTTCCAGCACCTTCGGCCCGGCCTGGAAGACGTAGGTGTCCAGGTCATCCACCTTCTGCCGCCCCAGGTACGTCACCTCGTAGTGCGGCAGGTCGTCCGTGGTCAGGATGAACGGCAGCCGGTGCTCGATCTCGTCAAAGTCCGCCGGCGTCATGATCACCCGCTCCAGCGAGTTCTGCGGCGCGAACACCACATGCTCCTCGCGCGCGCCGGCGGAGTTGAACGTAATGTCGGTCACCTGCTGGTACTCGCCGTCCACCTTGCCGCTGTCGTCGTCGATCGTGTCGATCCGCACCGACTGGCGGAAGGTGTAACTCTCCCGCGCCTGTTTGAACTCAGCCTCGCGCTCGCCGAACTTGGTGATGATCTGGTCGACGGTCAGGCCGCTCGGCGGCGTCGGGTCCAGCGGTCCAAAGCCCTGCTGCGCGCCGAGCGCCAGCGGCGCAGCCAGCGCCCCCGCCGCAGCGATCCCCAACACCCCCACACCCAGCTTGGCCAGCATCTTCATACAATCATTGGACTCCGAATCGCTCAATAGGGTTTGGCGGACCGTTCCTCGCCGCTGCTCTGCCCATCACCGCCCCGCCGCGGGCCGCGTGCGCCTCAGTCGAACCCTCCCTCCTATATACGCTAAAATCCGCGCCCCCCCCTGCAAAACGGCCCGTCATCCTGAGCGTAGTTTGGCGCATCGCGCCAAACGCAGTCGAAGGACCCCGAGAGCGCCAGCTCGCCACGGATCGCACGAACCACTCTGCCGGCGAATGCTCGCGCCACCGTAACATGGCCCGATAAAGCCCGCAAACGCGCGGGTCGTCCCAACTAACTCCGCACCCTGTGAGCCCGAACACCCGCCCCCTCCCTCCCAAAGGTTTAGACTGACGCGATGAAGCTTCACGCAGTCGTCATCGCTTTCGTATGCGCCCTTATCGCCGGCCCCGCCTCCCATACCGCCGCAGCCCAGCAGAAACGCCCCATGTCCTTCGCCGACCTCCAGGCCATGAAGCGCGTCAGCGATCCCCAGATCTCCCCCTCGGGCAAGTGGGTGCTCTTCTCCGTCACCGACGTCTCGCTCGAAAAGAACACCAAGACCAACCACCTCTGGGTCGTCCCGCTCGACGGCTAGCGCCCCCGAACATCAAGCCACCTCCGGCGACGGCGAATCCTTCGGCCGCTTCTCCCCCGACGGCAAATTCGTCTCCATGACCATCGGCGACCAGCATCTACCTCGCCCCCTGGGACGAAGCCGCCGGCAGCGTCGGTGCGCCGAAGCAACTCACCCATGTCACCGGCGGCAGCGCCGACGGCGCCATCTGGTCGCCCGACTCGAAACGCCTGATGTTTACCGCAACCGTCTACCCCGAGTGCAGCGTCCAGGGCGGCGATGCAGCCCTCGCCAAATTCGACCCCTCCGACGGCCAAGCCGCCATCGCCGGAAGCCTGCCCATCGCCCTCTACCAGGACCTCGCGCCTGCACTCTGGCCCGACGAAGACGCCTGCGACCAGGCCAAGGACGCCGCCGCCGCCAACTCCCCCGTGAAAGGCCAGGTCTTCGACGGCCTCCTCTACCGCCATTGGGACCACTACACCGGCCAGAAGCGCACCCACATCCTCGCATCGATTTCGCCCTCGACGGACACGAACCCGCGCGACCTCACCCCGGCCAGCGCCGTCGGCGACGCCGAAACCCCCACCTTCTTCGTCGGCGGCGCGCAGAACTACGCCTGGGCGCCCGACTCGAAGGAGATCGCCTACGTCACCAACCTCGACCCCGTCCCCGCCGCCTCCACCAACAACGACATCTTCACCCTCCGCCTCGACCAGCCCGGCGCGAAGGCCGTCAAGATCTCCACCAGCCCCGGCAGCGACGACGAGCCCGAATACTCCCCCGACGGCAAATACCTCGCCTTCCGCTCCCAGGCCCGCGCGGGATTTGAGAGCGATAGATTCCGGCTGATGGTTGCGGAGCGAGTCAGCGGGTCAGCTAGTCAGCAAATCGGCGGGCGGGAGTGGGGAGAGCCGAAAGAATTGATTTTGAAGGTTACAAGGCCGGCGGGCGCAACGTATGACAACTGGATCGATGAATTTGCTTGGGTGCCGGACAGCGCCGCCATTGTGTTTGTCAGTGGCGAGAGAGGACGGGAGTCCGTTTTCAGCGCCAATGTTGTTAAGGGCTTCTTCGATAACTCAGGGCCCGTACGCTTCAGCGATGAAGGAGAATACGGGGACATTCGGACTATGCAAACTCCCGGTCCCGGAGCGATGGCCCAGGTGGTTATCGTGGCAACGAAGACCGAAGTCAGCTCTCCGAACGAGGTCGTGTCGATTGCTGCTGGGGCCTTGGGCCACACTGCCTATGACTACGCGTACGGCGCAGGTATGGAAGTGCCTGAAATTACGCCAGGAGGCGGGTCAAGCAGGCAGTTGACGCATCTGAACGATGCGCTGCTGTCGCAACTCGATCTTCCGAAGTTAGAACCCTTCTGGTTCACGGGCGTCGACAACACCAAGGTCGAAGGCTTTCTCCTCAAGCCCCCCAACTTCGATCCCTCCAAGAAATACCCCCTGAAGTTCATCATGCATGGCGGCCCGCAAACCGCCTAGGGCGACTCCTGGAGCTATCGCTGGAACTGGGAGCTGATGGCCGCCTCGGGCTACGTCGTCATCGGCATCAACCGCCGCGGGTCGACAGGCTACGGACAAAAATTCGTGGACGAAGTATCCGGCGACTGGGGCGGCCGCGCCTTCACCAGACCTCATGCGCGGCCTCGATTACGCCGAAGCGACGTATCCCTTTATCGACAAGACCCGCGAGTGCGCCCTCGGCGCCAGCTACGGCGGCTTCATGGCCAACTGGGTGCTCACCCACACCAACCGTTTCCAGTGCATCGTCACCCACGACGGCATGTACGACCCCGCCAGCGCCTGGGGCTCCACCGAAGAGATGTGGTTCAACGAGTGGGAGTTCCGCACCCCCGCCGACTTCCCCAAGGGCTTCGACAGCCTCCCCGCTGACCCCAAACAAACCGCCGCCGGCCATCCCGCCGAACCCTGGCGTTACCAGAACCTCCCCGCCGACCAGGACCCCTTCCGCAAGTGGTCGCCCGCCCGCTTCATCGAGAACGCCAAAACCCCCACGCTGATCATCCACTCGCAGCTCGACATGCGCCTCGACGTCTCGCAGGGCATGGAGCTCTTCACCGCGCTGCAACGGCAAGGCGTTCCCTCGAAGATGCTCTACTTCCCCAACGAAGGCCACTGGGTGCTCAAGCCCCAGGACTCCGAACTCTGGAACGCCGTCGTCGCCGACTGGTGCGACCGCTGGACCCACACCAACGCCTACGCCGCAAAATGACCGCCGCGCTGAAAGCTCGTTCGGAAGGGCACAGCGTCACCGTGCCATAGTATCGGAAGGGCACGGCTTCAGCCGTGCCGTAAACCGCTAATTGATTGAGATGGGCTTTAGCCCCTGAGGTCGTGATTGTTCAATCTGCGCTGCCACCGGCGAAAGCGATCGGAAGGGCATCAATGACCTTCAAACCCCAAAAGCCCCGCCCGCCGCTCCTCGAACCCGCGCTCTTCGAGTACGCCGTCTCCATGCTCGCCCGCCAGATGCGCACCGAGCGCGAGCTCCGCCGCCTCATGCAGCGCCGCGCCGAACCCGGCGACCCCGGCGCGCGCGCCATGGACGCCGTCATCGCCCGCCTCAAGCAGCTCAACTACCTCAGCGACCCGCGCTTCGCCGCCGACTACACCCGCCTGCGCATGGAAGGCCAGAAGTTCGGCCGCCGCCGCGTCCAGCAGGACCTCGCCGCCAAGGGCGTCGCCCCGGAGACCGTCGCCACCACCCTCACCTCCGCCTACGCCGGCGTCGACGAAGTCACGCTCGCCCGCCAGTACGTCGCCCGCAAGCGCATGCGGCAGCCCACCGGCGAAAACGCGAAGAAGGAGTCCGCCAAGGTGATGGGCCGCCTGCTCCGCGCCGGCTTCTCGCCCGGCACCGTCTTCAAAGTCCTGCGCGACTGGGGCGTCGACGTAGACGAAGTCGACATCGACCTGGACGACAACCCCTCGCAGTCATGACTGTTTTGAAAGGGCGGGACTTCAGTCCCGCCGTCGCGTGCCCTATATTGAATGTGGCTTTAGCCACTGCGGGAATCCTGCGGAGGCGCAGCAGCTTTTTTCAGCCACCCTCTACACCGCCCGCAAGATGCGGCTGGGCAAATAAAACAACGCGGCAATCAGCTCGAACGTGCCCCCAACCACCAGCCCCACCAGCCGGAACGGCAGCAGCACCAGCCACACCAGCGGATACAGCAGCAGCGCGGCCAGCGCCAGCGGCCAGCATAAGATCAGGAGCATGCAGAACAGAAAGAGTCGGATCATGGAAATCCCTTCAGCGGACGCACTTCCGCGAGCGCGCCCGTCATCCAAAGAATACGCGGGCATCGCGGGAAAGGTTCCATGAGTCCAACCGAGGTCGAGCGCGTCGTCGCGGTGGACTGGTCCGGCGACCAGAGCGCGGCCGGCCAGCGCCGCAAGATCTGGGCCGGCGTCTGGACCGCGGGCGCGCCGCTGCGCCTCGAGAGCCGCCGCACCCGCGCCGAGCTCATCGAGTGGCTCATCGCCCTGTCGCGCGAAACCCCGCGCATGGTCGTCGGCGTCGATTTCTGTTTCAGCTACCCCGCCTGGTTTGTCGCCGAGCACGGAGCCCGCACCGGCCCCGAGTTCTGGAAGATCGTGGTCGCGCGCGGCGAGAACTGGCTCAGCCGCGAGTGCGCCGACGCGCGCTTCTGGGGCCGCAAGGGTTCGCTGCGCGATGGCAAGGTGCCCGCTGAATTCGGCGGCACGGGCCGCCTGCGCATGTTTCGCCTCGCCGACCTCGCCTGCAAGATGAAGGGCAAAATCCTCGACCCGGACGAGGCCGCCAAGGTGAAGGGCATCGCGCCCAAATCGCCGTTTCAAATCGGCGGAGCCGGCGCCGTCGGCACCGGGACCCTGCGCGGTATTCCCTGGCTGCCGCGCCTGCAGCAGGCCGGCTTTCGCGTCTGGCCCTTCCATCGGCCCGCGCTGGCGCAGGGCCATCCGTTGCTGGTGGAGATCTATCCCCGCCTGCTCACCGGCGTGGTGAAGAAGGGCAACGCCCAGGCGCGCAAGCTGTATCTTGCCCACAAGCGCACGCACGACCCCGCGTACGCCGCGCTGCCCCACAACATAATCGAAAAAGCCCGCCGCAGCGAGGATGCCTTCGACGCCCTGATCTCCGTGATCGAGATGGCCGCGCGGCGCGCCGATTTCCCTCGTCTCCAGCCGGCCACCAGCACGGTAAGACGCCTGGAAGGCGCGGTCTGGGGAGCAAAGGGGTAATCTTTCAGGGAGAGCAGGTGTCCGCGGAATGGAAGGAACCAGAAGGATGAAGTTGAATCTGACTACCCTGGCGTTGCTCTTGGCCACCGTCGTGTTTCTGATCCTGCACGCGAACCTGGTGCAGTGGACCGCGTTGAAAACCGCCGGCGCCGTCCTGGCGCTGTTCTCCGTGGCGATGCTGGCAGTCGCGCGGTTGCAGCTCGGCGCCGCCTTCTCGGTCAAGGCCAAGGCGAAGACGCTGGTCACCACCGGCCTCTACTCCCGCATTCGCAATCCGATCTACGTCTTTGGCGGACTGTTCCTGCTCGGCATGGCGATGGTGCTGGCGAACTGGATCCTGCTGGCCGTCGTCGCCGTGCTGGTCCCGCTGCAAATCAACCGCGCCCGCAAGGAAGAGGCGGTGCTGTCAGCCGCGTTCGGCGAAGAATACGCCCGCTACAAAGCCCGCACCTGGTTCTAGGATGTTGAAACCCCCGTCGCTTTGAAAGGGCGGGACTTCAGTCCCGCCGCAAGCTTCTCAACCCCCCGCCACAGACGTGCGCAAAAATGCGAGCCGTACTCGGCTGGCCGATATACTAACGCTGGCACCGGCAACCGGAGACGAAAGTCGCGATGCAGCTTGCGCAGGCAACGTTCGGGGACCGCCAGAAGATGACAGGTTCTGCATGATCGAAACGGCTGGAACGAACGTCACGTTCGCAGAGCGCTTGCGCGCGCACATGGCCATCGCGCGCCTCGACCACTCCATCAAGAACCTGTTCGTGCTGCCCGGCATCGTCGTTCCGCTCAGCATCTATCCCAACCTGCTCAACGCCCGGCTCGCCCTCACGCTCGTCTGGGCCTTCATCTCCATCACCCTGGTCGCCTGCAGCAACTACGTCATCAACGAAGTGCTGGACGCGCCCTTCGACCGCCTCCACCCCACCAAGAAAAATCGCCCGGCCGCGCGCGGCCTGGTCAGCATCCCGCTCGCGTACGTCCAGTGGATCGCGATGATGGTCCTGGGCGTTGCCATCGGCTGGCAAATCTCCCGCCCCTTCGCCGTCACCGCGCTCGCGCTCTGGCTCATGGGCTGCGCCTACAACATCCCGCCGCTGCGCACCAAGGACGTGCCCTACCTCGACGTCCTCACCGAAAGCATCAACAATCCGCTGCGCATGCTCCTCGGCTGGTACGCGGTTGCGGCGTGGCTGGTGCCGCCGCTCAGCCTGTTGATGTGCTACTGGATGATCGGCTGCTACTTCATGGCGCTCAAGCGCTTCAGCGAGCTCCGCGAGATCGGCGACCACGGCGTCGCCGGCTCCTACCGCGCCAGCTTCAAGCGCTACACCCAGGAGTCGCTGCTGGTCAGCGTCGTCTTTTACGCCTCGACCGCCATGCTCTTCTTCGGCGCCTTCGTCATCCGTTACCGCATCGAGCTGCTGCTCGGATTCCCGCTGGTCGCCCTGGTCATGGCCATCTACTTCAAGCTCTCCTTCCAGCCCCACTCCGCCGTGCAGAATCCGGAAAAGCTCTATCGCGAGCCCGGCCTCATGTTCTGGTTCACCGCCACCGTGGTGGTCATGGTGATGCTGCTGTTCGTCCGCCTGCCCTGGCTGGAGAACCTCTTCATGCCCACCATCCCGGTCGTCCAGCCCACCGGCGCGCCCGCTCCGCTCTCGCTCGCGATCCCACTCGGAGCCGAGGTTCGCAGTTGATGCCGGACCCGCAACCCACGCCCGCCATCGCGAAGTGCAATCTGGCTCGCGCCATGGCCGTCGTCTTGCTCTGCCTCACCGCCGCCATCTCCCTCGCCTGGTCGCACCACAAGCTGCTCTCGCAGGACGAAAGGTACGAGTTCCAGACCGACAGCGTCCCCTCGCTCGCCGATCTGGTTCACATCCAGAAAACCTGGCCCATCTCGCTCGACCCGCTGCTCTATCACGCGCTCTCGCACGCCGCCATGCAGCTCTTCGGCGCCTGCGCCTTCGCCCAGCGCCTGCCCGCGCTCGCCGGATTTCTGCTGATGCAGGTCTGCCTCTTCTTCTTCGTGCGCAACCTCGCGGGCGATCGCGCCGGCGCCATAGCCGCGGCGTTCCCCGCATTAACCGCCACCTTGTTCTACTCCGCCGAAGGCCGCCCCTACGGCCTGCTGCTGGGCCTCTACGCGCTGGCCCTCTGCTGCTGGCAGGCAGCCAGCCGCAAACCATCCCGCCGCGCATGGCCGCTCGCCGGGTTGGCCTTCGCCCTCGCCGCAACCGTCAACACCCACTACTTCGGCATTCTTCTCCTGGTCCCCATCGGCGCGGCCGAAGCCTGGCGCACCTTCGCGCGGCGCAAGCTCGATTGGCCCATGCTCGCCGCCATCGTCGCAGGCATGGCCGGCCTCCTCGCCACGCGCCCGTTTCTCCTGGCTGCCGGCGCATTCCGCAGCAACTACTACAACGGCGGCAGCGTGGGCCTGCACGACATCACCCGCGCCTACCGCTCCCTATTCGTCGACTACACCCGCATGCCCATCTCCGCGCAGCATGCCTGGATAGCCGCGCTCGTCCTGTTCGCCGCGGCCCTCCTGTGGGGTTGCTGGCGCGTCGCCCGTACCCGCGCCCTGCCCATCTCCTCCGCCGAATGGGTGCTGGTCCTCACGCTCGCCGCGCTGCCCTTCTGCGGATTCCTGCTCGCGCGCTTCGTCACCCACTCCATCGAGGTGCGCTACGTGCTTGGCGCGCTCGTCGCCATCTCCGCAATGCTCGCGCTCGCGCTCAGCCCGCTGCTCCAGCGCGACGCGGTCTTCAACGCCGCGCTGGTCGTCCTCGGCCTCGGCATCCTCGCCACCGGCGCCGCACGCATCCACACCGAACAGCGCAACACCGCCGCGCACCTCGCTTCTCTCGCGCTCGCACCGAGCCTGAAATCCGCGCTCCTCGCCAATCCCGACGGCCGCCTCTATATCCAGGATATGGGCGCCTTCGAAGAGGACCGCTTCTACGAGCCCGACCCCGATATCCGCGCGCGCATGACCCTCGTCTACTCCTCCGGCGAGGAACTCCGCTGGAGCCGCCACGAGACCATGGCCCTCACCGCAATGCACCTCGAACACTTCACCCCGCTCCCCGTCGTCTCGTACGAATCACTCCGCGCCCAGCCCGGCGAACACCTCTTCGTCCTCTTCCACACCGGCTGGGACTGGACCGACCAGGCCTTCGCCGCAGACAGCGCGCAACTCCGTCCCCTCGGCCACGCCCTGGCCGGCGACATCGTCAACGTCCGCTTCCGCTAGGCGATCCCTTACGGATTTCATCTGCGACCATCGGGAGCACCACGCGACTAGCTCGGCACACGCCACGAAGTGGCCGCCGCCCGCGTAGGGCGCCCGTCCGGCAGGACGTGACTGTTAGACTTAATGCCTATGGAATTTCGCACGGGAAGCCAGATTCGCGAAGATTTTCTGCGGTTTTTTGAGAGCAAGCAACACCGGCGCGTCCACTCGTCGTCGCTGGTGCCGGCCAACGACCCCACCCTGCTCTTCACCAACGCCGGGATGAATCAGTTCAAGGACGTCTTCCTCGGCGCCGAGAAGCGCGACTACTCGCGCGCGACAACATCGCAGAAATGCGTGCGCGCCGGCGGCAAGCACAACGACCTCGAAAACGTCGGCTTCACCCGCCGCCACCACACCTTCTTCGAGATGCTCGGCAACTTCAGCTTCGGCGACTACTTCAAGCGCGACGCCATCGCCTACGCCTGGGAGCTCCTCACCCAGGTCTGGGGCATCGACCCGGCGAAGCTATATGTAACCATTTTTGAAGGCAATGATGCGGTCCCGCGCGATGTCGAGGCGGAGCAGCTCTGGATCGAAATCGGCGTCCCTAAAGAACGCATCTTCGCCATGTCCGCCAAGGACAACTTCTGGCAGATGGGCGACACCGGCCCCTGCGGCCCCTGCTCCGAAATCTTCTACGACTTCGGCATCGAGGCCGGCGAAGATCCCTCCATCGACAAGCCCTTCGGCGAAGATGACCAGCGGTACGTCGAAGTCTGGAACCTCGTCTTCATGCAGTTCGACCGCGCCAGCGACGGCACGCTCACCCCGCTCCCCAAGCCCTCCATCGACACCGGCATGGGCCTCGAACGCATCGCCTGCGTCCTCCAGGGCGTCCTCTCGAACTTCTCGACCGACCTCTTCGTCCCCCTCATCCGTCGCGCCGCCGAGCTTACCTCAACCGCACCAGTTCCACCGTCATCTCGACCGGAGGACCTGGGCGCAGCACAGGGCCGCAGCGGAGAGACCCCCGCATTTTCCGACGACAAATCCGCCGCCTCGCCTCCGCATCATCGCCGACCACGCCCGCTGCGCCACCTTCCTCATCGCCGACGGCGTCGTCCCTTCGAACGAAGGCCGCGGCTACGTCCTCCGCAAGATCATGCGCCGCGGCATCCGCCACGGCCGCCTGCTCGGCCAGGAGAAGCCCTTCCTTTACGAGATGGTCTTCGCCGTCCGCGACGAGATGGGCGTCGCCTACCCCGAACTCAAAGAGTCCGCCGACCGCGTCGCCAAAGTCGTCCTCGCCGAAGAGCAGCAATTCGCGCGCACTCTGGAACTTGGCCTCGCGCCAGATGAACGAGGAGACCCTGCGCTCCGGCTCTGCCGCTTTCCACCTCTACGAAACCTTCGGCATGCCTCTCGACTTCATGGTCGACGCCGCGCGCGACGCCGGCATCGCCTTCGACATGGAAGGCTTCGAAGCTGCCCGCGCAGACAGAGCAGGCCCGCGCTCGCGCCTCCTGGAAAGGCGGCTCGCAAAAAACCGCCGCCCCCGTCTACCGCGAACTCCCCAAGACTGAATTCGAAGGCTACTCCTCGCTCCGCGTCGACGGCGCCCGCATCCTCGCCCTGGTGAAAGACGGCGTCGGCGTCCCCTGCTCGCCCCGGTGACGCCGGCGAAGTCGTCCTCGACGCCACCAGCTTCTACGCCGACTCCGGCGGCCAGGTCGGCGACATCGGCTGGCTCTACTCCGCCGACCACAACACCATCGTCGCCGACGTCAGCGGCGCGTCCAAGCCCGTCCAGGGCGTCTGGGCGCACCGCGTCGTCGCGCGTGAGCGCATCCGCCTCAACGATACGGTCGACACGGTGGTCGACGGCGAAGTCCGCGCCGCCGTCACCCGCAACCACACCGGCACCCACCTGCTTCACGCGGCTTTGCGGGAGGTTCTTGGGAGACACGTCAAGCAGGCCGGCTCCTCGGTCGATCGCGCGCGCCTCCGCTTCGACTTCTCCCACTTCGCCGGCGTCGCCGAAGAAGAGCTCGCCGAAGTCGAGAGCATCGTCAACCGCCAGGTCCTCGCCAACGAAAAAGTCGACACCCTGGTCGACGTGCCCATCGACGTCGCCGTCAACGAGTACCACGCCATGGCCCTCTTCGGCGAAAAGTACGGCGACAAAGTCCGCGTCGTCAAAATCGGCGACTTCTCCACCGAGCTCTGCGGTGGCACCCACACCCGCGCCACCGGCGAAATCGGCCTCATCAAATTAATCGGCGAAGGCTCCGTCTCCTCCGGCGTCCGCCGCGTCGAAGCCGTCAGCGGCCTCGGCGCGCTCGGCGAGTTCCGCCGCGACTTCGACGTCGCCCGCGCCGTCAACCAGATCGTCGGCGGCGAAACCTCCGCTCCCGCCGACGCGCTCCGCGCCCGCATCGCCGCGCAGGAAGAAGAGATGAAGAAGCTCCGCCGCGAGCTCGAC
This sequence comes from uncultured Acidobacteriaceae bacterium, assembly GCA_963787905.1. GTDB lineage: Bacteria > Acidobacteriota > Terriglobia > Terriglobales > Acidobacteriaceae > Edaphobacter. The sequence goes on along the minus strand of CAWBFL010000050.1, from coordinate 48,604 downwards.
GCCGCGCGCATGAAGTCCGCCTCCACCGCTGCCGGCGAGGCCAGCGCCGTCGACGTCAAAGGCATCAAGCTGCTCGTCCAGCGCGTCGATGGCCTCGAGCGCGGCCCCATGCGCGACCTCGTCGACCAGATGCGCAGCAAACTCGGCAGCGGCATCGTCGTCCTCGGCGCCGCAGAGTCCGACGGCAAAGTCGCCCTCATCGTCGGCGTCACCAAAGACCTCACCTCGAAACTCCAGGCCGGCAAAATCGTCGGCGCACTCGCCGCCCTCGTCGGCGGCAAAGGCGGCGGCCGTCCCGACCTCGCCGAAGCCGGCGGCAGCGACGTCTCCGCCCTCGACGCCGCCCTCGCCAAAGCCCCCGACGTCGTCAGCGCCTTCCTCGCATAAATCCCGTGCCGACCAACGGGAGGACCACGCGACTAGCTCGGCACAAGTCACGAAGTGACCGCTGCCCGCGCAGGGCGCCCGTCCGGCAGGACTGCTTGATTCCTAACTCGCACAAAGGAAATGCACAGAAATACGCATGCACGAAATCGCATCTTACTCAGCGTGCGTTGTCTCGCTCCGGCGGGGGTATCGCGGCGAGTACCGTCTGGCTTTTCACAGCATCCTGCGCTGCGGCGCGCCTTAAACTGAGGGGGATATGGGCCTCGGAATAGCAATGCGGTGGCTGCGGTGTCTTGGGTGCGCGGCTGGGATCGGCTGTCTCGCTGCAATCAATTGCGGCGCAGCGTGGGCGGCGCTGGACACCACTCCCGTGCCCCGAAACCACGCCGCCCGGAAGCCGGCTGCGCTCTCGCCGTGGGAGCAGGCCGAGCGCGGACGCGACGCGCTCGAAGCGACTCCCGACGCCGGCCGCACTCGCGCCGATTACACCCGCGCGATGGATGCCTATCGCGCCATCTACCACGCCAACCCTGCCGACCTGCATGCCCCCGCCGCGGTCAACGCCGTCGCCGAGCTGCTCGCCGAGCAGGGGCGCGGCCTCCACGACGCCAAGAGCCTGCAAGCTGCCGTGGGCCAGTATGAGTTTCTGCGCAAGCAATATCCCGGCAGTTCGCTGCGCGTGCCCGCGCTCCTCGCCGAGGGCCAGATCGAAGAAGACGACCTGGGCGATACCGCGGCCGCGCGCGACAAGTACAAGCAGTTGCTGAAGCAGTATCCGCGCAGCGAGCAGGCCGACGAAGCCAGGGCCGGGCTCGCGTCGCTGGAGCAGCCGTCCGTTGCCAGTTCTCAGTCGTCAACGAAGCCCTCGGCGCGCCGCAATCCATCGCCCGCTGCGACCGCAACCGTCATCGCTGCGCAACCTCCGGCTCCAGGCCCGGCTCAACGACCGGCCGCCGGCAATCAACCGGCCGCCTCCGATGCTTCATCGCTGCCGGCGATGGCGCAGACATCCGGTGCGCGCCCAAGCGTCGCCGCACCAATCCCTGCTGCAACCGGCTCGCCCGCACCGGCCGCGATCGTCGAGCGTGTCGCCGCGCCCAGTGCCGACGCCCGGCGCTCCGGCAAGCGCGCGCTGGTCACCGGCATCCGCCACTGGTCCACCGCGACCTACACCCGCGTGGCCATCGACCTGGGCGACAACGTCACCTACGAGGCCGCGCGCGTCCCCAATCCCGACCGCATCTACTTCGATCTGCACGGCACGCGCCTTTCGCCCGACCTCGTCGGCAAAAGCTTCTCCGTCACCGACGATGGCTTCCTCAAGCGCGTCCGCGCCGCGCAGTACTCCGACGATGTGACTCGCGTCGTGCTCGACGTGAACGACGTCACCGAGTACTCGGCGTTTCTGCTGCCCAACCCGTATCGCCTGATCATCGATATTCACGGGGCCAAAGCCGCGCCCGTCGGCGTCACCGTCGGCGCCCCGCAGCACCGCGCGGACCCTGCGCCCACCGTGCCCAACACCATCGCCGTCCGCCAGACCAGCTCCGCGGATATCGCTGCCGTCAGCGATCTTCCCGGCCGCGTCGATGCCACCACCAAGCCGACCTCGAGGCCCATCTCGGCCGTGGTCGAAGGCAACAGCCCCGCCGCCGTCAGCCAGCCCTCGGCGCTCAATCGGCAGCAACCGCCTGGCGGTGGCGATGCGCTTGCCGCACCCCCCGAAGCAGCCGCTTCCGCCAACCCAGCCCCGCAACCCGACGCCGCGAAGAAGACGCGCAAGGGCCGCACCAAGGCAGCCGACCCCTCCCACGGTTGTGGCCGACGCCACACCCGCCCGCGCGGCCGCGCCCATGGCCGACGGCGAGACCTCGCTGGTGCGCGCGCTCGGCCTCAAGATCGGGCGCATCGTCATCGACGCGGGCCACGGCGGCCACGACTCCGGCACGCTCGGCGCCGATGGCATTCAGGAGAAGGACGTGGTGCTCGACGTGGCGCTGCGCCTGGGCAAGCTGCTGCACGATCGCCTCGGCGCCGAGATCATCTACACCCGCTCCGACGACACCTTCATTCCGCTCGAGACGCGCACCGCCATCGCCAACAAGGCGCAGGCCGACCTCTTCCTCTCCATCCACGCCAACTCGTCGCCGGACGCCAGTGCGCGCGGCGTCGAGACCTACTACCTGAACTTCACCTCCGACCCGACCGCGCTCGATGTCGCCGCGCGCGAGAACGCCGTCAGCGATCAATCCATCCACCAGCTCAGCGACCTGGTGAAGAAGATCGCGCTCAAGGACAAGATCGCCGAGAGCCGCGAGTTCGCCGCCGACGTGGAAAGCTCGCTCTACGCCGGCCTGGCCAAAGGCAACGCCGGGCTGAAGGATCGCGGCGTCAAGAAGGCGCCCTTCGTCGTGCTCATCGGCGCCAACATGCCGTCGATCCTGGCGGAGATCTCGTTCGTCACCAACCCCAGGGACGCCGAGCAGCTCGAGCAGCCGGACTATCGCGAGCGCGTCGCCGAGAGCCTCTACAAAGGCGTCGCCCGCTACGAAGGCGGTCTGAGCGGCACCCGCCCCCCCACCGAACGCGCCGCAGTCGGACAGTAAGGGTAGTTCTCAATTACTAGTTGCTAGTTACTAGTTCCTAGTGAACGCAGAAGCGAAAGCGCACAGCGCGCCAGCTTGATCTCCTTTCGCCCAGCGCGACAATCAGGATGCTGAAAACCCAACCGCTTTGAAAGGGCGCGACTTCAGTCGCGCCGTCGCGGGCCCCATAATGAATGCGGCTTCAGCCGCTGAGGGAATCTCCGTACGGGCTAACAAACTCTTTCAGCCCCGTCAGTCGTCCCTCAGGTCCAATCCCTCCAAACCCCACCCGCCCAGCGCGCTACCAAACTCCCTGCAGTGATAGTCTGAGCTTGGTATGGGTGATTCTCCTCGATTGCAGGCGCTCTTGCGTCGACGGCCGCAGCCACGGCCTCTGCTGCAATCTTTTGCGCTCGCGCTGACGATGGCCGCGCTCTGGCTGGCCGCGGCAACCGGCTTGGCCGCGCAGCCGCCGGTCACCAAAACCATGCTGATCGAGCCGCCCACCCAGCTCTTGCCCCAGCGTTTCGGCAACTGGCAGCAGCAGAAGAGCGATCCCGGCGGAACGTCAGCCGCCCCGTCCGACGGCGCCGCCGCCACGGTCCTGAAGGAAGACGGCTTGCAGCGCTTCGCCGCGTCGGCCTACAAACAGGATGGCTCCAGCGACACCGTCCGGATGAAGGCGTTCCAGTTTGCCGACACCACCGGCGCGGTCGCCGCCTACACCTATCTCCGCTCGCCCGACTCCCGGCCGGCCTCGCAGCTCAAGCTGGGGCCGGATGCGGCGCTGGCGTCCGACGGCAAGGGCCTGCTCTTCCGCGCCGGCTCAACCGTCGTGCAGACCGACTTCAACCCCGGCCTGCGCGCCGCCGACCTGGCCGCGCTCCTGGTCAGTCTGCCCAAGCCGATGGGCGCAACCGCGCTGCCTCCGTTGCTGCCCACGTTGCTCCCGGCCAAAGGACTCGATGCCGAGTCGGTGAAGTACGCGATCGGTCCGGCCGGCTACCAGGCAACCGGCGGCGTGCTGCCGCCCGATGCCGTAGGCTTCGACAAGAGCGCGGAGACGGTCACCGCAAAATATAAAAGCGGCGGCGTGTTGACGCTGCTGCTCTATCCCACGCCAACCATCGCCGGCGACCATGGCCGCGCCATCGAGGGCGCAATGCGGCAACAGGGCGCCGGCGCCGGAACGGTCATGCTCCGCCGCGAGGGACCGCTGGTGGCATTAACCAGCGGCGCATGGTCAGCCGCCGCCGCGCACTCCATGGTGGATGGCGTTCATCTCCACCAGGAAGTCAGCTTCGACAAGCCCATGCCGCTCGAGTTTCACGCCGAAGTGCAGAAGACCTACAGCCTGCTCGAGAGCATCGCCATCTTCTGCTGCTTCAGCGCCGTCGCGATGGTGGTCATCGCGTTATTCTTCGGCGGCGGGCGCGCCTTGATCCGCGTCATGCAGGGCAAACCCGCAGCCACCGAGCCGGAATTTCTGCATATCGACCTGCGCGGTTCCGTCGGCAAACGCCTGCGCGGACCCGAGAGCTGACCCGGCCGCGCAGCCCGTTTCCGCGGACGGCAGGGGCGGTAACCGGACCCGGACCGCGCCCCTGCACCTCTGCCAGTGCACAATTTTGCGTAAACCCATTACTTTACTGGCGGTTAGTCTTCCAGAAAATCGGATAAGGCGAAGCTTAGGCGAATGTAACTGACTGATTATCACGAATTAAGTGTCTTATTTTGAGCAGGTTGCGTCGCCAAAGTTTTGGCCTTGACACCGGTTTGGGCCAAACTTAGTATGCACGCAGAAAGTTCTGATGGCTTTGCCTCCGTTGGAACTATTCTCCCTAAAGAAGAAGCCGCCCTGTTGCCGGGCGGCTTTTTCGCGTCTCCGAGCCGTTTTTTCCGCCTCCAGCCACGCCCGCAACCGCGAGTCAGTGTGACCTTGGTTTCGCCCGGCATGACCTCGCGATTAACCCACGCAACCGTCGCCGCCGATAGTCACGACGTCGGCAGTTTTGCTCCCGCGAGCCAACCTTGCCGCGCTCCAAGGAGACTCCAATGCACGATTTCCTGGCCGGACTTTTGTTTGTCGCGATGGTCATGACTCCCTGCGTCGTCGCGCTCACCACCCGTTGGGACGACGACCGCTCGAAGTACGACCGCTAACCCCTCCCGCGCCCCATCTGTACATCGCCCTCGCGCTTGCTGTAGTTTGGCAGGGCGGAAGCGGGAGGCTGAACCATGCGCCGGAATCCAATGGGGTTGAGTACAGACGGGCGCCGGATGTCTGCCCGCATGGTTGCCGCGCTGGTATGCGCCTTGCTGATGGCCGCCTCCGCGGCGCGCGCGCAGGATACCCGCACCGTCACCGAGCCGAAGATTCCGGCCACCTGCATCAAGCTCGAGGCGAAGCTCGTCGCAATCGGCGACGGGCTCAGGGAAGCCGACGAAAAGCAGGAGGATACGGAGCGCGTGCAGGCGGCCATCGATGGCTTCGCCGCCCAGTGCCAGCCCGGCCAGGCGGTCGAGCTGGCCGCCGGAGCCAGGGGCGCAAACGCCTTCCTCAGCGGCCCGTTCGAGATCAAGCAAGGCGTCACCCTGCTGGTCGACAAGGGCGTAACCCTGTTCGCGTCGCGCAACCCGGCGGACTATGACGTGACCGCGCCGGGAACCTGCGGGACGATCCCGGCGAAAGGGCCGTGCAAGGCCTTCATCACCGTCCGCGCGAAAAACGTGGGCATCATGGGCGACGGCATCGTCAACGGCCGCGGCGGCGCCAAGCTGCTGGGCCAGGACATCTCCTGGTGGGGCCTCGCGGTCAAGGGCGAACCCACCGCCGCGCTGCCCAATGGAATTCCCTACAGCGACCCCCGCCTGATCTCCGTCGCCAACGCCGACGGCTTCACCCTGTACCGCATCACGCTGCACGACGCGCCCAACTTCCACGTCGGCGTTTCGCGCACGGACGGCTTCACCGCCTGGGGCGTGCATCTGAAGACGCCGGTGCATGAGCCGGGACCCAACGATCCGCGCCCGCGCAACACCGACGGCATCGATCCCGGCGCGTCCACCAACATCACCATCGCGCACAGTTGGATCGACAACGGCGACGACAATGTGGCCATCAAGACCGGCGTCACCCACATGTCCGTCATCGACAACCACTTCTACTCCGGCCACGGCATGTCCATCGGCAGCGAGACCAACACCGGCGTCAGCTTCCTCCTCGTCGATGGCCTCACCGAAGACCACACCACCAGCGGCATTCGCATCAAGAGCAACGCGACCCGCGGCGGCCTGGTCGAAAACCTCACCTACAAGAACATCTGCATGCGCGACGTGGGCGTGCCCATCGCCATCAGCCCCTACTACAACAACCAGACCATCGAAGGCTTCGTCGACCCCGGCATCAAGGGCACGCGCATTCCCGAGTACCGCAACATCACCCTCGAGAACATCACCGATCTGTCGCCGGGCGATGTGCTGATCGCCGGCTACGACGAGGATCATCGCACCCAGGTCAATCTCATCGACGTCACCTTCAACGGCATGACGCTCGACAAGATGCACCTCAAGCTCGCCGACATCGGCAACGGTGGTACCAACCTGCCGCTCGAGCCGGCAGCCGCAGGCAACGACGTGAAAATAACGCCGCTCGATGGCAAGCCGGCCAGGCCGTACTCCTGCGCAGGCAAGTTTGTACCGATGCAGTGAAGTTCGAGAAAGGAACAAGGGAGCGTAATGAGATTGAAAGCGATGGTAGCGGTGGTGGTATTTGGGTTGGCTTGTGGCTTTGCGAGCGCGCAGGCGCAGAGTGGAGCGGCGCCGGCCGCAGCTCCAACCGCAATCGTACCCACGCCGGGCCGCGCGCCCGATGTCCTTCCCGGCAAGGGCCTGGCGCAGCATGACTTCGTCTACTCCGGCGAGTCGCACCAGCGGCGCATCTTCATCGTGCGCGGCGGCAAGGTCGTCTGGAGCTACGACGACGCATCCGGCAAGGGCGAGATCAGCGACCTGGTCATGCTCTCCAACGGCAACATCCTCTTCGCGCACCAGTTCGGCCTCACCGAGATCACGCCGGACAAGCAAGTCGTGTGGAACTACGAGCCGCCCGCCGGACACGAGGTGCATACCGCCGTGCCCATCGGCAACGACCGCGTGCTCTATGTCGAAAACGCCGACCCCAACGCCATCCTGCGCGTCGTCAACATCCGCACGGGCGCGATCGAGAAGGAGTTTCCGCTCCAGGTCAAGCATCCGGTGCAGGTCCATCCGCAGTTCCGGCGCGTGCGCCTCACGCCGCAGGGCACGCTGCTGGCGGCGCACATGGACCTGGGCAAGGTGGTCGAGTACGACTCCGATGGCCACGAGCTGTGGTCCTTCCCCGCGCCCGGAGCGTGGAGCGCCAACCCGCTGGCCAACGGCAATGTGCTCATCACCGATCGCCTCGGCGTGCGCGAGATCACCCGCCGCGGCGATTCCGTGTGGAGCTGGACCCCGGCGGATGCGCCCGGATACAAGTTCGCCAGTCTGCAAAATGCGTGGCGGCTGAAGAATGGCGACACCGTCATCAACAACTGGGTGAACGAGTGGAACTACGCCGACCAGGCCAAGCATCCCGCCGATGCTCCCGGCTCCGCACAGGCCATCGAGGTCACCCCGGACAAGCAGATCGTGTGGGCGCTGCGCGAGTGGGGCGATCGCCCCGACAGTCCCCTGAACTTCGGTCCCGCCACCACCATCCAGTTCCTGGATCAGGGAGACCCGCCCGCCGAGAATGTTCACTTCGGCGATATCCACTAGCGCCCGGCGCCTCACGCAGACGGACGGTCATCCGCCCGGAAAGGCATGGGCTTCAGAGGCTGCTGAAAATGTGCCTGCTTAAGGGCACGGCTTCAGCCGCTGAGGTCATCGTCCGCGAGCCACAACGCACCGCACGCTCTAATACGGAGCATTGCACTCATTAAGCAGTTAACGCTCCCGCGCTTCTCCCAGCGCGCGTGCCGTCAGTTGCGCAATGTCGAGCAGTTGCGGCGGCGTCTCTTCTGCGGCGTGATCGCCGTCAGCGCGTCGCGAAACATGGTGTTGCAGAACGGGCACGCGGTGGCCACGGTCTGCGCGCCGGTCGCGGCCAGCTCCCGCGCGCGCACGTGGCTCACCCGCGCATCGCCTCGCTCTTCGCCCAGGAAGGCCAGCCCGCCGCCGGCCCCGCAGCAGAAGCTGCGCTCGTGGCTGCGCGGCGCTTCCACCAGCGTGGCCTGCCGCTCGATCACCGCGCGTGGCTCCGCATACACCTCGCGGTAGCGGCCCAGGTAGCAGGGATCGTGATAGACGACGTTGTCCGTGGTTCGTTCTCCGTTATTCGTTGCAGGCGAAGGCAGCTGCGCGGCGTGCCGCGCCATAAACTCCGAGTGGTGTTCGATCTCCGGAGCGATGCCAAACTCGCGCCAGTCGTTCGCAATCGTGCGCACGCAGTGCGGGCAGATCGCCACAATCTTCTGCACGCGCGCAGCGGCGAAGGCCGCGAGACCCGCTTCCGCCAGCGTCTGAAAGACCAGGTCGTTGCCCAGCCGCCGCGCCGGGTCGCCCGTGCACTTCTCTTTCTTCAGCACGCCAAACGAGGTGCCCAGGTGCCGCATCACGCGCGCGAAGTCGGCGACAATCTCGCGTCCATGCGGATCGTACGCGCCCATGCAGCCCAGCCACAGGCAGTACTCCTGCGTGCCGTCGAAGAGGGGCAACTCCGCCCGCCCGAGGAACTTCTCGCGCTCGGCCGCGGGCAGCCCCAGCGCGTTGCCGGACTTCTCCAGCGCCAGGAACAGCTTGGTGCCGTACGCATCGTCCCACGCGCCCGTGTTAGTCGCGCCGCGCCGCAGCCCCACGATGATCGGCACATGCTGGATGCCGACCGGGCACTGATACTCGCACGCGCCGCAGGTGGTGCACTCGAAGGCCGCTTCGAGCGACGGTTGCTCGTTGTTCGTCGTCCGTTGTTCGTTCGAGCAGTCGCGGAGTTCAGTGAGCAGCGGGACCTCCGACGCCGTGCCGAAGGCATTGAGGTACGCGCGCGTGCCCAGGATGATCTCTTTGGGGTTCAGCACCTTGCCGGTGGCCGAGGCGGGACAGTGCTCGGTGCAGCGTCCGCACTCGACGCAGCTGTACGCCTGCAGCGCGACGATCTGCGTCACGTCCTTGCCGGTCGCCAGGCCGAAATCCTCCACATGCTCATCGGTCGAGAGCGGCGGAATCTGCGCAAAGCCGTCGCGCTTCAGCAGGATGGTGACGGGCGCCAGCACCAGGTGCAGGTGCTTGGTGTGCGGGATCAGCGGCAGAAAGACGAAGAGCGTCAGCGTGTGCGCCCACCACAGAGCTTTCAGAGCGGTTTCGTCGCGCACGAAGAACGCGGCCAGGTACGTCGCCATCAGCAAAAAGATGAGCAGCGCAATGACGCCGGATTCGTAGGAGGGTTTCTTGCCGAGCCACACCGGCCGGACAACGAACCGCCGCACAAAAAGCCCCACGATCGAGATTGCCACCAGCACCGCCCACGCGCCGGCGAAAAGAAAGTAGAAATCGCTGGCCCAGCTGTCCTCCGGCAGAAAGCCCAATCCCACCGGCGTCGCCAAATGGTTCAGCGAGACCAGCGCAAACGCCAGAAATCCCCAGAAGACGAACGCGTGGGCCAGCCCCGGCAGCGGCCGCTCGCGGATCACCTTCCCCTGGAAGAGCACCTCCCACACGAAATCTCTCACTCTGCTCGCGACCGAGCCGAGCGACCAGCCGAGATCCTTCCGCGCGCTGAGAATGGTCCGCAGGATGGGCGCAAAGCGCACCAGGAAAAGCGCCGCCGACGCAACGCCGAGCACCAGCATCAGAATGATTTCGTATCGGGCGAAGTGCTGGGGTTCCGCGAGCATCACACGGGGATGATACCGCTCTGAGGCTCACACGCCTCGTAGCTGAGGAATTCGGTCGAACCGCGGCGCATCCGGACGCCGGCCACGCCGAAGATGGCGGCCAGCGTGAACAGGACGCTGTCCCAATAGAACATGGGGCGGATGAAGCCGGGCGAGTAGGTCAGGTCCTGCCCCGCCCACAGCGTCACCAGCGTGCCCACGATGATGCACTGAAAGCACAGCACCAGGAAGAGCTGGCCGCGGCGGCGGCGGCGATCGAGGGCTTCGACTTCGTCGGGGGTAAGCGTGCGTTCCTCGGCGGGGATCAGGTGGTTGGCCATCGTGCGTCTCTCCTGCGGCGTGCCGCTTGAGGTATTAAATCTGATAAACCGCGCGCCGCTTACAGGAAAGCGACGGATTGGATGCCGGCCACGTCGAAGCGCTTGCGGCAGCGGATGTTCTTGCAGGCCAGCACGTCGTCGGTGCGGACCATGTAGCTCTGCGCCTTGGCGAAGCGGGCGCGGTCGCGCTCGTCGGCGTTGCCGCGCAACTGGGCCTTCTTGCGGCGAACCAGCCATCCGATCTGGTACTCGCCGGCCTGGCCGCAGTGCGGACAGGTCATGGTGTGGGTGCGCTGCTCTGGTTTTTCGTCAAAAAAATCGCGTTCTTCCATGCTGGGTCCCCTCCTGGAGCCTTCGCGCGGTCCTCCCGCGGGTCGGCGCAACGGGCCAAACTGCTGCAATGAAAAGTATTGCACATCGTGGATCCGCGGCAGGAGCAGACGCTTTAACGGGGGTGAGTAGAGCCATGGCGAAGGCGAAGCAGCGGCGTGTTTTCCGTGGTGAAGGCGGTGAAGGAGAACGCGCGCGACCGCGTAGGCACGGTCCCGGCCGTAGCGCGTCATTCCCGACCCCAAGCAGAAGGCCGCCGCCAAGCCAAAACACAAGCAGTCGCTGGCCGATCTGCTGAGCGGCCGGCGGAGTAGATAGTTCCGGTGAGAGTGAATGGGAACTGAAAACGCAAGTTGCTGGAGTTGCGGTGCTGTGCGCTAGCGAGTTTCGTTGCCGCCTGCGTCCGCGCAGCAGATTCAGATCAACAAAGAGAACAAAACGATCGCGATTACGACGAGCGACCAAGCCGAAGCGCTGGCCGACACGGCCGTCCTGACAGTTGGCTTCCACCTCTATGGCAAGGACCAGGACGGGGACCTACACGGATGCGAGCCAAACATCGAACGCGATCATGACCGCGCTTAAGGCCAGCGGCGTGCCTAAAGAGGCCGTCGAGAGTGCCCAGCAGTCGCTCAACCCGCTCGAACCCAACGACGATAAGAACAAAGCCACGTTACACGCAAGGGCTTCGGTTCGAGTTTTCGCAGAGGTGGCGCGTCACCGTACCCGCCGACGGTGTGGCGAACGCTCTCCACCTGGCGATTTCCGCCGGCGCCAATCACAGCGGCAATATTCAGTGGCAGCTGAAGAAGGACGACACGCTCGAGGCCGAGGCGGCCAAGAAAGCGCTAGAGCATGCGCGACAGATAGCTGCCCAGATGGCCGACGGTCTCGGCGTAAAGCTGGGCACGCTGGTCTACGCGAGCAACCAGACGCCTCCGCGCGGGATACTTGCCGCGTTGGGCTCGGCGCCTTGAACACGGATAGCTGCGACGCTATGCGAAACGGAATCTCGCTCCTCTGGCGATCTCTCCGAGCGGATTACCAAATCGCGACCGTCTATGCGGTGTTTGCCATCGAATAGTCAGTGAGACCCCGGGGAGGGACGATGGCGGAGTCGAAGGACCGCGAAGTAAGGCCGCTGGCGGAGGCGGAGGGCTTATACCAGCGCTGGCTGACCCATCTCGACGATGAGTTCAACCGCCTCCAGTCGCCGGACCTGCGCGCCGAGATTGTGCGCGACGAGCTGCACGAGATCTACCTCGGCCGGCCGCACGGTGGCAGAACCTCGACCTCGCTGATCAGCGAGACCGCGATGTTCGTGCTCGCCGAATCGTTCGATCCGCGCAACGCCACGCTGGAGGCGGACTACGCGAGCGATGTCGATCTCGAGCGGTACGCGCCGCGCAAGCCGCTGATCTGGTTCTGGCGGATGTTCGACCGCTCGCCGCTGGGCGACAACCTGTGGCTCGGCTTCCGCTTTCGCCGCATGCTCGCGAACCACATCTTCAAGCGCCTGGGCAGCGGCGTCACCATCTATCCCGGCGTCCAATTCGCCCGCGGCTACAACCTGACCGTCGAGGACAACTGCACCCTCGGCCGCGGCGCGATCCTCGACGACGCCGGCGGCGAACTCATCGTCCCGCAAGGCGCCAGCGTCGCGCCGGGCGCAACCTACTCCCGCAGCGGCAAGTCTTGAATCGCAAGAGCAAATCCTAAAGCTGTCCTGCCGGACGAGCCCACTGCGCGTGGGGCGGTCACTTCGTGACGTATGCCGAGCTGGTCGCGTGGTCCTCCCGTCAATCGGCACAATCTTATTTGCGACAATCGGGAGCACCCCGCGAAGCAGGAAAAAGGCGTGCGAACGCCCCGGCAGGACCGTCTTTGAGATTCTAGCGGGTGGCCTCTTGGCGCTTCAGTTCCGTCTCAAACGCGTGCTGGCGTTCGGCGACGGCGGCCCGGTAGCCTTCGGGATCGATCCAGACGCTTTCTCCGGCGCCTCCCGTTTTTGTGATTGCCTTCGCGCGGTCGAGCTTGGCGAGCATGTCGAAGTAGCTGCCGTGCGCGCCCAGAAAGATGTCGCAGGGCAGGTTGCGCAGCACGGCAAAGGTGTGAGCGTAGTCGTCGGCAATGCCCGGGTAGGAGGCGGGATGGCCGGGCCGGTCGACCAGGCGGAAGCCGCCATTCACGTTCCAGCTGCCCACGATGACGACGTCGCGCAGCTTGCCGCCGGAGGTCGCGCGCATCGTCCACGTGGTGCAGCCGCGGGTGTGGCCGGGCGTCTTGTGCGCGACGAGGACAACGCCGCCCAGGCGAACCTCGTCGCCGTCGTGCAGAATGCGGTCGACCTGGGCAGGCGGGTAGTGGTCGCCCGGATAGGCGAAGTCCTTCGCGCCGCCGCTTTCGACGACGGTCACATCGCTGTCCATCACCATGTACTGCGCGCCGGTCAGGCGTTTGATCTCCGCGGAGCCGCCGTCATGGTCGAAGTGCGCGTGGCTGATCAGCAGGATCTTGACGTCGTGCGGCTGGAAGCCAAGCTGCCGGATGCTGCTGAGAATCAGCGGCGGCGACGACGTCAGGCTCGAATTGATCAGGATGTCCCCCGCCGGCGTGACGATCAGGTACGACGCCAGGTCCTGGCTGCCCACGTAGTACAGGTTGTCGGCGATGCGGAACGGCGCGATCGGCGTCCGCCACTCCGGGTGCTCGGGGCCGTAGGATTGGCCGCGCGCGGCCGGCGCAAGCAGCAGCAGCGCAAAGCCAATGCAGGGGATCAAAATGCGGCGGAGCATGGAGTCGCGGGTTCCTTTCCGTAGGCCGAAGCAACGGCCAGGACGTGTGGATCGAGTGTATGCGATCGCCCCGACGGTCGGCACCAATGCGAATTGCGACCGTCGGGAGCACCGCGCGAAGCAGGAAAAAGGCGTGCGAACGCCCCGGCAGGACGCGGTGGTTTGCTCCGGGCGGGTCGCTCTAAGGAGCAGCTTCCTGTACCCTTTTCCTTGAGACAAAAATGAACGAAGAGAAAACGATTCCGGCGCGCAAGCGCGTATTGAGCGGCATGCGGCCGACGGGCAAGCTGCACCTGGGCAACTACATGGGCGCGCTGAAGAACTGGGTGGACCTGCAGAACGCGGTGCTGGAGGACGGCGGCCCGCAGTACGAGTGCTTCTACTTTGTGGCCGACTACCACGCGCTCACCACCGACTACGCCGACACCGCGCAGTTGCGCGAGAATGTGCGCGAGGTGGTGCTGGACTTCCTGGCCGCGGGCCTCGATCCGAAGCGCAGCACCATCTTCCTGCAAAGCGAGGTGCCCGCGCACTTTGTGCTGAACTCGCTGCTGGAGATGATTACCCCGCTGAGCTGGCTGGAGCGCGTGCCGACCTACAAGGACCAGCAGGAGCAGTTGAAGGAGAAGGACCTCGCGACGATTGGGTTTCTGGGGTATCCGGTCTTGCAGTCCGCCGACATCCTGGTCTACCAGGCCGAGTTCGTGCCCGTCGGCATCGACCAGGCAGCGCATGTGGAGATCACACGGGAGATCGCGCGGAGATTCAATCATCTCTACGGCAGCAAGCATGCACTTGCGGCAGCCAAATCCGACAAGGAACGGCTGGCGGAGTTGGAGCAGGAGACCGACGTGAAGCAGGTTCTGCCGGAGCCGAAGGTGCTGCTGACGCCCAGTCCCAAGCTGCCCGGCACCGACGGCCGCAAGATGTCGAAGAGCTACAACAACACCATCCTGCTCAGCGATCCCGAGCCGGACGTCCGCGCCAAGCTGAAGACCATGGTCACCGATCCGGCGCGCGTTCGCCGCACCGACCCCGGCAATCCCGACGTGTGCCCGGTCTTCGATCTGCACCAGGTTTTTTCCAGCGAAGCGACCCAATCGGAGGTGCGGGCGGGCTGCACCAGCGCGGGGATCGGGTGCATCCAGTGCAAGGGCTGGCTCGCCGATGCGGTGGTTGCCGAGCTCAAGCCCGATCCAGGAGCGGCGGCGCTACTTCGAGGCGAATCCGGAGGAAGTCGACGCGATTCTGGACGACGGCGCGTTTCGCGCGAATGGGAGGACGGCGGTAACGATGCGGCAGGTCTTCTCCGCAGTGGGGCTTTCCAGACGATGACGGACGAGATACTGAACCCGCCCGAAGGGCTGGGCGATCCGGCCCAGGTTGCGGACGCCAACGAGACGGCTACGCCGGCGGACGAGCCCATGGCTGCGCCCAATCCGGACGAGCAGATTGCGCCCGTGGGAGACGTGCTGGTGCTGAAGCCGGGGCCGGTGATCGCGCCCGAAAAGCCGAAGGAGGCGAAGACGCAGCCGCCGGAAGAGGCGTCGCAATCGCCGTTTTCGGTGACCGTCGGCCAGGTCTACGACGGGCCGCTCGACCTGCTGCTCGACCTCATCCGCAAGCAGAACATCGACATCTACGACATCCCCATCGCGCTGCTCACCGCGCAGTTTCTGGACTACTGCCACCAGTTGAAGCAGACCGACGTGGACGCCGCCGGCGAGTTCATCTACATGGCCTCGCTGCTGATCCACATCAAGTCCAAGATGCTGCTGCCGCGCGACCCGTCCGACGTGGCCGGCGGAGTCGACGAAGACCCCCGCCGCGAACTCGTGGAGCGGCTGCTGGAGCATGAGCGCTTCAAGGCCGCCGCGCAGATGCTGATGCAGAAGCAGCAGATCGAAGAGGCCACCTGGACCAACCCGGGGCTGCGCGAGTTCCTGCGCGAACAGGCCAAGGACGAAGCCGCCAGCGCCGATCTGGAGCAGGAGATTGCCGCCGATACCGTGGACCTGGTGCGCGTCTTCCAGGAGCGTGCTGGAGCGGCTGCGCGAACGGCCGGTGCTGAATGTGGACGAAGATGCCGTGACGGTGGCGCAGATGCTGGACTACGTCAAGCGGCGGCTGGTCATGGAGGACCGTCCGGTGAGCCTGCGGCGGCTGCTGCACACCACCCACTCGGAGCGGGCGCTGATCTGTATGTTCCTGGCAATGCTGGAGTTGGTGCGGATGCAGGCGGTGCTGCTGCACCAGCCGCGCGAGCTGGGCGACATCCTGATCAAGAAGGCCGACGGCTTCGACCAGGCCTTCGCCGAGCAGGCCCAGGCCCGCGACGACTGGCGCTAGGCACTTCGTGCCGTTCTGGGCTTCGCGCGGTGCTCCCGATGGTCGCCACGGCTCTCCTCAGCACTCAAGCCCACTCGTGACGATGAAGCTGTCACGAATGGGGCACCCGCAGCGGGTATGAAGCGAAATGCGGGGGTCTCTCCACTTCGCATCGCGATCAAGCTGCGATGCTGCGGTCGAGATGACGGCGTTTCTGGCTAACGAGGGTGCGGAAAAAGGCGGCCCAGAGTAGTCCGAGGTCGCCCGCCCCGGTCGCGTCGTTGGGCGATCTTTTACGCGGCTGTAACCTATCTTTCGCATCGGCGGCGTAATTTAGCCAAGTCTGTCCAAACTCAATTCCATCACCAGGTGAAACCCATATGGCCACACCCGCCACGCTGCCGCAGCCTTCAGCCATCGAAGAAAAATTAAAGAAATCCTCACCAGGATTAGCCGGCATGATTGTGTTCGGGCTGATGGTGGTGGGCGGGCTGGGCTACATCACATCGCAGCTGTGGGGGGACATCTCGGTGGTGCACAGCGCCAGCGTGTATCCCTACATCCTGCTGGGCATCGCGTTGCTGATCGCGCTGGGCTTTGAGTTTGTCAACGGCTTCCATGATACCGCCAACGCGGTCGCGACCTGCATCTACACCCACTCGCTGGAGCCGCATGTCGCGGTGGTCTACTCCGGCATCCTGAACTTCATCGGCGTGCTGCTCAGCTCGGGCACGGTGGCCTATGCGGTCATCACGCTGCTGCCGGTCGAGCTCATCCTGAAGGTTCCAGGGCGCGGGCTTCGCCATGGTGTTCGCGCTGCTGGTCGCGGCGATCCTGTGGAACCTGGCCACCTGGTACAAGGGCCTGCCGGCCTCCAGCTCGCACACCATGATCGGCTCGATCATCGGCGTCGGCGTCGCCAACCAGCTGATGCAGGGCAACAGCGGCACGGCCGGCGTGGAGTGGGACCAGGTGAAGAAGGTCTTCAGCGCGCTGCTGGTTTCGCCGCTGGTGGGCTTCATCGCCGCAGCCTCATCTTCCTGCTGTTCAAGCTCGTCGCGCGCGATCCGCGGCTCTACAAAGCTCCCGAAGGCACCGCGCCTCCGCCGCTCTGGATCCGCATCCTGCTGATCTGCACCTGCGGCGGCGTCAGCTACGCGCACGGATCCAACGACGGGCAGAAGGGCATGGGCCTGATCATGCTCATCCTGGTCGGCACCGTGCCCACCGCCTACGCGCTGAACCACGCGGTCACGCAGAAGGACGTCGACAAATTCATGGTGGCCTCCACCGCGATGGTGCAGACGCTGGATAAGTACGTCGACCCCAACGCCGTGATGCAGGACGAGCAGCCGGAGCTGGAGAAGTTCCTCAGCACCAAGACCTATGAGCCGGCCGTGATGCTGGCGCTGCGCCAGGAAGTGGTCGACATCCGCAACGAGGTGACGCTGTACGGGTCGCTCAAGAGCGTGCCGCCGGAGATGCAGGCCAACGTGCGCAACCAGATGTACCTCTCCAGCGCGGCCATGACCATGCTGGCCAAGAAGGGGCCCAACATGACGGCGGCGGACACCAAGGCGCTGTCCGCCTACAAGGCGCAGTTGGACCTGTCGACCAAATTTATTCCCACCTGGGTGAAGGTTGCGGTAGCGCTGGCGCTCGGCCTGGGCACCATGATCGGCTGGAAGCGCATCGTGGTCACCGTCGGCGAGAAGATCGGCAAGACCCACCTCACCTACGCGCAGGGAGCGTCGGCGGAGCTGGTCGCGATGGCCACCATCCTGGCGGCGGACCGCTTCGGCCTGCCCGTCAGTACCACCCACGTGCTCAGCTCGGGCGTGGCCGGCACCATGGCTGCGAACAAGAGCGGGCTGCAGATGTCCACCATCCGCAGCATCGCGGCGGCGTGGGTGTTCACGCTGCCAGCGGCGGCGATCCTCTCCGGCTGCCTGTTCTGGTTGTTCAGCTCGATGGTGCGATAAGCGGCCGGATGGGTCGATAAACGGGCGATATTCGGCCGGACCTGAGGAATTCGTTGGGACGGCCAGTTTGTTATCCAAGTAATTGATTTATCGCTATTTGTTTCTCGAAAGGGACTTCATTTCCTGGGCTTGCCCGCAGCATCTTTTACAGAACTGTAATATTTCTGCCGCGTGAATGGCGTAGCTTGGCTAGGGACCAGTAATTCCTGTCAGGTGATCCTTGGCCACGCCCGCAACACTGCCTCAAACCTCGCTGCTCGAAGAAGAGCTGCAGAGGTCGTCTCCCGGAAAGCTCGGTCGAGTCGTGTTTGCGCTGCTGTTGGTGGGGGGCATCCTCTACATCGCGGCGCAGTTGTGGGGCGATCTTTCGGTCATCCACAACGGAAGCGTGTTTCCGTATTTGCTGCTGGGGCTGGCGCTGGTGATCGCGCTGGGATTCGAGTTTGTGAACGGATTCCACGATACGGCGAACGCGGTGGCCACGGTCATCTACACCAACTCGCTGGCGCCGCATACCGCGGTCGTCTACTCCGGCGTTATGAATTTTGTGGGCGTGCTGCTGAGTTCGGGCACTGTGGCGTTTGCCATCATTTCGCTCCTGCCCGTGGAATTGATCCTGAAGATGAACCAGGGCACCGGCTTCGCCATGATCTTCGCGCTGCTGGTCGCGGCCATGCTGTGGAATCTGGCAACCTGGTACCGCGGTCTGCCGGCGTCCAGCTCGCATACCATGATCGGTTCGATCCTCGGCGTCGGTGTGGCATACCAGCTGATGCAGGGCAACTCCGGTACCGCGGGCGTGGACTGGGAGCAGGTGAAGAAGGTGTTCGCGGCGCTCATCCTCTCGCCGCTGATTGGCTTTGTTGCGGCCGCGCTGGTGTTTCTGCTGTTCAAGCTGGTGGCCAAAGACCCGCGGCTGTTCCAGGCGCCAAAGGGAAGCGCGCCGCCGCCCTTCTATATCCGCGCGATGCTGGTGCTGATGTGCGGCGGCGTCAGCTACGCGCATGGTCAGAATGATGGGCAGAAGGGCATGGGCCTGATTATGCTGATCCTGGTGGGCACAGTGCCGACGGCGTATGCGTTGAACCATGCGATGGGCGCCAACCAGGTGCAGACATTCGCGGCGGTGTCGACCCAGGTGGCGGGCGTGCTGGACCACTACGTGGACGCGAAGGCGGATCCGCAGGATGCCGGCGCAGAGCTGGAGAGGTTTGTCAGCACCAAGCAGTACGAGCCGGGCGTGACCGTGGCGCTGCGGGAGATGGTGCTCGACATCCGCAGCGAGGCGGTTGCCTATGGAACGCTGGCGGGCGTGCCGGAAGGGATGCATGCCAACGTCCGCAACCAGATGTACCTGGCCAGCGAGACGCTGCAGCTGATGGAGAGCAATGGCGGCCCGGCCATCGCGTCCGCGGATGCAGCCGTGCTGGCCAGCTACCAGGGCTACCTCAGCAAGTCGACGAAGTTCATTCCCACCTGGGTGAAGGTTGCGGTGGCGCTGGCGCTCGGCCTGGGCACCATGATCGGCTGGAAACGCATCGTGACCACGGTGGGCGAGAAGATCGGCAAGTCGCGCATGACCTATGCGCAGGGCGCTTCGGCACAGATGGTCGCAATGGCCACCATCCTGGCGGCCGGCACCTACGGGTTGCCGGTGAGCACGACCCATGTGCTGAGCTCCAGCGTGGCCGGAACGATGGCGGCGAACCGGAGCGGACTGCAGCGGGCGACGCTCAGAAATATTGGGATGGCCTGGGTTTTTACGCTCCCAGCGGCGGCGCTGCTGTCGGGCGGCCTGTATTGGGTGTTCAGCCTGATCGCCCGATAGGCATTCCCACCCCGCTATTCCCACTTCGCGTGGTCCTCCCGATGTTCCCCAACGAGTCCCCCGCGCCAACCAGCGGGAGGTCCGTGCCAAGCAAGAAAGCCGCGTGCGAACGCCCGCACAGGCGGCGGGGTTGATAGACTGACTGCTGGACTTTATGAGCCTGAAAGCAAAGATTGAAGCTGTTATCTACGCGTCCGAAGAGCCGGTAACGCTGGCGCAACTGGTGGGCCTGCTGGGCGAAGAGGCGCAGGCCGAGCTGGACCGCGAAGCCGCGGCCCAGCGCTCGCTGCTGGAAGAAGCCGAGCTGGAGGCGGCGGAAGCCGAGCCGTCGCTGGGGCCGGACTTCGATGCGGTCGGTGGCGATCCGGATCTGCCCGAAGATTCATTGGCGGTTCAACCCACCCAACACGGTGAGACTGTCGTGGATGGGGCACCCGATCTGCCGGAGGATTCGGTGGCGGCTGAACCCACTGGTGACGATGAGGCTGTCACGACGGGGGAACCCGATGCAGTGGCTGGTCAGCCCGCCCAAGCGAGCTTGGACGGGGCACCCGAGCCTGTGGCCGTGGATGGATCGGCGGCGAAGGCGGAGAAGGCACGGGCGGCCAAGCTGCGCACCCACTTTCGCCGGCTGCTGGACGAGCTGGTCGCCGAGTACGCGGCGGCCGATCGCGGGCTGGAGATTCGCGAGATTGCGGGCGGGTTCCGCTTTGCCACCAAGCCCGAGTATCACGATGCGGTGCGCGGGTTTGTGAAGTCGCTGAAGCCGCCGCTGAAACTGAGTCTGCAGGCGCTGGAGACGCTGGCGGTGGTGGCCTACAAACAGCCGGTCACCGCGCCCGAGATCTCCGAAATCCGCGGAGTGGATTCGGGCGGCGTGCTGGGCTCGCTGCTGGCGCGCAAGCTGATCACCACCGCGGGCCGGAAGCACGTCATCGGCCGGCCGATCCTGTACAAGACCACCAAGGAGTTTCTGCTCAAGTTCGGGTTAAAGGATATTGGCGAGCTGCCCAGCATCGAGGAGTTCGAGAAGATGGCCGGGCAGTTGGCCGAGCAGGAGGAAATTCCTATGAACGGCGAAGAAGAGTTGAGACCGCACGCGGCAGAAGTGGCCGAAGAGCTGGGAACCGAGACCGAAGCATACGCGCCGCAGCCCGAGCGCGCATCGGCCGAACCCTTGGCCGACGAGGTGATGGTGGATGGTCGCATCTCCGGCCTGCCGCCCCGGTACGACGATAGCGAAGACGATCCGTCAGCCATGGAGGCGGAGATTCAGAGCGGCGAAGTCACTTCGTGACGCGTATTGGGCTTCGCGTGGCCCTCCCGATGGTCGCAATCCAGTCCCGTGCCGACCAACGGGAGGACGACGCGAAGCAGGAAAAGGGCGTGTGAACGCCCGCCCCACGCGGAGTGGGCCCGTCCGGCAGGACAGGTGTTTAGAACCGAGGTTAGCAGTGACGGATTTAGAGATGTTGGAGGTAGCGCTGGCCGAGGCGCGGGCCGGGCTGGCGGAGGGTGGAATTCCGATCGGCGCGGCGGTGTTTGACGCGGACGGACGGCTGCTGGGCTCGGGCCACAACCGCCGGGTGCAGGATGGCGATCCCAGCGCGCATGGCGAGACGGACGCCTTCCGCCACGCGGGGCGGCAGCGCAGCTATCGCGGCAGCACCATGGTGACGACGCTGGCGCCGTGCTGGTACTGCTCCGGCCTGGTGCGCCAGTTCGGCTTCCGGCGGCTGATCGTCGGCGAGAGCATGACGTTTCAGGGTGGGGTGGCGTGGCTGCGCGAGAACGGCGTCGAGGTGGTGGACCTCCAGTCCGAGGCCTGCCGGGAGCTGCTGGCCGGGTTTATCGCCGCGCATCCCGAGGTGTGGAACGAGGACATCGGCGAATAGGTTCGCGGTCCGCGTTGCAAGGTTCGAGGCGGGACCCAGGTTCGAGAGTCTCGTCTGCGACGGCCTGCAGGGCGGGGAGGGTCGCGGGTTCGGGGTCGGTTGCGGGTTCGGGGTCGGGTGGGAGCTGGATGGGCGGCTTGCCGACGTTCCGGCGGATGGCGTTGATGCGGTTCTCAACCTCTTCGCGCGAGAGGGATGCGGGGCGCTTGCCTTTGATCACGCCGCGCGTGAAGAACGAGGTTTCGGCGGCGGTGAGGTAGTCGGCTTCCTCGTCGGTGTACTCGCTGAAGCGCTTGACGGGTGGGTAGTCGTCGGGCTCGACATCGGGATTGCTGTATTTGCGAGCTTTTCGCGGCGAAGCTGTGCGGGTGGATTGCGGTTTCTCCATTGCCTGCTGCCCGTTCTCGGTTGCGTCGGACTCGGCGATGGGCTCGATGAATTCGGCGATGGGGGCGAGATTGCCGAGCTGGTAATCCTCGGTGACGTCCTCGACGGTGGGCTCGGTTTCGGCGGAGGATTGGGGTTTGCGGGGAAGGTTGGAGGAGGCGATCTGGAGGCCGTAAAGGAGGGTGGCGGCGCGTTTCTGGTCGATGTCGAGGGAGGCGAGGCGGGCGAGGATGTTGTAGATAGCGAGTTGGATGCCGGATCGGTCGTCGATGCGGGGCATTTCGAAGACGGCCGAATCTGCGGTGCGGCCAGTGGATATGGGCGGGTCCTGGCGGGAGGCTCGGTGGTAGTAGCAGAGGTCGAATCCGCGGAGGGAAGGGGAGCCGCAGCGGTGTCCGTCGGAGAAGATGTGGCGGCAGCGGTAGCGGCGGGTGGGATCGGTGGGTTGGAATGTGGGATTGGTGTCGGTGTCCATGGGATACCCCCTGTACTTCGGTACTAAAGTAGGTTTTCTAAAGGTGTTAGGATCCGGGCCGGGGTGGTGCGGGCGGCGGTGGGTTAAATGCGAAAGGCCCAGCCGTTTGGGGCCGGGCCTTTCCTGTTTTGTCTCTATAAGTTAATGATAGCGGATGGAGCAAAACTCAAATGCAGGTTTCGCAGGAATTTGATCTCCCTTATTTACAGGCACTTGGACGGTTTTCCACCGTCTTGTGGGCTTGACACCAATTTCTTCCCGGCAGTCGCGGCAGGCCAGCCCTGCAGGCCCGGCCAGGCCCCGTAAAGTCCAGACTTAAAGGCAATAAGATACTTGACCGACTATAGTCAGAGTACTATCTTAGAAACATGGAAACGCCTAAGACACTACTCGAAGCCGTCCAATACTTCGCAGACTACGAGAATTGCCGTCAGTTCATGATCGCGATTCGCTGGGCTGATGGTGTTGTGCGTTGCCCCTACTGCGATGCGACCAAGTTGACTTATCTGGCAAAGGCTCGCGTTTATCGCTGCTACGGCAACCATGCCAAGCAAAAGTTCTCTCTCAAGGTCGGTACGATCTTTGAGGATTCGGCCATCAGCCTTGAGAAATGGCTACCTGCTGCATGGCTCATCAGCAATTGCAAAAACGGCATCAGCAGCTACGAACTGGCGAGGGCGTTAGGCGTCACCCAAAAGAGCGCATGGCATATGCTGCACCGCTTGCGTGAGGCTATGGGCGACGAGACGGGCAAGCTCGGCGGCGACGGCACTCCTGTTGAATGCGACGAAACCACGATCACACCCAATACACGGAAGATGCATAAGAGCCGCCGCATCAAGTACGCCGCTAGCGGAGGCAGCAAGGCGGTCGTGATGGGAATGCTGGAGCGCGGTGGACGCGTCAAGGCTCAAGTGATTCCATCGCGCCACAAGATGCATATGAGCCCAGTCATGACGGATAGCGTCGAAGCTGGCGCAAACGTCATTACGGATGGGTTCGGAACCTATGCGTATCTGGATACGCCCTACAATCGCGAGGTCATCACTCACGCGATGGAGTACGTGAATGGTCACATCCGCACTCAGGGAATCGAGAACTTCTGGTCATTGCTCAAGCGGGGATTACGCGGCACATACATCAGCGTCGAACCGTTCCACCTTGACGCCTATGTGAAGGAGCAGGTATTCCGCTACAACAACCGCAAAGACTCGGACGACTTCACGCGCTTTGCAACTTGCATTATGGGAATACAGGGCAAGCGTCTTACCTATCGGGCACTAACGCAAAGGCCGGGTATGGTCTAAGAACGGGCAGGGCCGGGGGAAGCGGTCTTAGGCTTTGCCGGAACAATCTTCCTCATCAGATCGGTGAACGCTCCGAAATCCCCAGGGGTGTTCATCGTTTCTGTTTTTGGTGGCCTCTTTGCCGGGTCTTTCCACTGCTTTTTCATGCCCCGATTGTAGCCCTAAAAAATAAATTTGTGCAAAAGTGGGTACGGTTTTCAAATATCAAAAATGGTTACATTATGCCTTATTTTAATGCCTAATATCTCCACTTCACTCGCGTACGCCTGTCCTGAGCGTACGCGAGTACTGGGAAGGGGTCAAGTTTAAACTCAACAAAATTACACCACTTACGGGCCAAGTTTTCGGTTTTCATTCCCCCATCCACACTGATTTTCGCGGTACTATCAACGGCATGGATTTCAGATTATGAGGACGACCAGTTTCCGCTAAACCACCGTTAGCGGCGGCGTCACACGAAGGAAACCCCCGGAAGCGTTTCTCCCTTAGACAAGGAATCGCAACCGGGGGACCAGGTGGGCTTACTACCCGTTGGATCGGCTTGCGCCTTTCCTGTCCCCTAAATGTACACCAACCGCTGAGGAAAACTAAAAAGGGGTTTTGTATGGCAGAAGCATCCGTTCCAGAAACGCCCAAAGTTGCTGAAGAAATGTGGGCCACCTATTGTGGCGACATCGACGCAGGAAACATTGCGAAGCTTGTAAGAGGTCTAACGACGATTGCAGTGCAGGGAACAAGGAGAATTCACGTCCTATTCCAGTCGTGGGGAGGATATATCGGCGATGGGGTTTTTCTATACAACTCACTTAAGAAACTAGGAATAGAGGTCATTCTCTACAACGCTGGACAGGTTCAATCCGCTGCAACGTTGGTATTTCTCGGAGCGCACGGACGAAAGACTACTGCTAACGCCATCTTCATGATCCACAAGTCCTCCAGTAACCCCAACGCGTCTGGAGTTGGCAAGCTGAAAGCTGTGGCGAACAATTTGGATCTGGACGACTCCAGAGTCGAGGGCATCTTGCGCGCTCACCTTAAACTCCCCGAAGAAATGTGGACTCAGTTCACCTATCATGATGTTTACCTCTCGGGTGCAGATGCGGTCAAATACGGCATGGCCGATGAGATCGCTGAATTCTCGCCACCAGTCGGAGTGAAGGTTCTAAACGCTCTCGGCTGATACATCGGCAATATACTCCAAAAGCTTGAATGGCACCCTCCCCAGTCCGGGGAGGGTCTAGTTTTTCTGCCCTGTCACGGCACCCAAATACTACGCGTGGCGTACATAGTCAGTCAAATATATTATTGCCGACTTAAAGTGTTTTTCCCCAATACTTTAGATCAAATCGGACCCTATCTTCCCAGCTGCCGATGCGCACGCCGGGAGGTGGCGAGCGACAGCCCGAGACCGGCCAGGAGGTAGGCGAGGTAGTCGTACGGCAGGTAGTTGTACGGTGGAGCGGGGACCGGGTACAGCGTCCCCGCCATGGCCAGCAGCATGGCGACGCCCGCCGCCCCGGCCAGCGCGAGGGCGGCGGGGGTGAGCTGCGCGTTGCGGCGCAGATAGACGGGCAGCGCCGCGGCCACCAGGAAGTAGGTGGTGATGAATCCGTAGACCGAGAGCGAGCCCATGTAGCCGTAGATGTCGGCGCCCGAGGTTCCGTGGAGGGTAAGCCCGAGCGACAGCAGCAGCACCGCGAAGCCAACGGCCAGCACCGCCAGGTGCGGCGTCTCGTGGGTGGTGTGGGCGCGGCCAAGAGCAGCCGGGGCGATGCCGTCGTGGGCCATCTTCAGCAGCACGCGGGCAGCGGCGGTGACGCACGCCAGCGTGCAGGCGAACATGCTGACGAACGCGCCCACGTCGATCAGCGGACCGAAGACGGGGAGATGCGCCAGCGTGGCGAGCGCGCGGAAGGGAGCCTGCGAGGCGCCCAGGTCCTGGTGGATCTGGCGGAAGCCGAGGGTCTCGGTGTAGCAGCAGGTGAGGAAGAAGAAGCCGCACAGGATGGCGGACTGGATTACTGCCCGCGGAATCGTCCGCAGCGGGTTGCGGGCTTCGTGGCCGAGGGTGGTCGCGGATTCGAAGCCGACGAAGCTGAACAGCGCAAGGATGACGCCAAGGCGGACTCCGGAGGGAGTGACGCCGGTAAGCGCGGCCTGCGGAGCGTCGATGTGGATGCCGGTATCGGCCGTCGTGCGAACGATGAGCGCGAGGATGACCAGCGCGATCATCGACACCGAGGTTGCCTCGATCCACAGCATCAGCCGCGCGGAGGCCTGGACGTCGCGGTACGCGAACCAGACGGCGGCGGCGATGGGGATGAGCGCGAGCAGCGGCGTGGGCACGGCGCGAGCCGCGGGGACCAGGACCAGCGCGTAGTTGACGAAGCCTCCGACGACTGAGACAGCGGCGGCGGTGTAGGCCAGCAGCAGCGCCCAGCCGGCGGTGCGGCCGCCCAGCGCGGGCAGCGAGTCGGTGGCGTACTTGTAGAGCGAGCCGGGCGAGGAGCTGGTGCGGGCGAAGCGGGCGATGGTGAGCGCCATCAGCAGGGTGGCGCCGCAGGCCAGCAGATAGGCGAGCCAGGTGCCGTTGCCGGCCAGCGCGAACACCAGCGGAACGGTGAGCGCGGGCGAGGTGGTGGGCGCGATGGCGGAGACGGACTGGGAGAGGGTTTCGAGCGGAGAGAGGATGTTGTGGCGCAGGCCGGAGTCGCGCGGAGCGGCTTCGTCGGGCGTGAGGACCTCAAGGGGCATGGGTTAGAGGTAGGGTATCGCAAAAGAGGTTCGAGGTTCGACGGTTCAAGGTCCGAGGTGGGTGCGGGGCAAGCAGACAGGAGATAATGGAGGGAGTGACCGCGATGAGCCGATCCGCGGACGGAAGGTTGGGAGTGATGAAGAAGACGATGGGTGGGGCGGGGAAGAAAAGCAACTACGGAGATTCTGGACTGCGAGCAGTCCAGAATGACGACCCTCAAAGGGATGACGACCCTCAAAGGGATGACGACCCGCAAAGGGATGACGACCCTCAATACGATGGCGCGCAGGAGGACGTGAAGCTGGAGCGGCTGCAGAAGATTCTGGCGGCGGCGGGGGTGGCGAGCCGGCGCAAGGCGGAGGAGATTATCCTCGCCGGGCGGGTGCAGGTGAACGGGCAGGTGGTGGCGGAGCTGGGGACGAAGCATGACCCCAGCCGCGATCACATCCGGGTGGATGGGAAGCTGCTGAAAGGGCCGGAGGCGCACCGCTACTTCCTGCTGAACAAGCCGCGCGGATATGTGACTACGCTGGAAGACCCGCAGAAGCGTCCAACCGTAATGGACTTGATCGCGAAGCCGAAGGCGGGGCCGCATGGGGGACAGGTCAGGCTCTATCCGGTGGGCCGGCTGGATTATCTGTCCGAAGGCCTGCTGCTGATGACCAACGACGGGGAGCTGGCAAACCGGCTGTCGAAGGCGGCGGCCGGGGTGGAGAAGACCTACCTGGTGAAGGTGAGCGGCGTGCCTCCCGATGCGGGGCTGGACCAGATCCGGCGGGGGATTGTGATCGACCGGGGCCGGCTGGACGAGGTTAGGGCCGGGCGGCGGGACCGGGTGGTAACCGCTCCGGCGAAGGTCGAGCTGGTGCGTGGCGGCGACAATCCCTGGTACGAGGTGACGCTGACCGAGGGCCGGAACCGGCAGTTGCGCAAGATGTTCGAGGAGATTGGGCACCATGTGGAAAAGATCCGGCGCATTGGCTATGGGGCGCTGCGGCTGGATGTGCCGCCGGGCGAGTTCCGGGAGCTGACGCCAGGCGAGGTGATGGCGCTGGAGCGGGCGGCGGCGGGGAAGAAGGTGGTCCCGAAGAAGAAGTTGCCGGAGTTTGCCCAGTTGAAGGCGCCGGCAAAGAAAGCGCTTCGTGGGGTTCCGGACGCTTCGCGGCAGGGCAAAAGCAAATACGGGAGATGAATTCGGGCACTTCGTGCGGTTCTGGACGCTTCGCGTCAGGGCAAAAGCGAATGCGGGGGTCTCTCCACTCCGCGACGGACGATGTCCGCCGCTCCGGTCGAGATGACGGTGGGGCGGGGTCATGGGCCGGGTGGATGGCGGATAGGTGAGGCGGGGTAACTTTTTAGTGAATTCCCCGAAATGGGGTTTGACGAAGATAGGCTGGTGGGCCTAGAAATACTCGCTGGTTTTTAATACGGCGGTGCAAGACGAAATCGGGTCTGATGCATCCAAATAGAACGTGCGGCCGATAAGAGAATTCGGATGCGAATCCAGGGAACACTGGAGCAGGAGTATCGCGGGTTTTTGGCAGCAGCAGGACGTAAATAGGCAGCATCCCCCGCTGGGCGTATGGCAGAAGGGCAAGCAGTACAGGACGAACAGAACCCACCGGGGCAGCAAAGGAGCAGAGCAACGTGGCAATTGAAAAGGCAACATTTGGAGCTGGATGTTTTTGGGGCGTGGAAGCCCGATTTGCAGAGCTGCCGGGAGTACTCGATACGGCAGCGGGATATGAAGGCGGCGAGCTGGAACACCCGACGTACAAAGAGGTGTGTACGGACCGCACCGGGCATGCGGAGGTGGTGGACGTGACCTTCGATCCTTCGCGGCTGAGTTATGACGCGCTGCTGGACGCGTTCTTCGCGCTGCACGATCCGACGCAGATGAACCGCCAGGGTCCTGACTACGGCACGCAGTACCGCAGCGTGATCTTTACGCGCTCGCAAGAGCAGATGCAGCAGGCGAAGGCGAAGATCGACGAGCTGAATGCGTCGGGCGCGTATCGCAAGCCGATTGCGACCAGGGTGGAACCGGCGACGACCTTCTGGAAGGCGGAAGAATACCACCAGCGCTACCTGGAGAAGCGCGGGATGGTGCATTGCCATATCTAGGGACTAGGGACTAGGGACTAGGGACTAGGGACTAGGGACTAGGGACTGGGGACTGGGGACTAGGGGCTGGGGAGTGCGGGCGGCGGCTGGGAGGTATCCGGCTGCCGTTGCTGCGTTTGGGGGGCGGGCTAGATGGCTTCGGCGAGGGTGACGGCGAAGAGGTTCGCGGGGTCGGTGAAGGTGCGGGTGGGGGTGAAGCGGGCGGATTCGAGCAGCGCGGCGATGGCGGCGGCAGTGAATTTATAGCTGTTTTCGGTATGAATGGTTTCGCCGGCCGCGAAATGGAGGGTGAGGGCTGAGCCATTGGCCGCGGCGGGGATGCGGACGGCTTGGGCGGAGAGCGATTCGAGGTGCATCTCGATGCGCGAGTGGGCAGGGTTCCAGAGGGCGCGGTGGAGAAAGCGCTGGGGGTGGAAGTCGGCGCCGAGCTCGCGGTTGAGGCGGTCGAGGATGTTGCGATTGAAGGCGGCGGTGACTCCGGCCGAGTCGTTGTAGGCGGCGAGCAGGGTGGCGACGGATTTGCCGTGGCCGTTGAGGGCGGGGTTGGGGGCGAGGTCCGTGCCGAGGAGAAGGGCGTCGC
Organism: uncultured Acidobacteriaceae bacterium; assembly: GCA_963787905.1. Classification (GTDB taxonomy): domain Bacteria; phylum Acidobacteriota; class Terriglobia; order Terriglobales; family Acidobacteriaceae; genus Edaphobacter. Next base: position 19,612 of record CAWBFL010000050.1, on the reverse strand, counting down.
CGGGGGCGAGCTCGGAGCGTAGGCGAGTGAGGATCTGGCGGGCTTCGGCGGGCGAGAAGTTGCCGATGCTGGAGCCGATGTAGAGGGCTAAGACGCGGGTGGGGATGCGGCCGCGGTGCGGGCGCTCGATGCGGACGGTTTCGGTGATGTAGTTGGCGACCTGGGGGCGGACGGTGACGCCGGGGATGGTGAGTTCGATCTGGGCGCGGGCCTGGTCGAGCGCGGTGGGGCTGATGTCGATGGGCTGGTAGAGGACGTGGGACTGGCGCTGGGCGAGCGCGCGCAGCAGGATGCCGGTTTTGGAGGCGGTGCCGGCGCCGAGCTCGGCGATGGTGATGGGGGAGTTGCTCGTTGCCAGTTGCTGGTTGTTCGTTGGGGACGTGACGAGGTCGAAGATTTCGCCGGCGTGGGCGGTGAAGAGGGCGCGCTCGGTGCGGGTGAGGTAGTACTCGGGGAGGGCTGTTATCTGTTCGAAGAGACGGGAGCCGGGTGCGTCGTAGAAGAGCCAGGGAGGCAGGGATTTGGGCGTGGCGGCGAGGCCGCGACAGGCCGCGTCGGCGACCGGATCGAGGGCGGCGAGTTGGGGTGGGGCTTCTAACGTCGCGAGCGGTGGGGGCACGGAGCCTCTCGGGTTCGGGGATTTCAAGTTGGATGCGGGTTGGGGGTGGGAGGATCGATGAATGTTGGGGAATAAAGACAGTTGAAGGTGAGGGAGATGGGTGAGGGCGCCGTTGTGACTCTGCGAGTCAGAATGACGATTCCTCCTGATTTGATTGGCCCTAGCTGGCTGGGACATCGCGGGCGAGGCGGAGGCCGGAGAACTGCCAGCGGGTGGATGGAGAGAAGAAGTTGCGGTAGGTGGGGCGGATGTGGGTGGCTGGGGTGACGCAGGAGCCGCCGCGGAGGACCATCTGCGAGGACATGAACTTGCCGTTGTATTCGCCCAGGGCTCCGGGCAGGGGGTGGTAGCCGGGATAACCGAGGTAGGCGGAGGCGGTCCACTCCCAGACGTCGCCGTAGATTTGCTGGAGGCCGGCGAGGGATGAGGCGCGGGTGGGGTGGAGGTGGTTGGATTCGAGGAGGTTGGGGGTGGCTAAGTGCGAAATGCGGGGGTCTCTCCGCTGCGCGCTGCGCGCTTCGGTCGAGATGACGGCATTTTGGGGTGACAGATTGCGCGCTTCGGTCGAGATGACGGCATTTTGGGGTGACAGATTGCGCGCTTCGGTCGAGATGACGCTTTCTTGAGTTTCGGTGTAGAGGTGGGTGGCGGCGAACTCCCATTCGAATTCGGTGGGCAGGCGGAGGCCGGGGGAGCGGCGGGCGGCCCAGCGGGCGTAGGCGTCGGCCTCGAAGAAGCTGAGGTGGCAGGCGGGGGTTTCGGAGAGGTCTTCGAGCGGCAGCCAGCCGCGCAGGGTGAAGATGCGCCAGCCGGAGGCGGTCTTCGGATCGCGCTGCCAGTAGAGGGGGGCTTGCCAGCCGGCTTCGCGCTGGGCGGTCCAGCCCTCGGAGAGCCAGAGCTCGGGGCGGGTGTAGCCGTTGTCGTCCATGAAGGCGAGGTACTCGGCGCAGGTGACGAGGCGGGTAGCGAGCGAGAACGGAGCTAGGAAGACGGTGTGGCGGGGGGTTTCGTTGTCGAAGGAGAAGGATTCGGGGTCGGTTGGGTCGGGAGCGAAGCCGATCTGGGTGAGGCCGGGGGTGAAGGCGATCCAGTCCAGGGGTGGGGCGATGGCGTCGGTGGCGGGCGCGGGTGCGGGCGGGAGGTAGGCGGGGTGGAGCGGGTTGGTGAAGAGAGCGTGCTTGATGTCGGTGGCGATGAGCTCCTGGTGCTGCTGCTCGTGGTGGAGGCCGAGGGTGATGCGGCGGGCGGCTTCGGGGTCGGTGGCGGATTCGAGAAGCGTGGCGATGGCGGCGTCGACGTGGGCGCGGTAATCGAGGATGTCGGCCAGCGGCGGGCGCGAGAAGCTGGCGCGGAGCGATTTGGCGGGCATGTCGCCCAGCGAGTTGTAGTAGGAGTTGAAGAGCCAGTGGAAGTCGGGATGGAAGTCGCGGTAGCCGGGGAGGAATTCGCGCAGGACGAAGGTCTCGAAGAACCAGGTGGTGTGGGCGAGGTGCCATTTGGCGGGGCTCGCCTCGGTACAGGACTGGACCATGAGGTCTTCCGGCGAGAGCGGCGCGGTGAGCGCGAGGGTGGCGGCGCGGACGGCGCGGTAGCGGGCGAGCAGAGCGGAAGAGGCGGGGAGGGCGGTGGAGCGGATGGGCGTCTGAGGGAGGGATTGGGTGGACATGCTCCGAAGGCTCCTTGGGCTCGAGGGTAAAGACTTTCGATGCGGGCCGGGGGTTGGCCGATACAGAATGAGGTGGGACGGGGTAGAGCGGATATTACACGAAACGCGGCGGCGCCGGCATCAATCCGGGTTGCCGGCAGGGGTAGGACGGTGGCGGAGGGGAAAGGTAAGGCGGGGTGGGCGGCGATTCGTCGCGGAGAGACTAACCCCACGATAACGCTCGCTGCGCTTGCGTGATCATGGGGCACCCGTTAGTCGAGGGCGTCGTTGACGTCGCGGACCAGATTGCGGAGGTAGCTGCGGCGGTTGAGCAGGGCGACCATGGCGGCGATGGCGGCAAGCTGGGCGGCGCGGTCGCTGGCGGCTGGATCGTCGCGCCGGTGGCGGCGTCCCACTGGGCGTGGAGAGTGGCGAGGTCGCGGTCGGTGGCGGCGAGTTTGGCGTCGAATTCGGCTTGGGCGCGGAGGAGGTCGGCGCGGAGCTGGGGGTCGGCGGATTCGTCGGGGTCGCCGAGGGCGGCCATTTTTTTGGCGGCGCGCATCTCTTCGAGCTGCATGTTGAGTTCGAAGGCTTCTTCGAGGAGGTCTTCGGGGACGACTTGTTTTTTCTGCGTGCCGGTGGCGCGGGCGGCGGCGGTCGCGGCGGAGGACTGCTCTTCGAGGGCTACGCCTTCGAGGGCGAGGAGGTATTCGGTGCGGGCGATGGGGTCCTTGAGGGTGCGGTAGGCGTCGTTGAGGCGCGAGGACTCGGCGAGGGCGGCGGCTTGTTCGGCGGCGGGGCGGGCGGCGAAGCGGTCGGGGTGGAGACGGCGGGAGAGGGCGTAGAAGGATTTTTCGAGGGCTGGAAGATCAATCTGCAAGTGCAGCGGAAGGCTGAACTGAGTGAAATAGTTGTTGTAGTGGTCGTGGCTCATTTGGATTGATCGGTCTGCTCTTTTTTCCGCGCTTCCAGAGCTTTTCGCAGCCCTTCCTCGCCACCTGTCTTCCAGGCATTGAACATCGTTGTCATCTGTTCGTCGTTGGGATACTGGGACTTAGTCGGATCCAGCTTTGGAATCTTCATAGCCCACTCACTATAGCTCGGTTCGCTAAGTCGAGAAGCTGGAGCCGCAGCCGCAGGATTTGGTGGAGTGGGGGTTGATGAAGTTGAAGCCCTGGCGCATGAGGGTTTCTTCGTAGTCGAGGACCATGCCGGAGAGGTAGATGAAGCTCTTGGGGTCGACGAAGATGCGGATCGCCGGCGCGGTGCTTGCCGCAGGGGCGGAGCCTTCGGGTGGCTGGGCTGAAGGTTGCGGCTGCGCGGCGGCACGGAGGTCGACGGGCAGCGGTGCGGAAGGCTGTAGCGCCGGGTCGAGGTGGGATTGGGGGAAGGCGTAGACGCGGTCGCGCTCGCGGGGCTGGGTGTCGAAGCGGATGTTGTAGCTGAGGCCGGAGCAGCCGCCGCCGGTGATGCCGAGGCGGAGGCCGCCGGCGTCGGGGGCGATGCCCTCCTTGGCCATGGCGACGCGGATGCGCTTGAGGGCGCGGAGGGTGACCTGGATGGTTTTGGTAGGGTCGGACTGGCCCTCGGGGAGAAGCGTGGGGGATGGCGGGGCCGCAGGGACCGTCGGGGCGGCGACGGCGCCTTTGGGGGTTTCGGTTTGGAGGGTGACCATGGACATGGGGCGGGCTTTATTACTCAGTGGGGCTGGTGCGTGTGAGCTCGAAGAGAGTGACCCCACGATAACGCTCGCCGGAGGCTCGCGTGATCATGGGGCACCCGGTTAGTGGGCGGCGGTTGCGACGGCGGCGGCTTCGGTTTCGGTGACGCCGTTCTTCTTCTTCCAGTCGCCGATGGCGGCGCGGATGGCGTCTTCGGCCAGGACCGAGCAGTGGATCTTGACTGGGGGAAGGGCGAGTTCCTTGACGATGTCGGTGTTGGTGATGGTGAGGGCTTCGGCGACGGTCTTGCCCTTGACCCACTCGGTGGCGAGCGAGCTGGAGGCGATGGCCGAGCCGCAGCCGAAGGTCTTGAACTTGGCGTCCTCGATGACCTGGGTTTCGGGGTTGACCTTGATCTGGAGGCGCATCACGTCGCCGCACTCGGGCGCGCCGACCAGGCCGGTGCCGACTTCGGACGAGCTCTTGTCGAGGGTGCCGACGTTGCGGGGATGTTCGTAGTGGTCTACTACCTTGTCGCTGTATGCCATGATGTTTTCTCCTAGAGACTAATTAGATGTTTCCAATTGCGTTCGGGTGCATCGTGCGTGGGCGCTGGGCGAATTTTGTGTCGGGCCTTACAGCCCTTGATTCTTTGTCTTCTGGCCTACCTAGGCCTGCGGCCTAGGCTGGTATGTTGCGCGCCGTTGGCGCTGGGTACGGCGGCGGGTTGAATCTCAGGTTCCTCCTAAAAGCGAACTACGGAGATTCTGGGCCTGCGGCCCAGAATGACGGCCCCCTCATGGGGTGGTTGAATCGTTGTGGCCGGGGTGGGTTCCGGCGCGTTGGGGGAACAAGAGGATGCAGACGACCATGAAGAGGGCGATGGCTGCCGGAGGCGGCGAAACGGCTGAGGTTCAGGCCGCCGTCGGCGTGGGGCTTGGTGAGGAAGTCGCCCATGGAGGCGCCGAAGGGCCGAGTGAGGATGAAGGCGGTCCAGAAGAGGAGGGTGCGGCTGATTTTGGTGAAGAAGTAGAGGCCGGCGACGATGGCAAGCAGGCCGATGAAGAGCAGGACGCCGCCGCCGAAGCCGGTGCCTTCGGAGGTCCAATCGCCCAGCGCGGTGCCGAGGGTGTTGGAGAAGAGGATGGTGAGCCAGTAGAACATCTCGGCTTTGGGGGTGGTGATGGTGTTGACCGAGACGGTGCCGACGGCGAAGCGCCACACCAGGAGCGAGGCGATGACGAGCGAGAAGAGAATGGCCGAGCCGCCGGGATAGCCCATGCCGAGCGAGCGGTCGGCGAAGTCGGCCATGGTGGTGCCGGCGAGGGTGGTGCCGACGATGGTGCCCCAGTAGAGGTAGGGGTGGAAGCGCTTCGTCTTGATCTGCGCGGTGACCAGGACGAGGAAGAGAGCGAAGAGGATTCCGGTGGAGACCAGGTAGCCGAGGTTCAGCGACATGGAGAGCGCGTCGCCGCCGGTTTCGCCGAGGGTGGTGGCGGCGATCTTGATGATCCAGAAGCCGAGGGCGACGTGCGGGACCTTGCTGAGGGCAGCGTCGACGGGCTGCTGGTTCTCGCCCTCATAGCCAAACGCAGAAGAGGCGTCGGCCTCGCGGTGGAAGCGGTTCGGGAGCCAGCCGGATAGGGTTTGTGCGGTCATGCGTGGTCCTCGGTGCGGGTGGTGCGATTTCCGGGGCTAAAGCCCCCGCCTTTTATTACGACTCTATGGCACGGCTGAAGCCGTGCCCTTCCGGTTTCTTGCCGGAGCGAATTGTGGTTCATGCTGCGATCCAAGTGCGAAATACTGAGATTCTGAGCCTGCGGCTCAGAATGACGAGCCAAAAAACAATGACGAGCTACTGAACTTAGTGGGCGGCCCATTCGATTTTGGTGAGGTCGATGCCTTCCTTGACCATTTCGTACAAGGGTGAGAGTTCGCGGAGTTTGAGCACGACGTCGATGATCTTGTCGGCGACGTAGTCGACTTCGGCTTTGGTGTTGAAGCGGCCGAGGCCGAAGCGAATGGAGCTGTGGGCGATCTCGTCGCCCAGGCCGAGGGCTTTGAGGACGTAGCTGGGTTCGAGCGTGGCCGAGGTGCAGGCCGAGCCGGAGCTGACGGCGATGTCGTTGATGCCCATGAGGAGCGATTCGCCTTCGACGTAGACGAAGCTCATGTTGAGGTTGCCGGGGAGGTGATGCTCCATGTTGCCGTTGACCTGGGTGTAGTCGAGGGCGGCTTCGAGCTTCTGCTTGAGGTAGTCGCGGAGGGCGATTTCGCGGGCGGCTTCGGTGGCCATCTCCGCGCCGGCGATCTCGCAGGCTGCGCCGAGGCCGACGATGCCGGGGACGTTGAGGGTGCCGGAGCGCATGCCGCGCTCGTGGCCGCCGCCGTTGATCTGCTCGGTGATCTGGACGCGGGGGTTGCGGCGGCGGACGTAGAGAGCGCCGACACCCTTGGGCCCGTAGAGCTTGTGGGCGGAGATGCTGAGGACGTCGATGTTGTCGGCCTGCACGTCGACGGGGATCTTGCCGACGGCCTGGACGGCGTCGGTGTGGAAGAGGACGCCCTTTTCGTGGCAGAGCTTGCCGATCTCGCGGATGGGCTGGACCACGCCGATTTCGTTGTTGGCGTACATGATGGAGACCAGGATGGTCTTCTCCGGGCCTTCGGTGACGATGGCGCGGCGGAGGTCGTCGAGGTCGATGAGGCCGTCGGCCTGGACGGGCAGGTAGGTGACGCGGTAGCCCTGCTTCTCCAGCTTCTTGCAGGTATCGAGGACGGCCTTGTGCTCGGTGACCTGGGTGATGATGTGGTTGCCGCGCTCGCGGTACATCTCGGCGATGCCCTTGATGGCGAGGTTGTCGCTCTCGGTGGCGCCGGAGGTGAAGATGATCTCCTTGGCGGTGGCGCCGATGAGCTTGGCGACCTGCTCGCGGGCGGTGTCGACGGCCTTCTCAGCCTCCCAGCCGAACTGGTGGTTGCGGCTGGCGGCGTTGCCGAACTTGCCGGTGAAGTAGGGCATCATGGCCTCGAGCACGCGGGGATCGAGGGGAGTGGTGGCGTGGTTATCCATATAGAGGGGAAGGTGGACGCCCTCGGGGAGCGGGGTGGCGGAATGGGTGACGACGACTCCGACGCTGTTGGTGCCGGGGACGGAGTTGCCGTTGCCATTGCTGCTGATGCCGTTTTCAGTGCTCATCGTGTCTCCTCTATGGTGCGAATCTCTTTGTTACTCCAGGGGCTGAAGCCCCGAATCTCTTGCCGGCTAAATGCCAAGCCTGAAGGCTTGGCTTACCTAGAAGCCGGGGCTAAAGCCCGGGAACTACGTTGCGTGGTACCGCGGGCTGAAGCCCGCTGCTACTCCAGAAGCGACCTCCGGGGCTAAAGCCCGATTGTCGATAAGGGCCGGGTTGTGGCACGGCTGAAGCCGTGCCCTTCCGGATTGTGACTCAACCGATTTGTGACTATTGCGACTCAACCGATTTGCGATTATTGCGACTCAGCCGATCTGTGATTATTGCGACTCCACCGATTTGTGATTATGCGACTCCACCGATTTGTGATTTATGCTTCGATCCATTTGCGTCAGGCCAGGATGGTGACGAGGCCGCTGCCGACTGCGGCGTCGCCGGGTTGGGCAGTTTCGGCCATCTCGACGAGGTCGCTGATGTGGATGTTGCTGAGCAGCTCCTTGATGGAGTCGTTGACCTTCCTCAGTGGTTCTTTGATGGTGCAATGGCCGGCGAGGTCGCAGGCTCCGTGAATGGTGATGCAACTGGTGATGAAGAGCGGGCCGTCGATGGCGCGGATGACCTCGAAGGCGGAGATTTCGCTGGCCGGGCGGGCGAGGGCGTAGCCCCCGTTGGTGCCGGCGTGGGAGACGAGCAGGCCGGCGCGAGCGAGGGTCTGGAGGATCTTGGCCAGCAGGGGCGGCGGGATGTGATAGGCCTGGGCGATGTCCTTGGCACTTTGCGCGGCGGCGGCGTGCGCGGCGGACTGCTCGGCGAGGTATTTGAGCGCCATGAGACCGTAGTCGGCTTTTTTGGTCAGACGCAGCATAGAGGCTTCTTTCCTGCCGGGAATTCCGGCGCGGGCGGAGAGCGTGGGGCAGAGAATAAGCCCCGAACCTAATCCGACCGTATTGGTCCTAGTTAGTGTACGGCGGAAGCGGTCTCCCTTGCAAGTCAGTTCGTGACGGGAATTGGGCATCGCGTGGCGATCCGGTTGGTCGCGCGGGGAATTTGTGGTTGCGGGAGGGGATTTGCGGTTGCGGGTGGGATTTGGGGCAGGGGGAAGGGGTGAATTTATTGGTATTTGCGGTTGACAAGCGCGGGAGGCGAAGGCAAACTCTTAGCCAGCCAAAGCTCCTCCCCCCTATGCCGGCATCGTGCAAACATCCGCAGGTCCGCGTCGTCGCCCGCGAGGAGGACGTCGAGTTTGTGGAATGCCAGACGTGCGGCGAGGTCTTCGATTCGGCCGAGTTCAAGGACATTCTGCGCGAGGACGAGGGTGAAGCCGAGGGCGATGTGGCGTAGAGGCAGTTCTTAGTTCTTAGTTCTTAGTTCTCAGTTCTGAGTTCTGAGTTCTCAGTTCTGAGTTCTCAGTTCTTAGTTCTCAGTTCTCAGTTCTCAGTTCTCAGTTGCCAGTTCTCAGGTGCCAGGTGAGGTGCGGCTGGGCTTAGGCGGCGGGCTGGGGCGGGTGCGGGGAGTTGACGCGGCGGACGACGATCCAGGCATACTGCGCGGCGGAGATGGGCGCGAGCAGGGCGACGGCGCGTAGCATGTCGCGGCGCAGGACGAAGAGGTCGATGGAAGGCCAGACCTGGTCGACCAGCACGAGGGTGACGCCGCAGATCTGGACCAGGGTGTTGAGCTTGCCGAGCAGGCTGGGACGGAAGTCGCGCAGCGTACCGGTGGCGAAGAGCAGGGTGGAGATGAGCAGGATGCCGAAGTCGCGGCTGAAGACGAGCACGGTGACATAGCGCGGCACCTGGCCCATGTGGGTGAGGACCAGGAAGAGGGTACTGAGGAGGAGCTTGTCGGCGATGGGGTCGAGATACTGGCCGAGGGTGGTGCGCTGGGAGAGCATGCGGGCGAGCAGGCCGTCGAAGCCGTCGGAGAAGCCGGCGAGGACGAAGAGGCCGAAGGCGATGGGATAGCGGCCATCCATGATGGCAATGACCAGGAACGGAATGATGAAGAGCCGCGTGAGCGTAAGCAGATTGGGAGCGGCGGCGAACTGGTTGAGGAAACGCATAGGGTTATGGGGCAGACCCATCGTACGGCATTCCTTGCGGGAGCGCGCGGGGCAGCGCGGTTGCCGGGCGGGAAAGATGCATTTAGACTGAAAGGAAGCAGCAAAGGCGCGTAGCTCAGTTGGTTAGAGCGCTTCCTTGACACGGAAGAGGTCAGCGGTTCGAATCCGCTCGTGCCTACCATTTATTCCTTCTCCCATTGCACAATTTGGGCCGGATTCCGGGAGCGCGGGTGAGGCGGTGCTTTTTCTCCCTCACCGTCGAGAGATGCGGGGCGGGGTGGTCTGTCCCCCGGATGGGTGATTCTGTGGCGGGGTGGGGCCGGGTAGCCTTGGAGGTACACTACGGCGCGCAGGAAAAAGTCAAGAAATTACATTGCGCTCCGGCGCACCTCGGCTAAGCTTTAGTCTGGGCTCCCACATCAGGGAAATTTGGCAACAGCGGATCGAGCAAGCGGATGAATACCTTAAGGAGCTGTCCATGAACGGGATCAAGGCGTTTTGCAAGTGGAGCGGTGCTGCGGTGGTTCTATGGACGCTCTCGTCCTCAACTGCGGTGTATGGGCAAAGCGGAGTTCCGGAGGACTGGAGCCACCACCACGCGGTGTTCTCCAGCCCAGGCAGCTATGACGACGCGGTGCGCAAGGGGACGGTGGACAAGTGGACGAAGATCGTCAACGAGCCGCGCTACCAGATTCAGCAGTTGCGGCGGGGGCTGCAACAGCAGCCGTTCCGGTGGGGCGGCGGGAATGGGAAGCTGATCAAGACGGACTGGAGCATGGACCTGGGAGCGACCGCGACGGTGGGCGCGGGACAGTTTCCGGCCAAGTGGACGCTACTGACCTACAGCGCGAGCTGCAGCGATTACGTGGTGTACAACACCGGGATCGCGGGCGCCTCCGGTGGGCAGGCGAACATTGTTGCGTACAGCAACCTGTACGACACGACCTGTGCAGCGCCGAATCCATCGGTGTACTGGGCGTACTACAGCGGCACGGGCAAGGCGCTGACCTCGCCGATCCTGTCGGGCGATGGGACCAAGGTGGCGTACGTGGAGAATCCGACGGCGGGGGCTGCGATATTGCGGATTATCCGTTGGAAGTCGGGCCAGGGCACACCGGCGGCGGCGGCGACTCCGGACCATGTGTTCGGCAACGCGCAGGTTGGCGCGGGAGGCAACACGGCCTGGACGGGTTGCACGGCAGGCGCCTCGTGCATGATCAGCGTGCCGTTCCAGAATGGCAAACAAGACACGAACTCCGCGCCGTTCTACGTGTATTACAACACCAACGCGGACACGTTGTTTGTGGGTGACAACAGCGGCAACCTGCATCAGTTCACGGGAGTGTTCAACGGGACTCCGGCCGAGGTGACCACGAACTGGCCGGTGGCGGTGAGCACCAACGCGCTGACCAGCCCGGTATACGATACGGGGACATCGGGAAACATCTTTGTGGCCGACTGGGGCAGCACCACGAGCGGATTCCTGTACGGGGTGAATTTCACGTCTCACTCGGTGGTGCTGAAGAGCAGCAGGTTGACCGCTGCCGCGGACACGGTGGGCATTATGGATGGACCGCTGGTGGATTCGTCGGCGGAAGAGGTTTACGTGTTTGTGGGAGAGGACGCCAATACTTCGACGGGCGTGGGCTGCGACCCTGGCAGCGACACCCCGGACGACGGGTGCGGTGGAGTATTCCAGATCCCGGCGGGCACCACGGGCAGCGAGGCCACCCTCGCCTGCGATCCGACCAGCGCAACGGCATGGCCGACGAATGCGATATGCGGTGAAGAGGCGGTCTTCGGCACCGGAACGACGGCGACGCCGACGACGTACGACGGAGCTTTCGACCAGCTTTACTATGCGACGGCGGCAGGGACGGCGGGCAACCTGTGGACGTGCAATCAGCATGCTGCTTCGGAGCCGCGGTTGTCGTACGTGCCCATTAATGCCAACGGCAAGTTGATAGGGAGTGGCTCGAATATCACCATTGACGCAACTACGGCCGTCACTACGATGACCAGCGCGCAGGCAGTCTGCTCGCCACTGACGGAGATTTACGGCAGCGGTGGGACCACGAACGACTATGTATTTGCGAGCGTCACAGCCAGCGGCACTGAAACTGGCTGCTCCGGCGCTTGCCTGTACAACTTCCTGATTGGCACGGCAGGCGCGATCAGCGTGCCAAGCAACTCGACCGCGGGCATCGCTTCGGCCGGCGGCTCGAGCGGGATTGTGATCGACAATGCGTTGTCGGGCACAGGCGAGTCGCAGATTTACTACACGCCACTGGCCGCCCAGGTATGTGGGGGCAATGGGAGTACGGGTGGCGGGACGGGCGGCTGCGCGGTGCAGACGTCGCAGTCGGCCCCGTAGGCCGAGTTGAGCGCGGGTTCGCCTGGAGCGAGCCGGAGCAGTAAGAGATCCCCCGCAACTGCGGCAGCCTGTGGCAGCACGAGATGGAAGCGTGTTGGCGCAGGCTGCGGCGGTTGCGGGGGATTTCTGCGATGCGGATGAGCGCGGCCGCACGCCGGGGCGCGCGAGCTAGACCGCTTCGACGAAGCGATAGCCGACATGGGCGTCGGTGAGCAGGTATTGCGGGTTGGAGGGATCGTCTTCGAGTTTCTTGCGCAGTTGATGCATGAAGGTGCGGAGGTACTCGAGTTCGCCGCCGTACTCCGGACCCCAGACGGTGCTGAGCAGGCGGGCGTGGGGAATGGGCCGGCCGGCGTAGATCATGAGCTGATGGGTGAGCTCGAATTCCTTGGGCGTGAGATGAATGATGCGATTGGCCTTCTTGACGGTGCGGCGGACGGGATCGAGTTCGATCTGGCCGACGTGGAGGACGGTGGCGGCCTCGTCGTGCTGCGGGGAGGAGGCTTTGGCCCAGCGCATGGCGGCACGGATGCGGGCGGTGAGCTCGCGCAACTGAAAGGGCTTGGTGATGTAGTCGTCGGCGCCGGCGTCGAGGGCCTCGACCTTGTCATCTTCGCTGTCGCGCACGGTGAGCATGAGGATGGGGATGCGGGGGAACATGCGGCGCATGTTCTTGCAGGTGTCGATGCCGGTCATGCCGGGCATATTGATGTCGAGCAGCACGGCGTCGAAGGAATTGGTACGAACCAGGGAGAGAGCCTCCTCGCCGCGCGCCGCCTCCACGATTTTGAAGCCGAGCTTGCAGAGCGTGGAGTGCAGCGCCCGGCGAATTGACAGCTCGTCATCGACCACGAGGATCATTCCAGCTTCCATGACGTACTTCCTCCGACTTCCATTTTTGGCATTGACAGGAAAAACGTAGTTCCCTCTTCTTCTCCACTGATCACCCAGACATGGCCATGATGGGCCTCGGCGGCTTTCTTGACAATGGACAAGCCGACGCCGGTGCCGGGGATGCGTTCCCTGGCCTCCGAGCCGCGATAGAAGCGCTCGAAGACGCGCTCGCGGTCCTGCATGTCGATCAGCGAGCCGCGATTGCGAACGGAGAGCACCAGCTCGGAGTTGTTCTCGCGGACGGTGACATCGATGGGGGTTGCGGGCGGGGAGTACTTGGCGGCGTTGTCGAGATACTGCGTGAGGATCATGGAGAGGAGTTCCCGGTCGCCCTGCAGCGGCGTGTCCTGCTCCTGGATGGAAAGCTCGACGGGATGGCCCTTGAGGGTGCCGGAGAGTTCGGCCAGCACCTCGTTGACAAGGCTGGAGAGGACGACGGGCTCGGAACGCACCGTGACGTGGGAGGCTTCGAGCTTGGCGGTCTGCAGCAGGCGGGTGCAAAGCTGATTGAGGTTGACCGACTCCTGATTGATGAGGCCTGCGAGCTCGGCCTCGGTCTGGTCGAGGGTGCCCATCTCCATGAGGCCGGAGCTGGCGGTGCAGATGACGGTGAGCGGCGTTTTGAAGGCGTGCGCGAGGGCGTCGAGCACGGCGACGCGGAGTTGCTCGGCCTGCTTTGCGCTCTCTGCGCGGGATTCTTTTTCGTAGGAGCGATGGCGCTCGAAGGCGATGGCGGCCAGCGAAGCGACGGCGTTGGCGATCAAGGGCTCGACCTCACCGCGGATGGTCAGGGCGCCGACGGAGGAGTTGCCGATGCGAATGATGCGCTGGGCGATGCGGAGGTCGCGGTCGTCCTCGTTGTGTTCGGCGAAGAAGGCGGCCCGGGCGATCTGCTGTTCCTCGGTCGACCACGAGCCTTCGTGGTCGAGGCGGGCGATTTCGGCGTCGAAGATGGCGACGTCTTCGGCGAGGAAGGTGCGGCGGATCAGCTGCACCAGTTGCGGCCCGGGCGGGTGGTGCAGGTCGAAGCGCAGAATTCCGCGACTTAGTTCAAATAGTTTCTTCATCTGAATGCGCTGATAGTTTGCGTCGCGGGCAATGTTCTGCTCGCGCGAGGACAGGCGACTTACTATAAGTGCACAAGCCTGAAAAGAAAGCAGCGCGATCCAGTCACGATTCTGCGCAACAGTAAAGGAGAATATTGGCGGAATAAAGAAGTAGTTAAGACAGGAAACCGCGGCGAGAGAGATGAAGGTCGCCTGCCATATTCCATAGTGAAGGGCGGCGAGCACGACGACGAGGAGATACGCGAAGCCAACCGTGGCGAGGGGAAAGTGCAGCCAATAACCGAGCAGAGTTACAGCCGCGACAGCCGCGCAGCCGATGGCGCACTGTTTGAGCAACAACAGCCATGATCTCCCCTCAGTCAACGGAATGGCCATTGTGAGCCGCGAGGTCATCCACTAAGTCCATTTCTGAAGGTAGAAAGTAAAGGCGTAAAGATGCAGTCAGGAAGTTGAAAAAAAGTAATAAGAATCAGGCCACGCGCGTGGAACACTCGGTCGGGGGATGGACTTCATGAACCACGCACGTCGCTCTGACTGCAAGTCATTACGACTTGCCCTGCGAGGTTGCGGCGAGCTGATCGAAATGCTGCGCCTGGAGCGCGGCAGCGTCGGCCTGGTTGACGTAGGACTGATAGAAATACTTCGCGGAATCCACGGGCCGGGGATACTTCTGATACAACGCGGCATTGACCTGCGCGCGCCGGTCGAGTTCCGTCTTTTCGGCGACGGCCTCGGCGCGATAGTGCGATTCCTGCTGATGGAAGTAGGTTGCAAGCTGCTGGTATTCAGCGACGCTGTGCGCACTCTTCGTCAGCACCTGGGCATCGTGCGCGGACATGCTGGTTGACTGCGGTGTGGATTGGGCCGATCCCGCGAAGGGAAGGGCGAAAGAAAGGATCGCAACAGCAATCGAAGTGCGAGTCATGGTTGGAACCTCCTGAACGTGACTCTAGGGATTGCTGCGTAAGGACTGCATAAGGAAGTTGCGGAAGGTTGGTTAAATCGGCACGCGGTATAACGAATCACTTATATCAGGTGCTATTCGCGACGCGGATTGCGAATAATCGCGCATTTTTATGGGAGCCCAAGACAATTAATATTTTGCGAACTTTCTATGTCTTGCTTATGCCTTCTTGACACGGGTTCCAGCAAACTTGAGTTACTAAGACATTTCGGAGGTTGCGACACTATGTCGAGCCAGACACAGTTTTTCTATACCGTGGAATTGGCGGCGCTGGAAGAAAGCCTGATTCATTCGCTGGATCGGGTGGCACGATTGCGCGAAAAGGCCATGAAGCGGAACGACCTTCGAGCTGCCGACCAAATCAACCATCTTCAGCGCGTTTTCAACGTAGCGCAGCGTCGCATCGTGCGTTTGAAGTAAGTCACAACCAAGCAAGCAGCAAGAGTTGCAGGTTTCATAAAACCAGCATAGGCAGAAGTGTGTCTGCCGAAGAAAGGGACAAACAATGCGTCGCTTTGATTCCAAGTTATTCACGAAAGGTGGAGTTGCCGTGGCTCTGTGTCTGGCGTCGGTGTGTATGAGCGCACCGGCGCAAACGCTGGAGGCCGCGGTGAACCAACCTGCTGCAGACCCGACGGCGGCTGCCAGTGTGGCGGGACATGCCTACAAGATTCCGGCGCTGGATCTGGCCGGCGCAGCCCAGGCTCCGGCGGCGGTAGCGGCCCCGGCTGCGCCCGATCCGCACGCGCCGGCGTTCTCCGACTGGGACTGGACGTGGCTGAACGGCAATCCGCGCAACAAGGATGTCGCGTTCGACTCGAAGTTCTTCACGCCGGAGATTCGCGCCGATATTACGTACACCTACGACTTCAATAAGCCGATCGACGATTCGATGAACGGATCGAGCGAGCTGTTCCGCTCCAATGAAATCCAGTTAGAGCAGTTCGGGCTGGGCGGCGACTTCCATCTGGACGGGGCGCATGCGCGCTTCATGACCCAGTTCGGAATGTACTCGACGGCCACGGTGCGCAACGATCCGAGTTACTCGAAGGGGCAGTGGGACATTGCCGACGCGGACCGGTATCTATCGGAGGCCTATGGCGGCTACCAGTTCTCGCATGTGATGCACGGGCTCAATTTCGATGCCGGCATCTTTATGTCGTATGTGGGATTGTTCAGTTACTACAACTTCGATAACTGGGCGTATCAGCCGTCGTATGTTTCATCGAACACGCCATGGTTCTTTGAAGGCATCCGCATCCAGATTTTCCCGACCGAGCATCTGAAGATCGAGCCGTGGATCATCAACGGCTGGCAGTCTTACGGGTCTTCTAACTCGCGCAAAGGGTTGGGCGGACAAATTAAATGGACGCCGTACCCGTGGATGAACGTCATCAGCAATAACTATGGATTGGGCCACGACGATTTCACCATTCCGAATCGGAGCCGTCTGCACACCGACAACAGCATCGAGATCAAGTATTTCGACAAGCCGTCGTCCACCGGGATCGACAAGATGGCCTTCAGCTTCACCGGAGATCTGGGTTGCGAATTCGGACCCAGTTTGACCAGCGCGGCGGGTTGGTATCAGCAGGGCGTCAGCTGCCACGGCAACACCAAGGACCCGAATTCGCTGGGCAGCTATGCGCAGTTCGCTCCCACCAACACGTATTACGCGGATACGGCCGCGGGCTTCAAGCCGGGCGTGAATCCGAAGCAGAGTTTTATCGGATTCATGATTTACAACCGGTTCTGGTGGAAGAAGGACCACGACGGATTGACCATCGGCTACGGGCAAATCAACAATCCAGGGCGCTACCTGGCCCTGGTGCCGGCGATCAACGGGGAGACAGCGACCAGCGATGCGCTCGGTTCGCCGTACTGGCCTGGAAATCCCAGCGATCCGTTCAAGCCGTGGGATAGCTCGATCACCTACGACTACATGCCGGTACAGTGGCTGACGTGGCGGTTTGAGTATGACTACCGGCACTCCAGTGTTCCTTACTGGGCGGGACATGGCGGGTCGACACCGCCGTCGGCTCTGGGTTCGCCTACCGGGGTGAACAACGGTTCGCCCACGCTCTACTCGTGCATGGACGGGACGCCGGTGCCGACTTCGGTGGGGCCGTACGTCAATGTGCCGGGCTTCTGCGGCGGCGAGAGCGGGCACGGCGGCCTGTGGCAGCCAGACATGCGCAGGGACGAGCAGTTGATCGACATCGACCTGATGGTGAAGTTCTAAACAGCGTCGACACGAGGGAGGGCAATGCGGAGACCGACGGGTCTCCGCATTGCTGCGTTAAGGGCACGGAGCGGGTGCGTGCCTGGGGGCGGGGCGCGAGCGACAGCGGTGTGGCGGCGGGTGTCGCGCGTCAAAATTCGGTGAAAACTTTTGGGCGGGAAATCCGGTTTTGACGCAAGCTACAGGAGCAAAGGCGGGGGTGGCCAGTTACTCATACCGTCCTTATGTCGAACGACCAAAAGATAGCCTAACGATAGCCAAAGGATCGGTTACTCTAACTTCAATTCAATCGTGGCGCATTGAGAGTTTTACCCACCGTCAATGCGTACCTGTGCGCAGGCTGCTGCGTACGGGGAGTTATCACCATCGACAGCCGGAAACGAGAGCGAACTCACCGAATGAGTGCAACGAAGTTATTGACCTGGGCAACAAGTAGCTCTGTCGCACTCGGGATATTGCTGGCGCCAGGCTGCATGGCGGGCGCGCAGCAGGCGGCGCTGCCACAGGCGCCGTCCGCGCAGGTTGGGCAGCCGAAGACCGCGGGTGCGTCTGCGGCGATGGGGTTGCAGGTCGCGCAGGCGAACATTCCGGGGTTTCCGGCGCCGGCGCCGGGGACGACGGGCCTGACCTGGGAGCAGGTGAAGGCGAAGTTTGAAGCGGCGAACCCGGTGCTGAAGTCGGACCAGGCGAACGTGGACGAGATGAAGGCGGAAGAGATCACGGCGTATCTGCGGCCCAACCCGCAGTTCACCATGACGGAGGACGGGACGGCGATTGCGCCGCATGACGGTAGCTGGCAGCCCATCAAGGGCACGGACCTGTCGCCGAACTTCAGCTATCTGCATGAGCGCGACCACAAGCGCGAGCTGCGGTTGGAGAGCGCGAAGGAAGGCACGCAGATTGCGGCTTCCGAGCACCAGGACCTGGACCGCACACTGCTGTTTGGCTTGCGCTCGGCGTTTGTGCAGACGCTGGAAGCCAAGGCGGTGCTGGAGCTGGCCCGGGCGGACCTGGAGTATTACGACAAGATCATCGACATCAGCAAGGCGCGGTTTGCGGCGGGCGACCTGGCGCAGATCGATCTGGACCGGATTGAGCTGTTGCGGGTGCAGTACGAGACGGAGATCCAGACGGCGATTGTGAACCTGCGGACGGCGAAGATTGCGCTGCTGCAACTGCTGAACGACCGCACGCCGGTGGACCAGTTCGACGTGACAGGGCCGTTCGATTTTTCGAGCGACCTGAAGCCGTTGACGGACTTCGAGCAGGCGGCGCTGGATGCGCGGCCGGACCTGAAGGCGGCGATCGAGGCGATTGAGCAGGCGAAGACCAACCACAAGCTGGCGATCTCGAACGGCTCGACCGACCCGACGTACAGCGCGTGGTACACGTACAACTCGTCGAACAACAACCCGAACGGGATCCAGACGCTGGGGCTGAGCGTGCAGATTCCGCTGCGGATTTTCGATCGCAACCAGGGCGAGAAGCAGCGCACGCTGATCGACATTGATCGCAACCAGGACCTGACGGACGCGGCGCGGGCGCAGGTGTTCAACGACGTGGACTCGGCGTACGAGCAGGTGCGCTCGAACATCGAGCTGCTGAAGCCGTACAAAGCGCAATACCGCGACCAGGCGACGCGGGTGCGGGACACGGTGACCTATGCCTATCAGCATGGAGGGGCCTCATTGATGGATTTTCTGAACGCGCAGAGCGACTACCGCGTGGTGCAACTGGCGTATCTCGAACTGGTGGGCGCGTACCTGACCGCGGCCGGCCAGATGAATCTTGCCGTTGGGCGCGAGGTGATTCCATGACCAGCAGGAACTTTGTACGATGCTCGCTGAGCCTGATTGTGTGTTTGGCGCTGACCGCTTGCCAGAAGAAATTCAACCCGGCTGACGGGGCTCCTCCGCAGCCGCAGGTGGTGCCATCCGGCGACATGAGCCTGGTGACGGTGGACAAGCCCGACCAGTTTCCGCTGGTTGCGGCGGACAAGGTAGAGGCGTCGGCGGAGCTGAATGTGACCGGCGCGGTGTATCCGGATGTTGCGCGCGAGGTACCGGTGATCTCGCTGGCCAGCGGCAAGGTGGTGGACATCAAGGCGCGGCTGGATGACTTCGTGAAGAAGGGCCAACTGCTGCTGAAGGTGCAAAGCCCGGACATTACCAACGCGTACGACGTGTATCTGAAGGCAGTGAACGATGAGCAGATGACGAACAAGGCCTACGTGCGCGCGAAGGACCTGTTTGCGCACGGAGCCATCTCCCAGGGAGACCTGGAACAGGCCGAGGATGCCGAGAAGGACAACCAGGCGGACCTGACGGCAGCGGAAGAACAACTGAAGAGGCCTACGCGCAGCACGATGCGAACAACCGGAACGGCCCGTTGAGCGACGCCGCCACGCTGGCCCCGGAGATCAACACGTTCGTCACCGGCTTCGGCGGCCGCAGCGCCGCGACGTCGGCTTACTTGCAGGCGCTGCTCGTCCCGAACGTCCTCATCGCCGACCTTTCGCAGAACGTCAGCACGGCGAGCTATCTCGGCTGGGAGAGCGGCGGCCAAATCAATCCCAGCCCCAATACCGGAACCGCCTGCTCCGTCACGCCCAACAAGTTCGGAGGCCGGGGCCTCAGCGATGACGTCGTCGACGTGACGTTCGGCTTGGTCTTCGGGAACACGGCTTCGAGGCTCGCGGCGACCCGAACGTCTCGGCGCCGGTCCCCGCGGACGACGGAAACGAGCTCAACGGCAGCGGCGGCACCCCGAACCTGACGACCGACAACGTCAATTGCAGCGCCGCCCCCACTACGCCCGCGCAGTTCCCGTACCTGGCCAACCCGCTCTGACGCGCAGCCTGCCGGCCGGCCCCCGGACCCGCCGCTGCCGG
>CAWBFL010000049.1:0-22533 GCA_963787905.1 uncultured Acidobacteriaceae bacterium | reverse complement strand
GATTTGGCTTGCGATCCCCTTGATGCTGGTTGAAGACGGAATTCAACTCGAGCTATGCTCCATTCCACATTGGCTTGGCCGGACACTCATCTTCACGGCATGCCTCTGGATGGGCGCGTTCACGGCCGTCTGGCGGCCCTCCTTCCTCCACGCGTTCGAGAGCGCCCAGCACTTCGCGCACACCGTCCTCGCCTTTGCCAGCTTGGGAGCGATCCTCCTGATCGGACAGTCCGGGTGGTGTTTCTGGCAGGCCCGCGGCCTGCTGACGCCGCGCCCCCTGCGCTCGTCAGATCCGCAGATGTCCCTGAAGGCGTCGCCCAGGTCCCGGGTCATCTGGATCATCCTCGATGAACTCTCTTATCAGCAGGTCTACGAGCGCCGCTTCCCAGGCCTCGAACTACCGGCCTTCGACCGGCTCGCCAGCCAATCCACCCTCTTCACCCAGGTTCGCCCAGCCGCCGAATACACGGAGTTCGCCGTCCCGTCCCTGCTCACCGGTCTGCGGGTGGACCATATCCGGGCCGGCGCCGACGGCAGCCTGCTCACTCTGCATACCCCGCTCACCCATAGTTGGCAGCCCTTCCACCCCGAGAACACGGTATTTCAGGACGCATTGGATGAAGGCTACACCACCGCGATCGCCGGCTGGTACATCCCCTACTGCAGAATCCTCGCGCCGGTACTCGACCGCTGCCGATGGACCTACAGTGAGGACTACGACCGGTGGATGCTTGCTGGGGCTTCGATCCGCGCCAACACCCTCGCTCCATGGCTTCGCTTCGCGTCGCGGTTCGTGCCCAACGATTACCGGGATGATCGGTTCCCGATCCACCCGGCTAGGTTGCACATCGCCGATTACCAGCAACTCGCCGCGGACTCCGACCAGATGCTGAACGACGACGGCGCTCGCTTCCTGCTGCTCCACATCCCCGCCCCCCATCCAGGCGGAATCTATGACCGCCGCACCGGACAATTCACCCCCCACGGCGCCTCGTATATCGATAATCTCGCCCTCGCCGACCGCTACCTCGCCCATGTCCGCCAGTTGCTCAGCCAACGCGGGGAGTGGGATTCCTCCACCATCATCGTGATGGGCGACCATTCGTGGCGCACCAGTTTGGTCTGGAGGGCGTCGCCCTTCTGGACCAACGAAGATGAGGCCGCCAGCCATGACGGCCTGTTCGATGATCGCCCCGCCTACATCGTCAAACTGCCCCGCCAGTCCTCTCCCGCGCGCGTCGACACCCCATTCGACGCGGTGAACACCCGTATGCTCCTCAAAGCCATCCTCAGCGGCGAAATCCAGTCCCCAGCCCAGCTTGCCGCGCTTGCCGCCAGCCGGTGGCGTCCTCCGCTAGAGATGACCCAGGCGTCGTCCCCGCGTTGACCGATGAACCTCCTGAGGAACGGTTTCATATCGCAAAAATATCTTGTTGCCAGATCGTAAGTCTCTGCTACTATGAGGCATTCCGAGGCGCGGTCAATCTCCGCAGCCCCTCCCCTAGGCCATGTATTCCCCTGCGGTGTTCAGCTTGCGCCGTACGCTCTTGGGCCAGTGTTGTTCTGGGTGTTCGCAGTGTTGTTGAAATCCTCAACCGAATGAGACTGAAGTCCGGCGCAAGCCGGAAATGGAAAGGAATATCCTCCAATGAAATCCTGCTATTCTCTGGCTGTCCTCGCGGTTCTCGCTCTCCTCGTCTCCTCCCCCAACCTAGTCTCAGCGCAGTCAGTCGCCCCGGCTGCGTTCCAGGTCTCTCCGGCCGCAACGCCCCTCTATGCGCAACTCGACCGGCCATTCAGCTCGTCCAGCAGCGCTAACGCATTCTTCTACAACGCTCCTTCGGCGCAAGCCGCCGCACCCGCTAAGACTGCTGCTGCATCCGATGGCAGCACCCGCCCGTTCTCCAGTCTCGGCGTGGGCGTCACGATCGGTTTCGGAGGGGTCGGCTTCGATGTTGCCACGCCGCTGGTGCCGGGACGGCTCAATGTTCGCGGCGGAGCCGGTTTCTTCTCCTACACCTATAACGGGACCGTCAGCAACGAGCCCATCTCCGCCTCCCTCAAGCTCAATAACGCGAAGGTGATGCTGGATTGGTTCCCCTTCAAGGGCAGCTTCCGCCTGAGCGCCGGTACCACCGTCTACAATGACACCGGCCTGAACGGCACCGTGACCGTAACCTCCGGAACCTCACTCAAGATCGGCAATGACTACTACCTCAGCGACCCGTCCAGCCCGTTGACCGGCAACTTAGGCCTCGGCCTCGGCGGCAAAGCTGTACCGCGCTTCACCTTGGGCTGGGGAAATATGGTGGCGAAAAACCATCGCATCCGGTTCGAAACAGAATTCGGCGTTGAGATCATCGGGACACCCACGGTGTCATGGAGCTACGGCGGCGAAGCCTGCCAAACCGCCAGCAGCAGCAGCACCACCTGCAGCAGTGAAAGCGGCTATCAGCAGATCAACACAATCTCCGGGGTCTCGACGGACATCGCTACCCAGGTCGCCAGCCTGCAAAGCGATGTCAACAGCGTGAAGGTCCTCCCCGTCTTGCAATTCGGACTCAGCGTCAAGCTCGGCAAGAAGTAGTTGCAAGTGGGACGCGGTATATAGAAGCACTACGCCCGTATCTCCCTTGGAGGTGCGGGCGTAGTTTTGTGCCTGCAACATAATTTCGATGCCGTGGCCGCCGCGCTTCCTCAAACCCGGTCTGCGCGGGTCACTTCGGTGCGATACGCGACCGATCCGCTGCAACCCGATTCATTCCGACCCACTCCCGCTCCCCGCACTCCAATTCCGGAATGCGGGGAGTTCTCCATTGCGCGCGCCATTGCCCATTCTCCCGATCCCGCAAAACACTCCGGATAAACCGCTATGTACACCAATCGTTCACATCCGATTGATCGGGCCGTAACGCAGAACACTGTATCTCTGAAGCATGCGGAAAAATATTTTCTCATCCACCCCCCTGCTCATAGCGGCGTTTGTGCTGTTCTCCCTCTGCATTCAGTTGCATGCTCAATATGAGAACGGCGGCCTGGTCGGCATCATTCGCGACGCCAGCGGTGCGCCTATCCCCAGCGCGACCGTCAAGATCACCAACAACGACACTGCCATCGTCTCCGAAACCAAGACCACCGCCTCAGGCGACTACGACGTTCCCTCCCTGCGCATCGGCGTCTACACCATCAGCGCCAGCGCCCCCGGCTTCTCCGACGCCGTGGCCAGGAACATCACCGTATCGGTCGGCAACGTGCAGCACATCGACCTGACCCTCAAGGTCGGCTCGACGGAAACCACGGTTGAAGTTTCCGACGTCGCGTTGCAGATGGAGACTGAAACCAGCGAGCGCGGCCAGAATATTACCCACTACCAGAGCGAGGCTTTTCCGCTGGCCACGCGCAACTACTCCGATTTGCTGGCGCTGATCCCCGGTTCGCGCCAGGCGCCGACCTCGTACTTCATCAGCTCCAGCAACTCGCTGGTGCGTGCCGGTTCGTTCAATACCAATGGCCTGCGCAGCATGTTCAACAACTTCCTGCTCGACGGTATCGATAACAATGCCTACGGCGAAAGCAACCAGGGCTTCGACAACCAGATCATCGCCGTCCCCCCCGACTCCGTCGCGCAGTTCCAGGTGGTCACCAACAACGAGAGCGCCGAATACGGCCGCGCTTCCGGCGCTACCATCAACGTGGCTTCGCTTAGCGGCACCAACCGCATCCACGCAACGGTCTACGAATTCCTGCGTAACACCGACCTGAACGCTCCCGGCTTCTTCAAACCCACCCTCGTCGGCAGCTCGGGTTTGGCCGTGCCCTTCCAGAAGCCGACCTTCAACCGCAACCAGTTTGGCTTCAACCTGGGCGGTCCGATCGTCCACGACAAGCTCTTCTTCTTCCTCGATTACGAGGGCTTCCGCCAGGTCTTCAAGAACCTCACCGTATTGACGCTGCCGACCCAGAATGAGCTAAGCGGCATTCTTACGGTCCCGGTCCGCAACGTCCTCACCGGCACCGACTATCCCGCGGGCACGGCCATCCCTTCCGGCGCCATCAATCCGCTGGCCTCGCAGATCATTACCTACTTCAAACAGATTCCCGGACTGCCCACGGCGGGCCTCGCCGGCAGCGGACTGGCGCAGGACGACTATTCCGTGCTGGTTCCCTTCCACGATGCCTCCGACAAGGGCGACCTGCGCTTCGACTGGCAGATCACTCCCTCGCGCTCGGCCTTCCTCCGCGTCAGCGATCGCAAAGAGGACGCGATCAACTTCGCCTCGATCCCCGTCCCTCTCGACGGCCAGACCAACGGACACATCCGCCTGCTCGACCAGCAGATCGCAGTCGGCTTCACTCAGCTGTTCGGTGCCGACAAGGTGCTCGAAGCCCGGCTGGGCCTGGACCGCACTAAGGCTGGTAAATACAACCTCTCGATCGGAAACACCGCGTTCAATAACATTCCCGGCCTGCCCACCACCAATGCGGTCGTCGCCGGCGGCCTTCCCTCCATCGGCATCACCAACTTCTCCGGATTCGGACGCCAGAGCACCAACCCGCAGTGGCAGGACCCGGCCCTCATGGACCCAAAGGTTAACTTCACCTGGGTGAAGGGAGCCCACACCCTGAAGTTCGGTTACGAGTACGAGCACCTCTGGATGGCCGTAAACGACAACAATCCGCTATATGGGTCCTTTACTTTCGGTGGCGGATACAGCCTTTGCGACGCAGCACTGGATGCGGCGAACTGCTCCTTGACCTCCACCGCGGCCGCGGCTCCCACCTCGGCCCAGCCGGACACCTACTGGGCCGACTTCCTGTTCGGCCAGACCAGCACCTACCAGCTCGCCAACTTCTATGAGGCTCACCTGACCAAGAACATGCATAACATCTATGCGCAGGACGACTGGAAGGTCAGTCCCAGCCTCACGCTGAACCTCGGCCTGCGCTGGGAGTATGCCTCGCCCTACGCCGATCTCTACAACCGCATTTCGAACTGGGATCCAGGCTCTCTGTCCGTCCTCACCACAACCCCCGGCGCCGTCGCCGGCAATGGCATCACGCCGGTCTCCTACGGCGGCACCTATGGCAAGACCCTGGTGAACCCGGACGACACCGATTTCGCCCCGCGCGTCGGCTTTGCCTACGCCGTCGATTCCAACACCGTCGTTCGTGGAGGCTTCGGCATCAGCTACTCCCACTACACGCGGGCCGGCTCCGGCGATATCCTCGCCATCAACGCGCCGCAGGCGCAGTTTGCTTCGGTGGTCCAGAGCACGCCCAACACCAGCAACCATTGCGCCTCGCCGCTGCCTGCTCAAATCATCCCGGTGAACTCGACCACTCCGTCGTGCTACGCCACCGCCGATCAGGGCTTCCCCTCTGGCCTGGTCACCAGCTTCAACCCCGCAACCGATAACATCACCTACATTCCCAAGAACACCCGCGACACCTACGTCGAGAGCTACTTCCTCAGCATCCAGCGGCAATTGGCCAAGAACAGCCTGCTCGATATCGCGTACGTCGGCAACCATGGAGTCAAGCTGGAAGGCTTCCTCAATGCCAACCAGAGAAATCCGCTCCTCGGCTATGCCAATCCGGCAAGCCCGTCATCGGGCTTCGCTCGTCCCACTGCCTGGCCTTCGGATATTACCGAAGCCCTCAACGAGTTCTACTCGCACTACGATTCTCTCCAGGTGAAGTACGAGCAGCGGTTCGTCAATGGCCTCACCCTGTTGAACTCCTTCACCTGGGAGCACTCGCTGGATAACGCGAGCGCCTCGCTGGAAGGCAACACCCCCTCGCCGCAGGATGGCAATAACATCCGCGCGGACTACGCACAGTCCGACTACAACCTTCCCCTCGCGAACATCACTAGCCTGGTCTATGAACTGCCCGTCGGACACGGACGCCAGTTCCTCGGTTCAGACAATGGCTTTACCGAAGCGTTCCTCGGCGGCTGGCAACTCTCCGTCATCAACACCGCGCAGTCTGGAACTCCCTTCAATGTCACCTACAGCCCCAACGGCAGTCAGGCGCTGTCCCCGCAGATCTCCGCAACCTACCGTGGCGCCAACGAGTACCGGCCGGATATCGTGCCCGGCCAGCCCATCACCAATGGCGTCAGCGTGCGCGCAGCCAATACCGGGTACGTCGACTACATCAACCTCAACGCCTTCCGCGATCCTCCGATCAAGGACGCAGCCGGCAACTACCTCAGCCCGTTCGGCAACGCTACCCGCAATCCCGGCCGCACTCCGACCTTCAATGAGGCCGACCTGGCGCTCGAAAAGAAGTTTGCCACTCCGGTCGAGGGCTTAAACGTCGAGTTCCGCACCGAGTTCTTCAACATCTTCAACCACACCAACTACTATCTGCCCGGGAGCGTCAGCAGCACTCAGGGTACGACCACCTCAACGGTCGGGGTCGGCGGCTCAGTTCCAGTCACCGCCGTCACGCAGCCATCCAGCGTGGTCAATGGATCCACCACCGCAGGCCAGATCAGCACCACCTTTGAGCCGCGCATCATGCAGTTCGGCCTCAAGGTCCGCTTCTAGCCGCATTTCAATTCCCACCAAAACTCGGGATCCATCGCTGCAGAACACTCGCCGCGATGGATCCCGAAGTGTTTTTCGGCAGTCAAAATCACGCCGCATGCTTCCTCCACCCGCGCTTCTGCCTCCCATTTTGGTGCGACACGGGCCCACCTGCGGCAGAAATCTCGCTGGTCGTGCATCTTCCCGGCAAAATACAACGTCTTTTAATCAAGTGCGAAGTTGGAGAGTTAGTTCACAACAAATTCGTACGCAACTATTTGTCTCAGTACGTGTTTGTGCCTAGGTCGAATTGTTTCGCTCCGTACTCCGTCTGAGCTGTCACGTGCCGCTTCGATCGATCAAGCGGCCTTTCAACCTTGGAAAGGCTTTCTATGAAGCGACTTATCTCCTTCTCGCTCAGTGTCTTTATTTTCTTCTGCATGGTTCTCGCCAGCGAACGGCGGGCCTGGGGTTACGTCGATCCCGGTTCAGGCCTGATCGCGCTCCAGGGTATCGCTTCCGTAGCAGCGGCCTACGCCTACTATGTCCGCCGCCGCATCCGCGCCTTTTTCTCGCGCAAAAAGGATGAGCCGATCGTGACCCTCCCCGTCGCTGCCAAGGCAGGTGAGTCCACCGAGATCGCATGACCTCAGGATTGCCGGCTGCTACATTCCGCGATCCTGCCGGCTCGCTCAGCTTCGAAAATGACCACGTGATTCGCAGAATTGGCGCATCCGCTCGCGTGGCCGCGCTGGATTTCCTCGAATCCCCCCTCTGCCAATCCTTGCAGCAGCGCGGCGACCTCATCCCCGCCGAGGTGGACGACACCGGCGGGGTCCTGAGTCTGCGCCATCCCCGGATCCCCATCCCCACCTACCCGTGGGAGTGGACTCCCTCGCAATGGCTCGCCGCAGCAGAACTCACCCTGAACCTGTGCGAGCAGGCGCTCGCCGACGGCTGGATTCTCAAAGATGCGACCCCGCTGAACCTCCTCTTCGTCGGGACCCGTCCCATCTTTGTCGATATCCTCTCCTTCGAGCGCCGCGATCCCCACTCGTCCATCTGGCTCGCCTACGGACAGTATGTGCGTACCTTCCTGCTGCCGCTGCTGATGAATCGAATGCTCAGCTGGCCGCTTTCGCTGAGTCTCTTCAAACGCGACGGATACGAGCCTTCCGACTGCTATGCCGCGCTCGGATGGAGCCAGCGCCTCTCGCGCGAGGCGTTCTGGCCCATCACCCTTCCCGCCCTGCTGGATCGCCGCAAACCAACCGAACCTGCGGCGAAGCAACGTCCGCTGCGCATCGCCGACCCGGAGGTGACGGCGAACGTATTGAAGCGGGCCGTGAAAGACCTCCTCCGGCGCACCCGCAGAGCCATGCCCCACAGCGCGACTTCCGATTGGAGCCGTTACCCCGACACGCTCACCCACTACACGCCCGAGCAAAGCCGGCAGAAGCTCGATTGGGTGCGCCGCGCCATGGCCGCAGTCACACCAGCCAGCGTGCTCGACATCGGCGCCAATACCGGCGAGTTCAGCGCCCTTGCCGCGCAAATGGGCGCCACCGTCGTCGCCCTCGAGCGCGACGCCGCCTCGGCCGATCGCCTCTTCCGCATGGCCTGCGAGCGCACGCTTCCGATTCAGATCATCCACGCCGACGTCGCGCGGCCCACTCCATCAGTCGGCTGGGAGAATTCCGAATCGTCGGCGCTGCTTCCTCGTCTCGATGGCCAGTTCGACCTGGTGCTGATGCTCGCCGTCATCCATCATCTCGTCCTGATGGAGCAGATCCCCCTGCCCGCAATCCTCGCCCTTTGCCATCGCCTGACCCGCCGCCACCTCATCGTCGAATGGGTCCCGGTCGAGGACCCCATGTACCAAAGCCTCATGCGCGGCCGCGATTCACTCTACGGCTCGCTCGCGGAATCCGACCTGCTCGCTGCCAGCACCGGCCGTTTCCAGGTAATCGATCGGCACCCGCTCGACAACGGGCGCATCCTCTTCCTCTTCGAAAAGACTGCACAGTAGCTTCACAATAGGTAGAGCGCTCCAGGATAGGAGACAAAGTTCGCATGCTGAAGAAGCTCTGCCAATGCATTGGCATCGCATCGCTCATTCTCGTGGTCAATTACGGTGACCTGCTCGGTGGCGGCGCCGATGTCCGCATGCACACGCCCCAGCCGCTCGCCCGCATCTGTTACGCGCAGATCGCTGACATACTCCTGGTCGCCTTGCTGCTCTTCGTCATCTTCACGCTGGCGTCGCGCACGCGCTTCTATCCCTGGGTACGCCTGGGCGCGGCCATCGTCATCCCGCCCTATCTCATTCAGCGCACCCAGTCGTTTTTTCCATTCGACCTCATCGAAGGTCTGGTCATCATCCTTTTGGTGGTCTGGGCGGCCCTGCTGTTGTTGCTGCTGCTCCGTTTCCCCAAGTGGTATCGCCGTCTGATGCGCGTCGGCAGCGCCATCGCCGTCTCCCTCATCCTCTTCGCCCTCAGCAGCATTGCCCAACTGCTCTGGGTTGCCCGGTGGAAGCCCGCGCCCAACCAGATCGAGGCAGCCTGGGCCACATCACCCCAGCCCCCGCGCCAGCATCCGCTGCTGGTCTGGGTCATCTTCGACGAGCTCTCTTACGATCAGGTCTTCGAGCATCGCGCGCACGATCTCAACCTGCCCAACTTCGATGCCCTGCGGGCCCAGAGCACCCTGTTCACCGATACCCAGCCCGCCGGCTATCACACCGTCAAGATCGTCCCCTCATTGCTCACCGGAAAAATCATCGACGGAATCCGCTACAACTTCCACAATCACCTGTGGGTGCATCACGAGGCCGACGACCGCTGGGAGCCCATCAACGGCCAGCAGACCGTCTTCGCCGACGCCGACCAGACTGGCTGGCGCACCGCCGCGGTCGGCTGGTACAACCCCTACTGCGCCGTCTACTCCGACGCCATCCAAAACTGCTACTGGACCAACCACGACATGTTCGACGGCCTCATGGCGCAGGGCGATCCCTTCTGGACCAATGTCTACATCCCGCTCGAGCAGGTCGTCCGCGAGCTGCGGTCACCCTCTCGCGCCGACCGCCATCTCTGCTCCTTCGACGTCCGCCACCGCTACCAGACCGAGACCGATCTCCAGCAGCATGCCTTCCAACTCCTCCACACCGACCAGGCCGACTTCGTCTTCCTCCACTTCGCCATCCCCCACAGCCCCAACATCTGGAGTCGCATCAACGGCGACTACACCCAGACCTGCGACAGCTCCTACCTCGACAACCTCGCCCTTACCGACCGCGTCCTCGGCCAACTCGTCGGCACTCTTCGCGCCTCGCCACGCTGGAATCAGACCACCCTCATCGTCCAGGGCGACCACGGTTGGCGCATCGACGCCTGGAACTGGCTGCCCGCGTGGACTGAGGAAGACGATGCCGCCTCGCGCGGCGTCTTCGACCCGCGCCCCGCCCTCATCATCCACCAGCCCGGCCAGATCGCGCCCCAGACCGTCGCCCAACCCTGGCCCATCATCCAGATCCACGGCATCGTCGAGCAAATACTCCACAACCAGCCACCCACCTTCTGACCCGGTCGTTCGCGAATTCAGCCACTCCCGGCCGGATCGAAGGAAACGCGAATATCATGGGGAGAGCGCCCGTGTCCTCCCCACTCCAAATCGTCCCCGCGCAGCCCGAGCACATCCCCGCCGGCAAGCTTCCCAGCCTGCACGACTTCTTCTCGCCCCACGGCCTGCTCTCGCGCTCCAGTCTCGCCTTCGAACATCGCAAAGGTCAGTACGAGATGGCGCGCGCCATTGAAAAGGCCTTCGCCGACAAGCGCCACCTGATCGTCGAAGCCGGCACCGGGACCGGCAAGACCCTCGCCTATCTGCTGCCCGCGCTCCGCGTTGCCCGCGAGCGCCAGCAGCGCGTCATCATCTCCACCGGGACCAAGAACCTGCAGGAACAGCTCTTCTTCAAGGATGTTCCCTTCCTCGAATCGATCCTCGGCCCGCTCAAGGTTTGTTACATGAAGGGCCGTGGCAATTACCTGTGCAAGCACAAGCTCTACGCTCTGCGCGATTCTCCCTTGCTCTCCGGCCTGGAAGAGATCTCGCAGTTCCACGCCATCGCCGAATGGGAGAAGACGACCGCAACCGGCGACCGCGCCGAGATCGACGCCCTCCCCGAAGCCTCCGCGCTCTGGCCCAAACTCGACGCCCGTGGCGAGGCCTGCCTCGGCCAGAGCTGTCCCGATTGGGAGGGCTGCTTCATCACCGCGATGCGCCGCAAAGCGCTCGAGTCCGAAATCATCATCGTCAACCACCACCTGTTCTTCGCCGACATGGCGATCAAGCTGCAAGCCGGTGCGTCGGCGGATGCGGGCGTGTTGCCCGCGGCCGGCGCGGTCATCTTCGACGAAGCCCACGACCTGGAAGAGACCGCCAGCAATTTCTTCGGCATCGGTCTCAGCACCCAGCGCTTCGACGAGCTGGCACGCGACGTCGAGACCATGCTGCGGGCCAGGCGAGCCTCCACCCCGGCGATCGAGAGCGCAACCGCAACCCTGCGCGACCGCGCCCGGCTATTCTTCGCCGCGCTGCCTACCGACCGCGAATCGAACACCGGCCTGGGCCGCATGCCCTTTGAATCCGCCCAGCGCGCCGAGTTCCTCGAGGAAAGTGGCGACGTCTACACCGGCGCGCTCAACGCGCTCGCGCGGCTGTCAGCCGAACTGGAGCGGCTGAAGGATGTCGACGAGGCCCCCGGCCTGCGCAAGCGCACCGCCGACATTTCTACCCATCTGAAGTTTCTGCTCGAATCGCACGACCCCAACACCGTCTTCTGGATCGAGCGCCGGACCGCCGGCGGAGTTCGCAATCTCGCGCGCGGCGCAGCCCACCCCAGCCATCACACCCACCTGCAGGCCACGCCCATCGATGTGTCCCAACTCCTCGCCGGCACCCTCTTTGACGAGTACAGTTCGGTCGTGCTGACCTCCGCCACCCTCACCGTAGCCTCCGGCGCCAGCGCGTCCGGCAACGCTGTCTCAGGCTTCGAGCACATCTCCGGGCGCCTCGGCCTCACCCTGGCGCGCGAGCTGGTTGTGCCCTCGCACTTCAACTATCCACGTCAGGCGCTCTTGTATCTGCCGCCCGGAATGCCCTCGCCCACCGAACCGGATTTTTTTGTGCAGGCCGCGGAGCGCACCCGCCGCGTCCTCGAAATCACCCGCGGCCGCGCCTTCTGCCTGTTCACCAGCTACGCCCAAATGCGCGCCATGCACGAGCGCCTCGCCGCCGAGCTGCCCTACCCGCTGCTCCTCCAGGGCACCGCCCCGCGCAATGTGCTGCTGGAAGAATTTCGCGACACGCCCGGCGCCATCCTCTTCGGCACGTCCAGCTTCTGGCAGGGCGTCGACGTCCAGGGCGAGCAGCTCAGCTGCGTCATCATCGATCGCCTTCCCTTTGCCGTCCCCTCCGACCCAGTCGTCAAGGCGCGCATGGACGCCATCGCCGCGGCCGGCGGCAACGCTTTTTTCGACTACCAGGTGCCCAGCGCGGTCATCACCCTCAAGCAGGGTTTCGGCCGGCTGATTCGCTCGCTCAAGGACCGCGGCGTACTCATGCTGCTCGATCCCCGCATCCAGCGCCAGCGCTACGGTCGCATCTTCCTTGACTCGCTGCCGCCCTACCGCCTCACACAGTCCATCGAAGACGTCGAAGCCTTCTTCGCATCTTAGCTGGCGTCATTTCGACCTGGTCAGCTTACGGTGATGGGCAAGACATTCGGGCACGCACGTTCGGTGTCCGAATCGATCCCCCGCAGGATCCCCGCCTCGGCGTGGAAGGGCTCGGTCGACACCGCGGGCACCTGCGTCTGCGAGACTTGTTCTACCATCGCGCGGATGGTCTCCAGCACCAATTCCGGCTCGTCCAGATGAACCCAGTGGCCGCTTCTCTCGGCAATCACCTGGCGTACGCCGGATCCGATGTGGCTCAAACGATCGTTCGAGAGCGGCTTGGCGCTGCCCGGAGTCAGCAATACCACCGGCATTCCTTCCACTCCCGCCGCGGTCTGCATTTCGGTCACACTTGCAGGCACGGCCTCCAAATGGGCAGCCAGCCCGCGATAGTATTTCGGCGACGCCCAATGCGCGGCCACAATCGGCCATACCTCGCGCGGCATCTTGCTCACCTCGCAGGTAATGCGCTGCATCACATGGATCCCGCCATTGCCGGCTGCGCGGCTGAACGCCCGCGACGCTTTGCCCGAACGGCACAGGAGGGAAGTCGTAGCCAGTCTCGCCAGGCCGAAGCGCGCGACCGGAATCCCATAGCCCGCCATGCGAATGCCGCGTTCCAGCAACTCCCGCTGCGACTCGTTCACCGGCGGCCATTCCTCGGTGCGCATTGGATCCACCAGCACCACGCCCGCGACCTCATCCGCGAACATCGCCGCATAGCGGCGCACCACCAGCCCGCCGAAGGAATGCCCCACCAGGACGTAGGGTCCCGGGATACCCGCTCTCTGCAGAATCTCCCGCAACTCCCGTGCAATATTCGAAGGGGTGCGTTCTGACACACACGCGCTGCTCCAGCCCAGGCCGCCGCGATCGTAACTGACCGCCCGCGTAAAGCCTGCCACCGCTTCCTGCACCCGCAACCAGTTTTGGCTGGTAGCTGCGATCCCTGACTCAAAAATTACGGTCGGACCCGCCGGCATGCCCTTGCCCATATCGGAAACGTAAATCTGCCGCCCGGCCCCAACGTCGACCATTCTGCCCAGCCGCAGAAAGCGCCGCCGGTCGTTCAAAGCCCCCATCCATTGGTAGACCAGGCCTACCGCCGGAAGCGCAGGAATTAATAAGAGCAGCCACAGCAGTCGACCCATCTATTTATCCGTCTCCGTAAGGTTCATCGATCCGCGCTCAAGGCCGCGCGCAATCCCCACTGGTGCAAAATACGCACCATTCTGCATATCAATGCCATCGCGGGTTAGGCACGCCCTCCACCGCCTGCGCCAGACGTTCTTCCACGCACAAATCGTCAGCGTCAATCTCGCGCTCATCCCTGATTGGAACCACTTTCTGGAGGCATGCGTCTGCTTCCTAAGACTAACCAGCTTCGGCCGGTCTGTCTAGACATCTGTTGCATGCGCCCATCCACGATTTGCGTCATTTTAATGTCGCTGATATGGATCAAGTCGCCCCGATGGCTCGCAATGCGTCCCATTTCCCAAAGAAAAAGGCCGGACAAGTCTCGCTTGGAGTCTTGCCCGGCCTGACCATCCGTGAAGCTTAGTCGATGTTGATCGGCACCACGAAGGAACGTGCACCCGCCGGTTCTGCAGCGGAGCCCGCCCACGTAGCCGTGACCGTTACCGTTTGCGGCCCGGTTGGAACCGCGGTGTAGAAGTCCACCTGGTTCCCGCCGCATCCGCTCATGCCCGCGCTCACTGCCGAGATGACCATCAGCATCCACAGCGCCTTGCTCAACCTGCGCCGCCGCCGCATGCAGAACGCCAGAACACCGAACGGCAGGAAGGCCAGCACCGTTCTGGTCGCGGATGTCCGCAGCTCAGACGTCTTGAAGCCCAACGGCAGGGTCGCTGGTGTCTCGATCGCCACCACCGTGGCAGCGGTCTTCGACGTGTTGGTGCAGGTCGGGCCCGACGACGCGGCGAAGCACACCGTGGTCGGCGTCATAAAGCAACTGACGTAGCTCGGATTCTGCGGCGAACACGTCAGCGTAATCTGCCCCGTGAAGCCCAGAACCTGGTTGATGAACAGCACCGCGGTTTCCGGTGCCGCCGTCGACTGGTTCGGCGCCGGAAGCAGACCGTTGCCGCTCGGGACGACGCCCGGAATGACCACGACCGGACCCGTGGTTGAGGTTAAGGTGAAGTCCGGATAGTCCACCAGCAGGCAGTTGGCGGCAAGCGCCGACGGGATGCAGGGTGCGGCGGTCGGGTTCGGCACCACCGTGGACGTCTGGAAGTTGCTGTCGCCGCTGTACGCGAAGCTGTATTGATGCAGCCCCGGCGTCGTACTCCCATTGCCGCTTGGGGTATATGTGGCCGCTCCTGCATTTAGCGGCACGTTGATCGTGTTCGTAGTCGTGGCTCCCTCTCCAGTAGCCGTGATCGGAGTGAAGGCATCCGTGATCGTGATGGATCCCGTCGGCGTTCCAATGCCCTGAATCACGGTTGTCCCAACCGACATGGTAACCACGGCGCTGGCCACGCCCGCCGCTGTATTGGCGACCGAGGTCGGGGAGATCGATACGCTGATCGCCGTGCCGGCCTTGGTGACCGTCAGCATGGAGGGCGGAGCCGTCACAATGTAGTCGCCAACGTTAGCCCCAATCACGGTGGGAACCACCGAGTAGGGAGTGCTGCTGGCGTTCAGCAACTGCGACTGAGCCGGAGTGAAGTTCGCGCCGAAGCCGTCTCCATTTTGGGCTCCCGGTGATCACCGCATTCGCACCGTAGCTGATATTCGGAGCTCCGTACTGGGCGGTGAAGTTGGGAATGGCGTAGGTCAGCGGAGCTTTATTCTCCACCACCACGGCTGCCCCACCGGTCGAGAAGACCGCAGGTGGGTTTCCGTAAGCGCAGGCGCCTGCGCCGCTGAAGTTGACGGTCACCGGGTACGTCAAGCCGGCCGCGGTGGTAGCTGAAGCGTTGCTGCCGAAGGTATACGTAACCGGGGCCGGGCTTGGCGTTACCGTGCCGACCGGAGTCGGCGCCGGAGACCCGTAGACAAACGTCAACTGGGCCGCCGTGGACGATACCGTCGCCGTGACCGGCGTTCCAGGGACCGAAGGGATAATTGAAGCTGCTTGCGCAGCGCTGTTCAGCGTGTCACCGCTATAGTTCGCGCTGATCGTGTACTGCACACCCGCAAGCAGCGTCGGCAGCGTGAAGCTCGCTGTCGCCGTGCCGCCGGAGCCAGACAGCGGTGCCGTTACCGTACCGCCGGTTGCGCAGTTGTTGACATTGTTATTGAAGGCGTCGATCGCGTAGGTAAAGGTGACGCTCCCCGTCGGCGTTACGCCGGTGAGGTTCGGCTGGGTTACCGTCGCGGTAATCACATCGTTGGTGGCTCCCGCAGGCGGGGTCAGTCCCAGCGACGAGCTCAGAACAACCTTGGCCAACGGCTGTTCCCCGTCCGCCGTCAAGCCCAGAACCTGCGTCCCGCCATTGACGTCCAGGGTCTCAGTCTGTAGGTTGTCGGCCGTGGGGTCGAAGCTGGCATTGATCGTGCAGGTGAGTCCCGGCGACAGCGGACTCGTGCAGTTCGTCGAGAAAGTGTACGCCGGGTTTGAACTGCCCGGCAGAGACAGCAGCGGCGACGTCAGGATGACGGGCTCGTTGCCGATGTTGGTCACGGTCAGCACGCATGCCGAGTTGTTGCCGATGTTTAAGGAGTCGACCACGATGGTCCCAGGGCAAAGAGGCTGTGCCAGCGCAGCGAGATCCTGCGGCACATTGCCGAAGTTGATCGACGGTGCCTGCCGGTTGTCGTAGAGAATCCGGCTGTTCCCCGAATCCGCGACATACAGGTTGCCATTCGCGTCCAGGGCCAGGCCAGACGGGGTCTGAAGGCCGATGAAGTTCAGCGGGAAGGCTGCCGCAAAGGGTCCGACCCCGGACGGCACTTCCACCACCGCATTTTTCGTGCTGTCGGAGATATAGACGTTTCCGGCAGCATCCACGGCTACTCCGTTCGGCGAAGTCACGCCCGAGCCAACCAGATTCTGGAACGTGGTTCCCGGAATGCTGACCAGATCGCCGCCGCCAGGTGCCAGCTTGACAATCTGCGAGCTCGGGTTCTTGGTGTCGGCAATATAGATGTTTCCAGCCGAATCGACTGCAACCGCCACCGGATGCTTGAACTGCGGAGCACCCGTATAGTTCAGCAACGGAACGGCGCCGCCCAAGGCGTAGTTGGAGGGAATCTCCACGACCGCCGCATTGCCGGTGTCCGCAACATACACGTTGTTCCACAGGTCGACCGCCAGCCCTTGCGGAGCCTTGAAGGCGTACTGCGGCGGAGGCGTGGTTCCCGTTCCGGCGGAGGAGCTGTCACCGGAAATCCAGACGTTGTTGCCCAGCACCGTCCCGGTTCCGGAGATCGGCGAGCTGGTGATGGCTACCTTGATGATCCGGTTGTTGCCGGTATCGGAGACATAGACGTTGCCCGCGGTATCGACGGCGACGCCCATCGGTCCCTTCAGCGTGGTCGGGCTGGGCAGCCCGGTGATCGTCAGAGTCGATTGGGTTCCGCACGTGCTGGCCGGGTTGCAGACCACAATCCGGTTATTCGCCGGGTCCGCGATGTATGCGATGTTGCCCTGGGTGACCGCGATCCCGGCCGTCGTGCCAACGCCGGTCGTGGGAACCGGGGCCGCAGCACCGCCATCCACTGCCAGCTGCCCGGCGACGCCTACGCCGTAGAGCGGGAAATTATAGATCGAGCCATTTGCGGTGGTAACCACCAGTTGGCCTTGCCGGACGCCCGGTCCGGTCGGGTTGAAGCTGACGTACACCAGGCAGTCGTAGTCAGTTACTGTTGTCGCGATC
Source organism: uncultured Acidobacteriaceae bacterium (assembly GCA_963787905.1). Taxonomy (GTDB): domain Bacteria; phylum Acidobacteriota; class Terriglobia; order Terriglobales; family Acidobacteriaceae; genus Edaphobacter. The sequence goes on along the minus strand of CAWBFL010000049.1, from coordinate 5,415 downwards.
GGCGCCGCGCCCAACTGCGTGCAGCTGCCGGTCGCGTTGCCTGTGGCCGCACTTGCGGTGAACATCTGGAAGTTCGCCGTCGTGGCATTGAAGGCATACGCTTCCGTGTTCGCATTGATCAGCGAACCCATCGGGAACTCGGGGGTGTTGGTGTTGACCGAGAAATCCCCGTTCGGGCTGTTGACTGAGAACGCCGTGGTAGTGTTGCCCGTCATCTGCGCATCCGGAACCGAAGGCCCGATCTGCGGAGGATTGTTCGAGTTGAAATGCACCTGGATCGGCTGGGTGATCGGACCAACCAGAATTCCAGCGACCGGAGAGCCGGCCTGGATTCCGACGGGCGGCGTCGTCTGCGACAAAGCCGCGGCCGGAGGCGCACCGACGTACGTCTGCGGGAACACCGTTCCAACCGGCAGCACCCGAATCAGGTGCGCCGAGCCGTCCCCTAGATAAACGTTACCCAGTCCGTCCGTCACCGTAGGATGCACACCGCCCGAGTACAGCGCGAGAATTGCCGGGCAGCCGTCCGCCTCCGGATCGTAGGTCACCGGTCCCGAGGTCCAGGGGTTGCCGGAAGAACCGTACACGCAATACCACGGGTTGTTGTAGTTGGCCGGAGAGTTGTAGTTCGGATTCCCAAGGCCGGAAACCGACGCGGTCGCGCGCTGATGCTGCGATCCGATAATCCCGGTAGCCAGTCCGGTGTACTGGTCGATGCGCTCCAGTTCAGGATAATGGTTATCGTTGAACCAGAAGGTGCCGAAGGTATCCGGCAGCAGCGAGCTCGGCCGGATGTCCAGATCTTCGTTGGTCACCGCCAGCACGTCCGGGAAGCTGCCGGGCAGGGTGCTGGTCAGCGCCGGGTTGCCAATCGAAATGTACGAGTCGCCGTAGGTGAGCGGCAGTTCCGCCGGAGCATTTCCCGGCAGGATCGTGGAGTTCGGGCCGTAGTACGCGCTCAGCAGCGGCGCTTCAACCGTCAGCAGGGTCGTCAGCGGCGTGCCGCCCGCATACGCGGTCGCGGAATAGATTCCCGGGGGTCCGGTGCCGCCGCCCGTGCCGTTCAGTTGATAGATGTTTCCGAAGGCGTCGGTCTCCGATTCGCGGTACTGGCTATTGAAGACGATCGCATTCACGGGGCCGTTGATGTTGGTGTTGGCCGTGCCCGTCGTCGTTGCAGTCGGGCAGGGCACCGTCAGCAGCGCGTTGCAGTTGGTGATCGACCGCATGTATCCCGGCGGCACCTGGTACTGAAAGAAAGTCTGAGTGGTGGCCTGCGTGTTGATCACGCGCACCGTCGAGTTCGAAGTGTCGGCAATATAAATGTTGCCGGCGCTGTCCAGGGTCAGGAAGCTGGGGCCGTGCAGTTGCGCACCTGCCGCCGATCCCGCGACCGCCGTGTTCTGGAATGCAGGAAGATTGTCCGCGTTGCCCAGCGTGCCCGAGCAGGTGGTCCCGACCGAAAGTGACGGCCCGATGCTGACCACGCCGGCCACGTGATACACATAGCCCGGCAGCACCTTGCCACCGGAGTTCGCTACGCCCGCGGGATTCACCAGGCTGATGAAGTTCGCCACCTGCGTGCCGCCCCGGTACACCACCGAGACCGTCGCGGTCGTCGAATCGTCAAAGTAGACGTTGCCGTACGCATCCACCGCAATGCCTTGAATGCTGCCGCCGATCGGGGCGCCCAGCGCCTGAACGCCGTCCGCGCAACCCGCCTGGCGCACCGTGCACACCACGCCCGAGCAGCCCTTCGGCGTAACCCCCGCAATGGTCGTGATCAGTCCGGTCTGGGCGTTCACCTCGCGGATGATGTCGTTGCCAGTGTCGCCAATGTAGATGTTGCCGACCGAGTCCACCGCCATCGCCGTCGGGCCGTTCAGCGCCGCGCCCGGCGTGGTGCTGATATACGCACCCGTGGTTAAGTTGAAATTGCCGCGGTTCGTGGCGGCGCCGCCTTCTCCCGAGTAACCGGCCGTGACCGACGTCAACCCGGTCGCATATTGAGGGGTGCCGGCGATCGTGTACACGGTATACGGAACCAGCAAGGGCGCGATGCCGCTGTTGGCGGCCAGCGCAGCTCCCACTCCGCCCACGAAGAAGATCATGGCTACTGTCAGTTGGAGGAGCGTTCGCGTCGAGACGTTGTGTTTGCGAAAGAGCATCGGGGTCACCTGATCCTTGATAAGTGCATTTGCGGTCCGGCTGGCTGAGCAGCAACGCTCATATCCGCCGGTTGATTTCCTGGCTGATTTCCCATCGGAAACGGTTTCCAAAAATAAGCGGCATAATACGTCTTGGCTGGAGAGACTTGCAAGAGAAATCTTCGTGGCCGCATGCCGGTTGTGGAGGAACGATTAACTGCCATCTTTTCCTCCGGTTGGACTGGCGGGCCTCGCCAGTTTCCTGGGCACCGTCAGCGGTATCTCCAGCGTGCCCACTTTGTCCGACACGCCGTCCAGAACACCTACCCGGAGAAATGTCTCCCCCGCTGGCAGGTCGATCTGCTGGAAAAGTTGAAACGGCTTCTGCATGAATTGCCGGTACTGCTCCTCCGTCAGGGGCGGTGAGCTGACAGATTGGCTCAGGCCCGTGATCAGCTTGCCGTAAACATCATAGGCCGCAACGTCAAATGCCAGCGAACATTTATGCGTCCCGCCCGGCCCATCCGCAAACGTTACCTGCCGGGTCGGCACGAAGTAGAGAATGTCGTACCGCACCAGTGGCTTGCCCGCCAGCTTGCTGTTCAGCGTCCCCAGCACCGGATCGGCGGGCTTCACCGGGCCGGCGCTCGGAGCTACCCGGACATCAAACAGCACCTGCGTCGCCGTCGGCACACCCCGCCCCATCGAGGCCTGCATATTGTCGCCATAGGGTTCCGGAGCAGTCGTCGCCAGGGTCAGGGCAGGCGTAATGGCGTTGTGCAGAATGTCGTCCGCGTTATACCCCTTGCGGTACGACAGATGAACCTCCGGCCGGTCGACCGCCACGTCGATCGAGTGATACCGGCCATCGTAGTCCGGGCTGGGTGGAACGTACGACACGCTGTAGTAGTTCGACCCGTTTTCAACGGCCTTGGCCACGGCCGACTTCAGATCGTTGGTGTTGTAAAAAGCAGCGCCGCCGGTCGCCTCAGCCACCGCTTCCATCCCCAGCAGCTGGCCCCCCTTTTTCATCTGGTAGGTCTGCTGCTGGGCCGCCGCTCTGGCTGCTCCCCGGTTGTTGGCCACCCTGGGTCCCGCTTGATCTGCGCCCAGTGCCGGATTGTTGAACAGCTTGCGCGCATCCACCGGGTACACGGCTACCTCGGCCGCGGTCAGCAGATCGGTGGTCTTGCGCAGGTCCTTGGTGTAGTCGGTCAACCCCTCCAGATCATTCAGGCCTCCGGCGGGGAAGAGGTTCAGCGGCATTCCCTCGGTGAACCAGATCAGATTCTTTCGCCCCTTGATCCCGCCAACGTACGCTGCGATCTGGTTGAGTGCCTCCAGCGTCATGCGGTTGCGAATGTCCTGCTGCGTGGTCGTCAGGTCGTTCTCAAACTGCTGCACCATCGCCGCCGCGTCGTCATTCTCCAGGTCCTGTTGCGCATCCACCTGATCGTCCAAGACGGAGCCGCTGTCGTTGTCGATGAACGGCGAAGGCAAGCGCCCGGTTCTTCTTGCTGTCCACTGCGGCAATCAGGATCGCGGGATCGGCCGTGAATCCCTGCAGGATGCGTAGGCTACTCGACAAACCGAGCACCGCAACGCGTGTCCCCCGCGGCATGCCCTTCAGGTACCGGATCGATTCCTGGCGCATCGTCGACCTGGTCCGCGGGCTGCGTGTTCAACGCGTCCAGCAGCAGGATGTTCACCGCGCTGGTGGTCGGCGTGGGCAGATCGTTGGTGTAGACATCGGGCGGCAGCTTGGGTGGATTCGCGTGCCGCCGGCGGTTCGTCTTCGCGAACCTCGAGGAAGTTCCGCACCGGCTGCGGTTTTCCATCTTCCTTCACCGTGAAGTCGGATTCCTTCAGCCCGTGCACCGGCTGCCCCTTGGCATCCGTCACCGTCACGTCCACCACCGTCAAGCGCGAATACACCTGCAGTGTGGTCGTGCCTGGTGCCGGCGCGCTCGATCGCGCGGCCGTAGTCGCGGCAGCGGAATCGCCCCCGCCCGGCGCGGCTTGTCCCCACCCCGCCTGCTGCCAGGCCAGGCTGACCGCACCCGCAATCACAGCACCCGCGACGAGCAAACTCCTGCCCGCGCGCGCGCTGCAAATCTCCCGCGTCCGAACCGGGAAAGTTGCAAATCCACCCGGTTCATCGGTTGGGTCTGGGTCGCGGTGTGCTTTGCTGAGGATTTCAATCTCCAGGAGTGCCATCCGTCCGGTCTCGCAACGGTTTTCAGCCGCTGCGATCAGGCCGAACCAATGCCGCCACTTTCCAGGGGAAACAAATTCAGTGTTGAATCTGGGCAAAAACAAAGTAGCATGTTGCAGGAAGCTTTGAAAACTTAATTCTTCCCCGCGCCGCTCCGCCCGCATTCCTCCGGGCACCGCCTTGCAGGGCCGATGGAACATCGCAAATCCGTTTCAACGGGAAAACATTTTCTTATTGACAATCACTCCCGTAAACAAATACTTTTTTCGCGTTCCGGCTCATCAGTAATTTTATGTTTCTAGTCATCGGCGCAAGGTTTTTGGGGGATGCTTCAACCGGAAACAACGAGCATCCCAGACCAATTCCTTCCAGCGCAAAAATCAGATGGAGCAAAACTATGTATCGCAACTCGACAGTTGGGTCTTTGCCGCTCGGGCTTTCACGCCGTCTTCTCGCACAATGCTGCTCCCTCGTCGCCGGCGTGTTGCTTTGCTGCGGCCTGATGCTGTTCAGCAGCTTATCGCTTGAGGCCCAGGACACCGCCGGAGGCGGCCTCCAGGGGACCATCACTGATCCCAACGGCGCCGGCGTTCCCAAAGCCGAGGTGACCGCCACCAATACCGACACCGGGGTCAAGACCACCAAGCTCACCGGCGACAAGGGCACCTATGAGATCTCGCCCTTGCAGCCCGGTCCCTACATCGTCGAGGTGGTCGCCAAGGGCTTCCAGCGCTTGCTGCAGGAGAACATCACCATCGACGCCGCCCAGGTGCTCGGGTTGAACCTCAAACTGACCGTCGGCGGTGAGAACACCACCATCACCGTCACCGATGCTCCGCCCTTCATCAACACCACCCAGGTCACCCTCGGCGGCACCATCGAGAACGAGCTCTATTCGCAGCTTCCGCTCTCTATGAACGGCGGCGCACGCGACCCGACCGCCTTCCAGTACCTGATGCCCGGCGTGCAGGAAAACCCGTCCAACAACAATGGAACCGGCGCCAATAACGGTAACTTCGGCATCTACGGCGGCACCGGCCAGACCAACCTCAA
>CAWBFL010000048.1:0-16794 GCA_963787905.1 uncultured Acidobacteriaceae bacterium | reverse complement strand
CTTCAACTCGGCACCGAAGCGGGTCGCCTGTTGCTTCATGTTCTCAATCAGTTCAGGCCCCTGGACGCCCTCGGGCCAGCCGGGAAAATTCTCGACCAGGGTGGTGATGGAGAGCTGGCCACCGGGCTCGTGGCCCTCGAGCACGAGCGGCTTGAGGTTGGCGCGGGCGGCGTAAATGGCGGCCGTGAGCCCGGCGCAGCCGGAACCCAGGATGACGGTGTCGCGGGTTGTAATGTCTGACATTGTGGTTGATTTGATTGTAACTGCGGGGCCTGGATTCACGCGCGGACCGGGGAGGCGATCAGGCGGAGTCGCGGTAGGGGCAGTGACGGCAGCCCGAGTGGCAGCAACTGCCGCGCTTAAGGTGATATGCGGCGGTGAAGACCAAGTACGGCCCTTCGTAGTAGAAGTCTTCCGGGGCGAATTCCTGCGCGCGCGGCGCTGGGTCCGATTGCGGGCTGGTGCCATCGGAGGGCGAGCTTGAATTGGGTGGGACTGTCGGCATGGTGCGGCTTAGAACAGTGTAGGCGCGGACGGGGTGGATTCGGCCGGTACCGCCGGCGGAAGGAGCGACGGGAATGCCCTCTTGTTTGGCCGGGTCGGCGAAATCCTTGCTGCACCCGTCGTTGGGCATTCCAGATCCTGTCCTTCTTCGAGGATCAGCATTCCATTGCGATAGCGGATTTCTCTGCCCGGGATGGCGGCGACGCGCTCGCCGGGGATCGACGATGCCGGCGAGGTTGAGCGGGTCGGCGGCGGCCACGCGGATGTCGTGCGGCGATTCGAGGTTGCGCGCCTCTCGCAGGGAGTCAACGGCCTCGGGCAGGGCGAACTGCTCGCCGCCGAAGCCGGTGACGAAGCGGCCGCCGCGCAGCTCGCCGCGGGCTTCCAGGCGGCGGAGAATGCCCAGGAGTTCGCGCCACTTCGGCGCATTCGATTCGCGCGCCAGCAGGTCGCGGAAGAGGACGCCATAGCGGGCGAGCAGCATGCGCGCAAAGGATTCGAGCGCGGCGTCGGTGCGGCGGGCCTGCGCGATGAGCGTCGATCCGCGTGCGGCTCGTTCCTTCAATCAGCAGCGACCAGCGGCCGGCCGTGGTGCGGGCGGAGCGCCTGCCCGAGGTTTCGGCGGCAGTGGCCTTGCGCCGCGGGTCCATCAGCGCGCGCAACTGGTCAAAGCCGTCGGCCGCGGCCAGGCCGGCGGTGGCGAGTTCCCACAGAGCGTGCGCGGTCTGCTGACGAGTAAGGCCGGTGATGCGCTGTAAATCGGCCGTGAAGCTGGCACCGCGCAGCTCGAGGATCTCGCGCATGCGCAGAGCCTCGGGCGAGAGCGCAGCGGCAAGCAGCTGCCCATCCACGGATTGCTGTGCGAGCGCGTGGGGGAGCCAGTTGGCCGTCTCGCGGATATAGAACGTGATGGGTGCGGCGTTGGTGGGAATGACACGGCGGGGTGCGGCGCCACCGCCTTCCGACCAGGCGGGGTGGGGCGAGATGCGGCCCCAGCCGACCGCGCCGGAGAGACAGAGCTGATCGAGCCAGCGGGGATCGTAGTTGGCGACGCGCGCCGGCAGCAGGGTGCGCTCCCACTCGATGGCCGGCGCTTCAAAGCCTTCCAGCTGATGCAGCGCCTGCAGCACGCCTTCTTCTCCGGCGAGCTGGGTCTGCGGCGCGAGGTGCTGCCAACCCAGCAGCCAGCGCAGGTAGGCGGCGGGGGAGACCGGCTCAACCTGCTTGCGCGCCGTCGCCAGGGTCAGCCGGTGGATGCGCTGGAGAATGCGGCGCTCGCACCACTCGATCTGGTGGTCTGGATTTCCTTCTGCTGAAGGCTCCTTCGGTGCGGGCTTCTCGAAGGCGCCGCGCATGAGCGAGACCCTGCATCTCCATTGCGAGAAACGTCTGAAAGACGGCGGCCGGCTCAAGTCCAAGCCGTTCGGCAAACCCGCAGGCGGTGGTTGGGCCAAGTATTTGTAACCATCCCTGTGCGCACTGCTTCAAAGCGGATTCATTTGTGATCGATTCCGTTGCGTGTTCGGAATTCACGCGACTTAGTGCGGCGGCCAATGCGAGCCGCTCGGTCGCTGCCCAGCAAGGTATGCCGTGAAGATCGATGGTGCGAGCGCGGCCGGACTGATGCAGGCGCTGATAAAAGTGCGGCCAGTGTTGCGTGTCCCGGCCCTGCACCTGCGCATGCTCCAGGAATCCAAGCGGCAGGGCGACTACCGAGTGGAGCAAATCGTGGAGTTCATGCTCGTCGCGCAGGTCCGGCCACAGTTCGCGCCGCACGGTATCGATTGCGGCCTGATCCAGGCGCCCCGCGCCGTCCACTACGCTATCCGGCAGCGCACGCCGCAGGCTGACGGCGCGGGTGCGGCGCTCTTCCAGTCCGGCTCGTCGAGGTACGCGTAGGGCTTGGCGTTGATCAGTTCGTGGGCAAACTGCGAAGGCACCGGCGTATCGACTGCGAGGCAGCGGATGGCGCCGTTCGCGATTCCGCGGAGCACTTCGTTGAGCCCCTCCAGGTCCATCGCCTCCTGCAGCACATCCTGCATTACTTCGTTCACCAGCGGGTGGTCGGGAATCTGAATGTCGCCGACAATGGTCTCAAAGCACGCTGCGGCCTGGGGGAAGACGCTGGCGAGCAAGTCCTCCGAGCGGGTGCGCTGGATCTGGGGCGCGATGCGTTTGCCGTTGGACATGCGCAGCAGTTGCAGTGAGCGGTCGGCGGCCCAGCGCCAGCGCGTCTTGAAGATCGGCGAGGCGATCGCGGCCTGCTCGAGCAGCTCCTTCGCGGTGTTCTCGGTGAGGAACTGGAAGACGTCGGAGAGCGGGAAGCTGTGCTGCTCGGCCAGGCAGATGTTGATGCCGTTGTCGGTGGCGGCGGCCTGCAGCTCGAAGTTGAAGCCGCGGCAGAAGCGTTTGCGCAGCGCGAGCCCCCACGCCTTGTTCACGCGCCCCCCGAAGGGCGCGTGCAGGATGAGCTGCATGCCGCCACCCTCGTCGAAGAAGCGCTCGGCGATGATGGTGGTTTGCGACGGCACTGCGCCGAGCACCGCGCGGCCGGCGACGATGTAGGCGATGAGTTGGCGGGCGGCAGAGGCGCAGACGCCGCAGTTGTGCGTGAGCCACGCGATGCACGCGGCAACCTCGGGATGATGGCTGGAGAGATCGGCGGGCGCGACGCCGGGGGTCATGGCCGAGATGGTCTCGCGCAGCTCGCCGACGCCGCCGGAGAGGATGGCGGTACGCTGGGGAGCTTCGCCGAACCAGAAGGGAAGCGTGGGCGGTGCGCCGTGGGCATCTTCGACCAGCACCCGGCCAGCGGCCTCGACGCGCTGAATGCGCCAGCTGGTGTTGCCCAGCAGGATTACATCGCCGGGGCCGGAGTCGACGGCGAAGTGCTCATCCAGCGTGGCAATTTGTATCCCTTCCGGTTGCAGGATCACATTGAAGAGCGCGGTGTCGGGGATGGCGCCGCCATTGGAGATGGCGATGGAGCGCGAGCCGCGGCGGGGATGAAGCTGGCCGTGGACGCCATCGCGCAGCAGGTAAGCGCCGTAACGCCCGCGCGACGATTCGATGCCCTCGCTGAGCAGCGCGATGACCCGGTCGAACAACGCGCGCTCCAGGTTGCGGTAGGGATAGGCGCGGCGCAGCACGGTGAAGAGCGCGTCTTCGTCCCACGGCTCCGCGCCCACGCAAGCGACGATCTGCTGCATGAGCACGTCGATGGGCTGGGGCGGAATTTCAAGCTGGTCGAGTTCGCCGGCGCGCATCTTGTGGACCAGGGCGGCTTGTTCGAGCAGGTCGTCGCGGGTGGTGGCAAAGAGGCGGCCTTTGGGGATGGCGCCACGCCAGTGGCCGGCGCGACCGACGCGCTGCATGGCCACAGCGACCGCGCGGGTGCTGGCGATCTGGCACACGAGATCGACATTGCCGATATCGATTCCGAGCTCCAGCGAAGCGGTTGCGACCAGGATGCGGACATCTCCGTTCTTCAACCGCTGCTCGGCATCAAGGCGCAGCTCGCGCGACAGGGAGCCATGATGAGCGGCCACGCAGTCAGGGCCAAGCTCCGGGGCGAGGCGTTCGGAGAGGGCAAAGGCGATTTTTTCCACCAGCCGCCGGGTGTTGACGAAGACGAGGGTGGAGCGGTGCGCGCGGGCGTGCGCGGCCAGCTTGTCAAAGACCTCCTCCCACATCGCGTTGGTGGTCACGGAGCCAAGCTCGTCGGAGGGAATCTCGATGGCGAGGTCGAGGGTGCGCCTCTGGCCGACCTGAACGATCGTGCACTTTGTGCTGCTCTCGACGCTTTGCGTGAAGGCCGACGGAGAGGTTACCCGAGCTCCAGTCAGGAATTCGGCGACCAGCTCGATGGGGTTCTGGGTGGCGGAGAGGCCGATGCGCTGCGGCGGGGTGCTGCGCCCGGTGAGAAAGGTGCCCGGCGAGAGGCGGTTTTCACCGCAGACCAGCGCGTCCAGCCGTTCCAGGGTGAGGGCGAGATGAGCGCCGCGCTTGTCGTCCGCCACGGCATGAATCTCGTCGACGATGACGGTGCGCACCGAGCGCAGGTGTTCGCGGGATTTGGCTGCGGTCAACAGCAGGTAGAGGGACTCGGGGGTGGTGACCAGAATGTGCGGCGGATGGCGCAGCATGCGGGCGCGCTCGCTGGGCAGGGTGTCGCCGGTGCGGACGCCGGTACGGATCTCGGTGCCGAGAAAGCCGCGGGCGAGGGCGAGCTGCTGAATCTCGCGCAGGGGCTGGTCCAGGTTCTTCTGCACGTCGTTGGAGAGTGCCTTGAGCGGCGAGACGTAAACGACCTGGGTAGTGGGCGCGAGCGAACCTGCGATGGACAGGCGCAGGAGATGGTCGATTGCGACCAGAAATGCGGCGAGTGTTTTGCCGGAGCCGGTGGGCGCAGAGATGAGGGTGGTGTCGCCGGCGAGGATGGCGGGCCAGCCTTCTTCCTGTGGCTCGGTGGCGGAGCCGAAACGGGTGAGGAACCACTCCTGCACCAGGGGGTGGGCCCAGGCGAGCGCTTCCGCGGGCTGCAGATCGAGTTCGGGGGCGGCTGCCATGCGCTATTGTAGCGTGGCTCTTCGCGGTTTGTTCGCTTCGGGCGAAGGAATTCTCGGGACGCCGTAACCCGTTGCCAATCAGCGCCGGCGGGCTGGGTTACATGTGGCCGGTGCCGATATCGGCGGCGGCTGCGGCGGGGTTGTCGCGGTCGAGGAAGGCTTCGATGGCGGCGTCGAGCTTGCCCTGGGCGGCGAGGATGAAGTCGATGGCGTCGCGCCCGGCGCCGTGGCCTCCGGGATTGGGGGTGATGTAGTGGGCGGCGGATTTCGCTTGAGGGCGCGCATTGGCGGTGGCGATGGCCAGACCGCAGACCCGCATCACGGGCAGGTCGACCACGTCGTCACCGACGTAGGCGAGTTCGTCGAGGGTGATGCCGGAGCGGGCCAGGATATCGTCGACGGCGTCCATCTTGCGCGATTGGCCCTGGTAGATGAACTCCAGCCGGAGGTCCTGGGCGCGGATGGCGACGGTGGCGGATTCGCGCTTGGTAATGATGCCGACGCGCAGACCACCGAGGCGGGCGAGGGTGATGCCAAGGCCATCGTGCGCGGTGAAGCCTTTGACTTCGAGTCCGTGGCGCTGGCCGTCAGGGCCGGGCTTGCCGTCGTTTTCGGGAATGAAGAAGAGCTGGCCGTCGGTGAGCACTCCATCGACGTCGAAGATGAGAACTTTGATGCGGCGGGCGCGGTCTTCCGCGGTCAGGGTCATAGTCTGATGATAGCTTGGGCCCAAGACTCAGCGGGCCCTCGAATTCGACCTTCGAGGGCCCGCCTGAATGCCGCTGATTTCAGATTACTTCCAGTAGCCAGGATGCCAGACGTGGCCGCCGCGCTCTTCGCGCCACTCGCCTTCGACCCATACCGCCCCGCGATGAGGTGGATGGGCATAGTGACCATGGACCCAGACATAGCCGTGGCCATCCCAGCGGTGGTAGCCGGGAACCCAGACCCAGCCTTCGTGGGGCGGAGTGGGGATGACTTCGACGGGTCGCGGAGGCGGCGGACCAATGCGAACAACGATCTGCGCGTTGGCGACCCCGACCGAGAGGAAGAGGGCGCAGGCTGCGGTGAGAAGTTGCTTCTTCATGCTTCGTTCTCCTTTGAACTGCTTCCGGTTAGGACGCAACTTCGCGGAGAGGAGTTGTGCTGGCTGCCTCCGATTTTCTGGATGGCCGCACCGCTGGCTCCGGGGCCGAGCGAGTCGGAGTGGCAGAGCGCACAGCCGGGATCGGCGTGGCCGGGGCCTGGCGATAAGCAGAGGAATGCGGGTAAAGTTCGGCCGCGGGGGCGAGATTGGCGCGGACGGGAAGCTGGTGGAGGTATGCGCGGACGATCTCGAGGTCGTGCAGATTGGCGACGGAGTAGCCGGTGTAGCCGTCCTCCCACACCGGAAACGTTGCACCCAGGCGGTGGGCGAAGCCGTTCTTGATAAGGCCGACCGCTTGTTCGAGGGTGATGGATTGTGGAGTCAGAAGCAGGTTAACGTGATCGGGCATCACGACGTAGGCGTGCAGCTTGTAGTGGCCCAGAGTGCGGTAGTGGAGCAGGGTCTCGATAAAGAGATCAGCAACCCGGGAGATCTCGAAGATGGGTCTGCGATCGCGCGTGGTCGTCGTGACAAACGACACACCGGACCGGGATGTGCGGACGGACTTCGCCATGGCGAAATGCTAGGCGGCCGAAAGGATTTGGTGAATCCCACAAACGGGGTGCTTGATGCGGCGCCGAGGGACGTGGCAGGTAACTACAGCGCTCCTGCGGTTGCGAGGGCCTTCTTCATCCCGGCCCAACTGATGCGGCTGGAGGCCTCGGGGGAGCCGCCGCCGGCCCAGTGCGTCTCCAGCGACACAGCATTGTGGTAGCCAATCTGCTTGAGCGCACGGAACTGGGCGACCCAATCGACGAAGCCGATGTCGACGGGGGACCACGCCATCTTTCCTGCATCGTTCCGCACCGTGTTCTTGCAGTGGCAGTGATGGATGCGGTCTTTGGGCAGGAGCTCCCAGCCTTTGGGGAATGCGTCGGTTTCGCCCGAGTAGACGGCGTTCGCTGGGTCCCAGTTGAGCATCAAGGGGGGAACGGCGGCGAGGGTGCGCGCGGCTTCGGGGGCATTTGCGGTGTTGCAGGACTGTTCGTTTTCAATGACCAGCTGGATGCCTTGTTTCCCGGCGATCTCGCAGGCGGAGTGCAGCCTTTCGTCGATCGCAGCGCGATAGGGGGCCACGTCGTCGATGCGCAGAAAATCGAAGATACGGATTTTGTCTGTCTTGAGTTGTTTTGCGAGTTCGATGCAAGTCCCCAGGACGTCATCCTGCTTCTTGAATTCGGTGTTGGCGGCGAAATTGTCGTGCTGCGCACTGTACTTCGAGCGCGGGGCACTGGGCCAATCGACTTTGAAAAGGGGGCTGGCGATATCGGTGACCCGCAGGTTGTATTTGGCGAGGATGGTCTGCACCCGGGAAGCGTCGTCGGTGGTCAGGTCGGCGATGTTCTTGCCCCACATGGTGCGCAACTCCACCCACTGCAAGCCGAATTCTTTCGACGCGACCGAGCAGGCGTGGTCGAAGTCCTCAGAGATTTCGCCCGTGATGACACTGACCTTGAAGGGGGAGTTCATTTGAGCAAGGGCGCGCACCGGCGCGGCGAGCGCTGCGGTTGCGCAGGCTGCGGCGGTGAGGAATTCACGGCGGGAGGGATTCATTATTTCTCGCGATCGAATGCGTCGGACTGATGGTTGAGGGCATCCGGAGTAACGGTGCCACTGATGATGAGGACCTGGTAGTGGAAGGTCGCGGACTGGCCGGGATTGAGGGTGAAGTTCAGGAATGGCCCCTTGGGCTCGAACCCATGCGCGCCCAGCGGATTGACGGCAAAGAGGCCATAGTCGCGGGCATGCCAGTAGGTGGGATAGTTGGGGTTTCCGGTGTGGTCGAGGACGGCGATGGTTTCGGCCTTGCCGTCGGCGGTGGTGCCGGAGAGCTCGCACCACTTGCCGCGCGTGCCCCAGGCTTCATCGCCTACCTTGCCTTCACTGGTGCGGTAGACGCCCGTGGCGCCGGCAGTGGGAGCGGAGACGGGGGTGGCGACGCCGTTCGCGTCGCGAAGGACCTCGGGCTTGGCCGTCGCCGACTCGAGGAAGTGGGCGACACGGATGCCGAGCATGCCATCCTTGTCGTCGTGGAAGACCGAGGTTTGCAGGGCCTTGAGGGTAACCGTCATGTCGATAGCGCGGGCGGGCTTGCCGTCGATGGTGAGCTTCGAGAAGACGTAGCGCGTGGTCTGGTGGAGGACGGGCGGCTGCTGGTTGCTGCCGATCGAGGGAACGTCCGAGGAGGGGTACCAGGTGGATTCGGTGACCAGCTCGCCGGAGGTGGGCCCGCTGCTGGAGGAGACGATACGGTCGTGGTCGATGGAGCCGTACCGGGCGCGGGCTTCGGGCTTGATGGCGTCGGAGTTGTTCCAATAGTCGATGTTGTTGACGTTGGAGTAGTTGAACCAGAGGCCGGTGTGGTGGGGATGGTCGGTGCGCTCGCCGGGCAGGGGCGGGTTGCCGCGGGTGAGGGTGACGCCGTCGGGGGAGATCAGCGGGTAGAGGATGGGTTTGCGCTGGTTATTGCCCCAGAGGTAGGAGGTGAAGGGCGCGCCGTCGACCGTGATGTCGACGCGGTGGGCGGCCTGGTTGACGGTGACGGCGACGCCCTTTGCGGGGGCGGCGCCGACTACGGCGGCGTTCACGGACATGACGGAGCCGGCCATGAGTCCTGCAATGAGGAGTTTAGACGTGGTCATACGGCTTGCCTCCGACCATTACCATCTGCGTCTTCTCGTCGAAGGTGACCTTCTGGCCGGTCTGGATGGCCGCCACATTCATGCACAGCGCGATGGAGTGGGCGTAGCCAGCGCGGATGCTGGCGTTCGGCGTCTTGCGCGAGCGGACGCATTCCATCCAATTGCGCATGTTTGCGTTGGTCTGCGGATCGCCCTTCGCGGCTGCCGGGTCGGCGTCGGTCGCCATCTTCTCCACTTTGTCGACGAGCGAGAAGCTGGGCAGCAGATTCGCCTGCATTTTCATTTCGGCCGCGGATCGTGCGGTGAGGCCGCCGGTGGGCGTCACCGTCTGCTTATCCATGTCGATCATGCCGCCGTTCGAGTAGTAGAGCTCCTTGGTGCCGCCGGCGGAGTTGGTGAACCGCGACGAGTACTGCACCTGGAAGCCCTTGGTGAGATCGTCGAGCGGGCCGTAGTCGAAGACTGCCGTCATGGTGTCCCAGTTGGTGCGGCCGTCCTTCCAGAGATAAATGCCGCCGTTGGCGACGACCGAGCGCGGATGCGGCAGCCCCGTGAACCAGTGGACGGTATCAATCTGGTGGACGAGCCATTGATCGGGGATACCCGAGGAGTACGGCCAGAACAGCCGGAACTCGAGATACTTGCGCGCGTCGAACTTGTCCTTGATCTCGCCGATGCAATACCGGTTCCAGTCGGTGTCCTCTTCCTTCAGCAGCGGCACCACGTCGGGACGGCGCCAGCGTCCGGGCTGGTTCACGTTCCAGGTCATCTCCACCATCACGATGTCGCCGAACTTGCCGGACTGGATGTACTCGGCGGCCTTGATGTAGGCGGGCGTCGAGCGGCGCTGGGTGCCGACTGCGATGACCTGTTTGGAATCCTCCACTGCCTTCAGGAAGGCGCGCGCGTCGTCCATCCGTGTGCGCGGTGGGCTTTTCCACGTAGGCATCGCGGCCGGCCTTCACGGCTTCGATTCCATGATGGGCATGCTGGAAGTCGGCGGTCGCAATCAGCACGGCGTCAATGTCGTTGCGCGCGTAGAGCGCCTCGTTGTTGGCCACGGGTGTGATGGTGTCGCCGGTCAACTTCCCGATGTATGCGGCGCCGTCTTCGCGGCGCATCTTCCAAATGTCAGAGACGGCGACGAGTTGGAAGTTCATCTCCTTGGCCGAGGCGAGGAAGGCCGGGATGTCGCCTCCGCGCATGCGGTCGCCACAGCCCACCACGCCCACGCGGACACGATCGTTGGCGCCGACAATCTTGGCGTAGCTGCGCGCAGTTTGAGTGGCGGCGACGGCCAGAGCTGCTCCGCTGAGCTTGACGAAGTCTCTCCGGGTGGTGTCCTGTTTTGATTCGAGGGTTGGCATGATGCGGGTCTCCTGATTCTGTGGGCGATGTTCTGTATACGACTCTGCGGATGGCAGAGTTTCTGGCGTGCGAAAGTCTACAAGTTTTCGGAGATTTGCGCGACTCCTGGCCGCCAGCGCCCCGTAACTCCCGGATCATGCTGCTTCAACGGACGGTGACATCCCAGATCTTGGACAGGCGCGACTTGCCCGCCGGCCCTTCCACATAGAGCACGACCACGTACTCCCCGGCCTTCTGGTACTGGTGGATGGGGAACTGCTCCGCGGACGTGGCGCCGTCGCCGAAGTCCCATTTCCAGCTGGTGATCTGGCCTTCGGACTCATCCTGGAACGCCACCAGGCGACGGTTCATGTCGACCACCTTGAAGCTCCACTTCGCCTGAATCGGCTTGCGGAACTGCGGCTCCAGCGGCATCAGTCGGAACTCGCGCAGGAAGGTCGAGTTACCGTACATGGTGTGCTCCGGGGAAAGGTTCCAGAAGCCGTTATTCTTTCCGTCGGGCGAGCCGTCGTAGTCGATTACCGCCCACGACAAGCCGATGATCTTGTTCTCGTAGAGTTCGGACTCGACCGCACGCTGTGGGCCTTCGCAGCCTGCGTAGTCGAACGGGGTGATGTAGAACTCCAGGATGTAGTGGCCGGATTCGCCGGGGCGGAAGTTATACGTCTGCGCGTGGTTCGCCCACGGGAGTTCCTTGTCCCAGGGCTGGCAGCCCCACGCCATCGCCCAGTCCTTGCCTTCGTGCGGAGTCATGATGTGGTAGTTCTGCGCCTGCACGCCATGCATGGAGAAGTGTGCGTCCCACTCGTCCTGGTCCGTGTTGTTGCGGAAGCGTGGAATCAGCGGGCCGCCGGAGCGATCGCCGTCGACGACGAGCTCGAAGGTATCGTTGTGCAGGCCGGGATCGGCGAAGTCCCAGTAGTTGTCGTAGGCCTCGTAGAGGAAGTAGAGGCGGTTCAGCCCCTTTACCCAGCCGACTTTCACCTTGATGTCGAGGTCCTTCGGGTCGGGCTTGGCGTGCTTGTGCTCGTCGTCGTGCATGTCGGCGAGGGTGATGGCGTAGCTGTCCGGGACCATCGCCCAGTCATCGTCCTTGCCGTCGATGCGCGGAATCTGGTCGGCAGGGAACTGAAACACTTTGAACATCGGCAGTGTGGGCGCGGTGGCCGGGACCATGTTGTCCGCGGGCGGCGGAGTTGGGGCAGGTGGAGTGGCCGCCGGTGGCTGCTGGGCGTTCGCCGTGGTGCCTGCGAAGGCAAATGCCGCCGCAGCGAGTAGTGCGTGAATTGTTCTCATGAGATCGATACCGCCTTTCCCAGGGATGGGTGAGCGGGACCGCCCTTGAGGCCTTCGATCTTCAGGCCGGTTGTGTCCTGCGCCTCCACGGCATAGCTAAAGCTGTCGGGCGCGTTCGGCCCCCACGCGACCGTGCAGTTGTGCAGCGTGACGTTGTCGGCGTGTTCGATGGAAAAGCCCGGGGTGTCGTGCGGCTCGATGCCCCGGCATGGCCGTGGTCGGGCGATTGTCGAAGAGCGCGCCCTTGAACTGCGTGGTGCGGTCGAGCGTGACGGCGACGCGATCGAAGGTGACATCATGTATGCGGCTCTGCGCGCTGCCGCACACGCGTATGCTGTTTTCCGCGTGGCCGGTGATGTTTTGTACGGTCACATCGTGCAGCTTGCCCGGCTTGCTGGTGGGGGTGCGTGGGATGGCGGTGAACGAAATGGCTTCGCCGCGTCCCCACCATGGATCGCCGTAATAGCGCGAGGTAAACGTGATGTCGCGGTAGTCGATGTTGTAGATGGTGCCTTCGTCGCGCAGTTGAATGCACAACCCGCGCGAACTGGTCTTGATCTGGCAGCGCTCGAAGCGGATATCGTGGATGTCCGAGGTGGTCTCGGTGCCGATCTTGAGGCCGGCGTCCTGGGTCTCAATGATGCAGTCGTGGACGTGAATGTTGGCGGCCTCACCGTAGTCGATGGGCTGGCGGCTGCACTTGATCACCACGCCGTCGTCGCCGCAGGCAATGTTGCAGTTCCGGATCTCGACGTTGCGCGAGTGGTCGGGATCGATGCCGTCGCAATTGGGCACGTCCAGCAGGTTCTTCACCTTCACGTTGTCCACCAGCACGCTGTCGCAGCCCAGCAGGTGAAGGCCCCAGTTCGGCGCCTCGGCAAAGGTGATGTCGCGGACTTCCAGGTCCTTGCAGCCGGTGAGCACGAACATCTTGGGCCGGAACGGGCCGGGCATCCAGATGCCGCCGGCGTCGTCGTAGCGCGGTCATGAACTCCTTGGCGCGGCCCTGGATGTTGCCGGTGCCCGTGATCTTGCAGTCCCTGCGCGTGGTTGGCCATGATGACCGCGCCCAGGGCCGCGGCCATGGTGTCGCCGTTCTGCGAGCCAGGCAGGCCACCGCGGTAGTCCTCACGCTTGGTGCTGATCAGCAATTGCGCGTCGTCGGCCAGGTGGAAGTCGATGGAGCCCTTGAGTTCGATTGTCCCGATGAGGTATTTGTGCCCGCCGCGCACCAGCACCTGCGCCTTGCCCGCATAGGCCGCGGCTTCGTCGATGGCGCGCTGGAAGGCGGCGCTGTCGAGCGTTTGCCGTCGCCGACAGCGCCATACTTCAGCACATCGAAGATCTTGGGCTGCGCGCTGGCACTTTGAAACGCGAACCCGCGCAGCGGACCGAGCGCTGCGACTCCCAGGCCTGCCGCACCTGCCTGCAGCACTTTGCGCCGTGTCGGCGACCATGCTTGTTTGGATTCGGTTCAACGAAGTGCCTCCGCCCATATTCCGGGTCCGGCACCACTCTACTATAGGGGACGCTGCCGGTGCTGACCTCAACTCGGGAACGGGGAGCGCCTGCGCCTTGACCTGCACTTCGGCACTCATCTATCGTCATCCCGGCGAAGGAATTGTTTCCCGATCGGCTTCCCGCCGAAGACGAAACGCTACCGCGCCATCCTGCTCAAACGTCAAGGACCTCTCAATGAAGCTGGCCAAGAACTCCTCCCTGATCGCATCGCTCTGTGTAACTTTCTGCCTCGCCGGACTTGCGTCTGCCCAGGTCAAGCCCTCGCCGCTCTTCAGCGACCACGCAGTCCTGCAGAGCGGCATGTCCGTGCCAATCTGGGGCACGGCCGATCCAGCCGAGAAGGTCACCATCAAGTTCAACGGCCAGACCCGCTCTGCAATCGCCGACTCCAGCGGCAAGTGGACGGTGCGCCTGACCAAGCTCAAGGCCGGCGGCCCGTTTGAGATGACGATTGCGGGCAGCAAGGCAGGCGAAGCCCCGATCGTGGTGAAGGATGTGCTGGTCGGCGAGGTGTGGCTGGGGTCGGGGCAGTCGAACATGCAGTTCTATGTCTCGAACAAAGGCCCGGGTCACGCACCCTACGGCCTGCTCGACGAGGAAAAAGAGATTGCAGCGGCGAATTATCCGCAACTCCGCATGTTCACGGTCAAGAACGCGACCGCTTACACGCCGCAGACCGATCTGACGGGCGAGTGGCAGGTGTGCACGCCGGAGACGGTGCCGAACTTCTCTGCTGTCGGCTATCTCTTTGGGCGCGACCTGAACCAGGCGCTTAAGCTGCCCGTGGGTATTGTGCTTTCGGCCTTCGGCGCCAGCACTGCGGAGGCGTGGGTGCCGCGGGATGCGTTACTGTCCGATCCGCTGCTGAAGCCGATGGTCGAAAAGCTGGACGCGCGCGAGGACTACTTCAAGGCGCATCCGGGCGCGACCGACGCCGACGCGCCGCCGTCGCCGCTGACCATCAACGCGCGACCTGGCCGTCCTGGCCCAATGCGCGACCCAGCGCACGATCAGCACCAGCCGACTGTGCTGTTCAATGCGATGATCAACCCCATCCTGCCCTATGCCATTCGCGGCGCCATCTGGTACCAGGGCGAGTCGATCACCGGCGGCACCCATGGGCTGCTGCTCTACGGCCACGTAATGGAGACGCTGGTCACGGATTGGCGCAAGCAGTGGGGCGAAGGCAACTTCCCGTTCTATGTGGTCCAACTGCCTGGCCAGCAGAACGTCAGTAACAACCCCCTGGTTCGCGAGCAGCAGGCGAAGATCCTCGCGCTGCCAAATACCGGCATGGCGGTGGTACTCGACACCAGCGAAGCGAAGAACGTACATCCCCACAACAAGGAACCGCTGGGCGACCGGTTGACCAAGATTGCGCTTGCCAACGTTTACGGCCGGAAGATCGAGTACTCCGGCCCGGTGTATGCGTCCATGAAGACTGAGGGCAGCGCGATTCGCGTGAAGTTCACCCACGCCGCGGGACTGACCGCGAAGGACGGCCCACTCCACTGGTTCCAGATCGCAGGCGCGGACCAGAAGTTTGTCGATGCCGATGCGAAGATCGACGGCGATTCGGTCATCGTCAGCAGCCCGCAGGTGTCCGCGCCGGTTGCGGTTCGCTATGCGTGGGACAACTACCCCGACACCGCGAATCTCTACAACGGCGCCGGCTTGCAAGCAGCGCCCTTCCGCACCGACGATTGGGACGCCATGCCACCCATCGCAGCGCAAATGACGGCGAAGTAATCGCAGGGTACGAGCGGGGTAACAAAGCCAAAGGAGGAGCGAGATCGCTCCTCCTTTGGTTGGATTGGCTGGGGTCGATTTGTCCTAGCGCGGCCCAGGCGCGTAGGGCTGGCCGTGGCGCTGCACCCGGGCTGGATCGAAGCTGTCGGTACCACTGGGATCCCAGGTTGCACCGGGCGGGACCAGGATGTTATCGGCGGTGCGGCCGGCGGTTTCGCCGGTGCGGATCTCGATGCGGCTTGGCTCGATGCCCTTCTCGACCACCAGATACTGCTTCTCGTTCAGCGTGCGTTCGGCGGCGGCATCCGGCTTCTCGGTTGGGTCGTGTTTGCCGACAACGACTAGAACCGAGTCGGTGCTGCGGCTCAACTCCAGTGCGATATCGTCCAGGCAGCCCTTGGCTTCGTTGTCGACGCGCACGGGACGCACGCGGTCACGCTCAAACGAGATGCTGCAGAGCTTCTGTGCCGCCGGAGCAGGCGGCGGTGGCGGGGGTGGTGGAGCCACCACGCTCACGGTGATAGCCGCCGATACAGACTGGCCAAGGTCGTCGACCACATTGCAGGTAATTTTGATGGGGCCTGCGCCAACGTCTGCCGTGGCCAGCGTTGCTGTTGAGTCGGCTGCGGTAATCTGACCGGCGCTGGTGCCATAGGAGTAATTTAGCGGGCGGTTTTGCGGGCTTCTGCCGGCTGCGGTAATGGTGGCGAATCCGCCGGGCGGAATACTGGCCGGGCTGGCTGAGCACGCGATCGTCGGCGGCTCGTAGGCGACCACGCGGAACGACGCGGAGCACTCTGCGTGCTGGGCCGGGCCGCTGCCTTCGCTCACGCGGCCAGTAATTGTGTAATCCCCTGCAGCGAGGCCATTGGTGGCAATGGTTGCGTTCGCGGTTGTATTGCTGCCGGTAATTCGTCCGCCGGTCGACGCCCAGGTGTAAATGGGCAGCAGCTTCTTGTTCTCTTCCAGGTTGATGGACTTGCCAGTGACGGTGATGGGGTCACCGGGGTAGACGCTCACCGGCTGCAGTTCGCATCCATACGAGGCGGGCAACGGAGGAGCCATATCGCCGAGACGGATCACGAAGCCGGCGCTCAAGCGATAGGCGGTGATGCTGGCATCGCCGTTAATCAGCGCATTCGGGCGAGGTTGCGGGCCGTAGTTCACATCGGCGTACTCGAAATCGGCCTCGACCGGACGGATGGCGAGACGATTGTGGAACGCGGGCAGGATGTAATCCACGCCAAATCCGGCCGTTGCCGTCCATCCCCAGTTGCACTGGTTGGCGGATCCGCTGTGCTCATACGATGGGCCCACCTGGGCAGCGCCCCCAAGCAGGTGCGCAAACGGAACCAGCCGCCCCAGCGAAAGCCGGAACACCGGGCCGCCCTGCACCGCGCCGAAGCAGTAGTCGGGAGAGTTGAAGAATTTACTGTATTCGCCCTGGACGCCGAAGCTGTGATTAAAGTAGCCGGTGAAGCTGGCGATCGCTCCCGCAGGCAGCGAGGTGTAGTCAATGTTGTAGGTGTCGCTGTCGACCGGATGGAAGTAGCCGTAGCCACCATAGATATCGAAGCGCGACGGGCCAGGTGCGCTGGAGCCCGCGGACGCAGCCTGGGCCGCGCAGACCAACGGAGCAACGCAGGCCACGGCGATCAATAGAGCGGACCGGAAGGCCTTTTTCGAACGCAAGTCCATCTTCGTAATCCTCGCCCTAAGTGTTACAAATTCCTGCTCCTCCGGGGACAACGGGGAACCGACTGAGTTACGGTGATGGCTCCGGGGCACGCGGGTATCTGGTGGTTCCGCTGGTTCGCGGAAGAGTTCTGCGGGGCCATCGCCCCAGCTCGGCCGTCGACGGAGGACGGCACCATGGTGGCTGGGCTGCCGCGTCACGGCCCATGCTCTGACTCGCCGCAAGTGGTTTACCCTTAGCCTCAATGGCCTACGCGCACACCGTCGCCGGCGTCCGCTACACCTTCTCGTCGCTCGCCGAGTT
>CAWBFL010000047.1:0-27229 GCA_963787905.1 uncultured Acidobacteriaceae bacterium | reverse complement strand
GGAACAGGCTCACCCCCGGCTGGTTGGCCGTAAATTCCACCGCAACCCGTCCGTAATACGGCACGATCACCGTGTCCTTAATCACGCCCGACGTCGGTTTCCCATTCATATCCTTCAGCTCCCACACATGGCGATGCAGATGTACGGGGTGTCCATCGTCGGTGCGGTTGCGGAAGGTCAGCCGGTAGCGCTGCCCCTCATGCAGCAGAAACTCATTCTCGTGCGGGTACGGCTTGCCATTAATAGTGAAGCTGTTGAACTTGCCCGCCCCCCGCGGAATCTTCTCGATCACCATATCCAAATCTTGCGTCGGCGCCTCTGTCCCCGCCGCCGCGACCGCCTGGTTGCCGAAGATCGTGTAATCCCACGCCATCGGCGCCGGCGCCATCCACTGCGGCTGCTTGTGCTGGTTCGCGTACTCCACCAGCACCCCCAGCCCCGCATTCCGGATCAGGTCCTCGGGCGCGCCCAGAATCCAGTTGCCCGGGTTATTCATCTCCACCACCGCGCAGATCCGTTCGCCCGCGCCCATAAACAGCGTCTCCACCAGCGCCGGATTCGGCACCGGGTTGCCGTCCAGCGCAATCACCCGGAACTTATGTCCCCCCAGCGAGATGCGCCGGTTCTCGATGGCGCTCGCATTCAGGAAGTGGAACAGCACCCGCTGCCCCTCGCGCACCCGGATCGGCTCGCCCGCGCCCAGCGCCTTGTCATTAATGGAGTAGGTCGTCGACGTCACCTCCAGCCCGGTGGGCGCCGTATTCAGCACCGCCGGCCGCTCCGGCTGCGGCGCGTTGGGGTCTTCGTCGGAGTCCATGTCGATCATCTGCGTGCTGAAGAACGGCTCCCAGTCCCGCAGCGCCAGGAACAGCTCCTGGTCGTAGTCGCCCGGGTTCGCCTGCGGGTCGATATACACAAACCCGAACTGCCCGGTAAACGTGCCCCGGTGCAGGTCGTCCATCGCCATCGCATGCGAGTGGTACCAGCGCGAGCCCGACGGCTTCGGCGTGAACTGGTAGCTGCGGCTTCCGTGCGCAGGCACTGGCGGCGTGCCTTCCTCCTCAGCCCCGTCCACCTCGGGCGGAATAAAAAACCCGTGCCAGTGCACGTACTCCGGCGTATCGGTTTCGTTGGTCACATGCACCGTCACCGGCTTGCCTTCCTTCATCCGCAGCACCGGCCCCGGCGCCGTCCCGTTGTAGCCAATGGTCGAAAGAATTCGGTCCGGCGCAAGCTCCACCGTCACCGGCGCAATCCGCAGCGAAATATCAGCCGAATCCGCCGCAGCCGCCGGCTGGTCCTGGCGCGGCGCCGTCCCCGGCAGCATCACCATCTGGCCGGCCGCCCCGCGCGACGCCGCAGCCGCCAGCGCCAGTGGCCCGAGCTTCAGCAGGTCGCGGCGCTTCACTCAGGCCTCCTCGCGAACGGTTGCACCAGCGATCGACCGAAGAACTGCCCCGAGCCCCGTTTCATAGCGCCCATCGTCTCACGGAGATGGGATGGTTTGAAAGGGGACACGCGCACCTCCGTCCGGTGCGGTGGTCGAACCATCGGCCCGGCCCATCCCTCCTGCAACTACTGGACCCCACGTCCGTCTATAGGGACAGGCAAAACCTGATAAGGTACGGAACACAGGCACGAGATCGGCAGGGCCGTCGGGTGGAAGGGCTTCCGAGTCCTACCCTCCGGCACATGGAGGGTTCACTGGATGAAGCTCCTGGTTCAGTCCGCGTTGGTGACGATTGTGGTGCTCGGACTGGCTACCGGCCTGTTCGCCTTTCAGCGCGTCGCGGACTGGGGCGAGATCAACGGTCAGGGCAACCAGAAGGCCGAGTTCTCCTGGTCGCGCCTCAGCTACACCACCGCCATGGGCGCCGGCGGCTACGGCGGCTTCGGCGGAGGGGGTGGTGGCTATGGGCGCGGCTGGGGCGCCACCTGGTCGCGCGACTACCCCAAGGCCGACCGCCAGTTCCTCATGGCCCTCAACCGCCTCACCCGCATCAACGGCCGCTCGACCGAGCAGGTCGTCAGCCTCGACAACGACGACATCTTTAACTACCCGTTCGTCTACGCCGTCATGGTGCAGACCTGGTCCTTCAGCGACGAAGAGGCCAAACGCATGCGCGAATATCTGCTCAAGGGCGGATTCCTCATGGTCGACGACTTCCACGGCACCGACGACTGGGAGAACTTCATGGTCGGCATGCGCCAGATCTTCCCCGACGCCGCTAAATACCCGGTCGAAGACCTCACCGACAAGGACGAAATCTTCCACGTCCTCTATGACATGGACGACCGCTTCCAGGTTCCCGGCGAGCAGTACATCCGCTCCGGCCGCACCTACGAGAAGGATGGCTATGTGGCCAAGTGGCGCGGCATTCGTGACGAACACGGCCGCCTGGTCGTCGCCATCTGTCACAACATGCACCTCGGCGACGCGTGGGAGTGGGCCGACGATCCCGACTACCCCGAGCAATTCGCCTCCATGGCCTTTCGGGTGGGCTTGAACTACGTGATGTACAGCATGACCCACTAGCGTGCGGGTCGCGCAGAGAGACGGGTGTCGCTTGGAAAGGTACAGGCTCAAGATGGCGATGAAGAATCCTGGCTTTGTTACGGGCACGGCTTCAGCCGTGCCGTAGCCGCCCCGGAATCGAAGCGGCTTGAGCCGCCGAGGTCACTGCTCACGGCAGAACCGATTTTTTCGGTGCCCTCTCTGAAGTCCGTATGCAAAAGCAGCATAGTCAGCCCCTGAGGGAAGTAGGTCTTGTGGCTATCGAAAATGTAATTGCGACCCACCACGCAGGGCGCGCTTGCGCCCAGTACCTGGAACCGAGTACCTAGTACCCCGCAGGCCATGTTCGAATTCTTCTTCAAATACCCCATTCCGGTCTTTACCAAAGGCAAGTTCATCCTGCTTGGCGCGTGGCCGGGTTGGCTGCTGGCGCTGCTCGTCGTCGTGTCCACCGGCTCGCTCGCGTGGCTCATCTGGCGCCGCCTTCCGCAGGCTGCGCCCCGCGTTCGTAACTGGCGCGCCTGGCTGGTGTGGGGTCTCGAAGCCGCCATGGTCGCCCTCCTGCTCGCGTTGTTGTGGGAGCCCGCCATTACCGTGGCCGAGCTCAAATCGCAGCAGAACATCATTGCCGTCCTGCTCGACGACTCCCGCAGCATGGCCATCACCGACGCCGCAGCCGATGGCGCCACCGCCCGCGAAACCGCCGCCATGCAGGCGCTCGGCCAGGTCCTGCCCGGCCTCGAAAAGAAGTTCCAGGTGCGCACCTACCGCCTCGACGCCAACCTCACCCGGATGGATAAGCCCGATCAGTGGAAAGCCGATGCCCCGGCCACCCACATCAACGCCGGCCTGCGCCAGCTCACGGCCGAGACCGGCGACCTGCCCGTCGGCGCCGTCGTCCTGCTCAGCGATGGCGCCGAGAACTCCGGCGGCATCGACCTCGACACCATCAACGCGCTGCACAATCGCCGCCTGCCCGTGCACACCATCGGCTTCGGCAAGCTCGCGCCCGCCCACGACCTCGAGCTCGACGACGCCGCCGTCGCCGCCAAAGCCATGGCCGGCTCGCGCATGACCGCGACCGTCAGCTTCCATCAGCACGGCTACGCAGGGCAGAAGGCCACCGTCGACGTCAAGGATGGCGACCAGCTCCTCGCTACCCGGGACGTCACCCTCGACCGCGATGGCGTGGACCAGAGCGAAACCGTCTTCTTCAACGCCGGCGACGCAGGCGTCAAGAACATCGCCTTCGCGCTGGAGGCTCTCCCCGGCGAAGAGAACACCGCCAACAACGCCGTCACCCGCCTGGTCGACGTCAGCGCCGAGCCCCGCCGCATCCTCTACGTCGAGGGCGAGCCGCGCTGGGAGTTCAAATTCATCCGCCGCGCCGAGGCCGAGGACAAAGGCATCCAGATCGTCTCCATGCTGCGCACCACCGAGAACAAAATCTACCGCCAGGGCATCGCCGACCCCACCGAACTCGCCGACGGCTTTCCCTCCAAGGCCGAAGACCTCTTCAAATATCAGGCCATCGTCATCGGCAGCGTCGAGGCCCAGTACTTCACCCCCACGCAGCAGGAACTCCTGCGCGAGTTCGTCGACAAGCGCGGCGGCGGCCTGCTCTTCCTCGGCGGCCGCTTCTCCCTCGGCGATGGCGGCTGGGCCTCGTCCAGCCTCGCCGACCTGTTCCCCACCTTTCTCCCCAGCGACAAAGGCACCTTCCGCCGCGAATCCGCCACCGTCCAGCTCACCCCCGCCGGCGCCGAGAGCCCCATCACCCGCCTGCTCGACGATCGCGCCGCCAACCTCGAGCGCTGGCGCAAGCTGCCCTCCCTCAACGACTATCAGGACCCCGGCGCGCCCAAGCCCGGCGCCACCGTGCTCGCGCAGAGCATCGCCGGCCGCACCCTGCCGCTGCTGGTCACGCAAAGCTACGGCCGCGGCAAAACCGCCATCCTCGCCACCTCCGGCACCTGGCGCTGGCAGATGTTCTCCCCGCTGGACGATCCCTCCCACGATCTCTTCTGGCAGCAGTTGCTGCGCTGGCTCGCCAAAGACTCGCCCGGCCAGGTGGCCGCCGTCATGCCCCAGGAAACCCTCATGGACGAAGGCCACGTGCAGATGACCGTGGTCGCGCGCGACAAGGAATTCACTCCTGCGCCCGACGCGCACGTCTCCGCGCGCATCATCGCCCCCGATGGCGACTCGTCGGTCGTC
Organism: uncultured Acidobacteriaceae bacterium; assembly: GCA_963787905.1. GTDB lineage: Bacteria > Acidobacteriota > Terriglobia > Terriglobales > Acidobacteriaceae > Edaphobacter. Next base: position 22,497 of record CAWBFL010000047.1, on the reverse strand, counting down.
GACCTCACGCCCGTGCCCAACACTCCCGGCACCTACGCCATGGACTGGACCGCGGACCAGCCCGGCAGCTACGTCGCCGAAGTCACCGCCAGCCGCGGCAGCGACGAACTCGGCAAGGACGTCATCTCCTTTCGCCGCGAAAACGGAGTAGCCGAGAACTTCCACACCGGACAGAATCGGGACCTGCTGCAGAAGCTCTCCGGCGAGACCGGCGGCCGCTACTGGCAGCCCAGCGAACTCGATCGCCTGCCCAAGGAGATCTCCTACTCCGAGGCCGGCATCTCCGTCCGCGATACCAAGGAACTCTGGGACATGCCCGCCGTATTCCTCCTGCTGCTCAGCCTGATCTCGGCCGACTGGCTGCTTCGCCGGAAGTGGGGGGTCGTATGACGCGTCGCTGGCTCGCCATCCTTGTCCGTCGCGTGCTGCCGGCCGCAGCCTGCGGCATCATCTGCCTGTCCGCGCAGGCCGCAACCTATTACGTCACCGTCGCCGGCCTGGGCGGCGAACCCGACTACGACCAGCGCTTCACCGCCAACGCCACGGACCTCGACCGGATCTTCAAAACCGCCACCGGCGCGCACGTCTTCACCCTCACCGGCCAGCAATCCACCCGCGCGAAGCTCACCGAAGTGCTGACCGAAGTCGCCCGCGAAACCAAGCCCGAGGACGATCTCGTCCTCACGCTCATCGGCCACGGCAGCTTCGACGGCGTCGAGTACAAGTTCAACCTCGTCGGCCCCGACATCTCCGGCGCCGATCTGGCCGCGCTCTGCGACAAAATTCCCGCCCGGCGCCAGCTCATCGTCGACACCACCAGCGCCAGCGGCGGCGCCGTCGCCGCCTTGCAACGCCCCGGCCGCGCCGTCATCGTCGCCACCAAGACCGGCACCGAGAAGAACGCCACCGTCTTTGCCCGCTACTGGGTCGAGGCGCTTCAGGATCCGACGGCCGACACCGACAAGAGCGACTCCATCAGCGCCATGGAGGCCTTCGCCTACGCCGACCGCAAAACCGCCGACTTCTACATCTCGCAGAAGCGCCTGGCCACCGAACATCCCGAGTTTGAGGACACCGGCCATGGCGATGCCGTCCGCTCGCTCGCCGTCGCCACCGGCCGCGAGGGCGCGCTCCTTTCGTCGTTCACCGTCGTGCGCATCGGCGCAGCCCAGGCCGCCATGAACGATCCCGCCAAGCGCGACCTCCTGGCGAAGAAGGAAGATCTTGAGCAGAAGATCGACGCCCTGAAGTATCAGAAGGCCGCCATGGAGCCCGGCGAGTACAAAAAGGAATTGACCGCCGCGCTGGTCGAATTGGCCAGGGTGCAGGAGGCGCTCGACAAATGAGGACTCCACTCACCTGCGCCCTGATGCTCGCAATCGCTCGCCGCCGCCAGCGCGTGCGCCGCCGCCACTGCGACCCCGCAAGCTTGCCGCACTCTGCGCCTGCATGACCAGCAGGCCGAAGCCACCGCATGCTTCCAGGCGCTCACCCGCAGCGGCGACGCGTACCTGATGGCCGAGGGTTACTGGGGCCTCAACAGTGGGAGGATGCGAAGTCGAACTTCGAGATTGCCATCAAGCAGCCCAAAGCTCCCGCATTCTGGAAGGCGCGCTACGGCATCCTCCTCCACGAACGCTTCAACGATGTGGACTCGCCGCCCTTGTTTGGCGAAGCGCTCCAGCAGGACCCTGCCTGCGCGGAAGCGCTGCTCGGGATGGCCGAAGTGATCGCCGCGAACTTCGACGACAAGGCGCAGGAGTACGCCCGGAAAGCGATCGCCGCCGATCCAAAGCTGGTGGAAGCCCACGAGCTGCTGGCCGACGTGGACCTGGAGGACGCCAAGCCGGAAGAGGCCGTCAAGGAAGCAAACGCCGCCATCGCACTCAGCCCCGACGCGCTCGATGCCATGGCCACGCTGGCCGCCGCCGCTCTGCTCACCGACAAGAACGCCGATGCCGATGCCTGGCTCAAAAAGATCGCAGCCGTGAATCCACACTACGGCGAAAGCTACGTGATCGTCGCGCGGCATCTGGTGCTCAACCGCCGCTATCCCGAGGGAGTTGCCTACTATCGCAAGGCCATCGAGGTCGAGCCAGCCCTGTGGGTCGCGCACTCCGAGCTCGGCATCAACCTGATGCGCCTGGGCGAGGAAGACGAGCCGCGCCAGCAGTTGGAACTCGCCTACAACAACGGCCAGACCGACAAGCTCACAACGAATAGCCTGCGCCTGCTCGACAGCTATAAGAACTTCGTCACGGCCAAGGACGACACGACCATCCTTCGCCTATATAAAAATGAGTCGGATTTATTGCGCCCCTATTTCGAAGAGCAGTTACACAAAGCCATCGCGACTTACTCCGCAAAGTACAAGATGAAACTAACTGGCCCGGTGCAGCTCGAGGTCTATCCCAACCACGATGACTTCGCCGTGCGCACCATGGGCATGCCCGGCCTGGGTGCGCTGGGCGTCACCTTCGGCAACGTGGTCGCGATGGATTCGCCCTCCGGCCGCACCCCCGGCGAGTTCAACTGGGGCGCGACCATGTGGCACGAGATGAGCCACGTCTTTATTATCGCGGCGACCAACTATCGCGTCCCGCGCTGGTTCACCGAAGGTCTCGCGGTGCACGAGGAAGGCCAGGTCGACCCGAAGTGGGCGAACCATCTCACGCCGGAGGACGTAGCGGCAATCAAGAATAAAAAGCTCCTGCCGGTAACTCAAATGGACCAGGGATTTATATTCCCCGAATATCCCGATCAGGTGCTGGTGAGTTACTGGCAGGGAGGCACAACGCTCGACTATATCTACGAGCGCTGGGGCGAGGACGCGATCCTTGGCATGGTGCACTCCTTCGCCGCGCCGAAGTCCACCGCCGAAGCAATTCAGGAAAACCTGCATGAGTCCCCCGAGCAATTCGATCAGGACTACGCCGCCTGGCTGGACCGGCACGTTGGCCGCACCGTCGCCAACTTCGACAAATGGCGCGAGCAGTTGAAGGCCCTGGTCAAGTTGGCCGAGGCCAAGGATGACGACGCGGTCATTGCGGCCGCGCCCGCCGTGATCGCGCTGTATCCCGAGTACGTCGAGGACGCCAACGCCTACCAGCTCCTCGCCGACGCGCAGTTGATCAAGGGCAACAAACAGGCCGCAGCCGATGCGCTGGCCGAGTACGAAAAGCGTGGCGGCGAGAGTCCCGCCGCGCTCACCAAGCTCGCGTCCCTCCAAGTCGATCTGGGTCACCCGAAGGATGCGGCCGCCACCCTCGATCAGCTCAACTTCATCTATCCCGAAGACCTGGACCTGCATCGCAAGCTCGGCGCGCTGTGGCTGGCGCAGGGGAACAATGCGGGCGCGGTCAGCGAGTACCAGGCCGTGCTGGCGCTGAATCCGCTGGATATGGCCTCGGCGCAGTTCGACGTCGCCCGTGCGTATTATGCCGCCGGCGATAAGGCAAAAGCCGAGGACAGTGTGCTGGCTTCCTTGGAAGTCGCGCCAGGTTTCAAGGACGCGCAAAAGTTATTGCTGGAAATCGAGTCGGCCTCAGACGGACAAGATACAAACAAAGTTACAAATCAACCAAAGTAAACGCGAGAGGGAGCGAGCATGGGCGCAATGGCAGGATTGAATCAGGACGCGGCGGAGTTGCAGCAGCGCATCGAGCGCTTTCAGGCGGTGCGCGACGGCATCCTCGCGCAGGTGCGGCAGGTCATCGTCGGCCAGGACGACGTGCTCGACCAGATTTTGATCGCGCTCTTCGTCGGCGGCCATTGCCTCATCACCGGCATGCCCGGCACCGCCAAAACGCTGATGGTGCGCACCATCGCGCAAACCCTCGGCCTCACCTTCCGCCGCATTCAGTTCACGCCCGACCTCATGCCCTCCGACATCACCGGCACCGACATCATCGAAGAGGACATCACCACCGGCCATCGCAAGTGGACCTTCGTCGAGGGACCGCTCTTCGGCAACGTCGTGCTCGCCGACGAGATCAACCGCACTCCGCCGAAAACCCAGGCCGCCATGCTCGAAGCCATGCAGGAGCGCTCCTGCACCGTGCGCGGCCATGTCTACAAACTGCCCGCGCCCTTCTTCGTGCTCGCCACCCAGAACCCCATCGAACTCGAGGGCACCTATCCGCTGCCGGAGGCGCAGCTCGACCGCTTCCTCTTCAACGCCGTGCTCGATTACCTCAGCGCCGGCGAGGAACTCAAAGTAGTCGACCTCACCACCGCAACCAAGGACCCGCAAATCTCCGCGGTGACCAATGCCGCCGAGCTGCTGGCCTTTCAGCAACTCGTCCGCATGGTCCCCATCGGCGAATCGATGGCGAAGTACGTCGTCAGCCTCGTTCGCGCCACGCGCCACAAGAGCGAGAACGCGCCCGACTTCGTCAAGAAATATGTGAACTACGGCGGCAGCATTCGCGCCGCGCAGTTCATCGTCCTCGCCGCCAAGGCCCGCGCGCTCAGCCGCCGCCGCTACCACGTCACCTACGAGGACATCGCCGCGCTGGCCATCCCGGTGCTGCGCCATCGCATTTTGCTCAACTTCCACGCCGAGTCGGAGCGCATCGATTCCGACGAAATCCTCACGCGGCTGATCGCCCACCTGCCGCCGCCCAAGGAAAACTGAGAGTCCCTGCTTCATACGGGTAAGAAGCTGGAGGCGTAATGCTGCAGCGGTTTCTCGATCCCGCGATACTTCACGGCATATCCAGCCTGGACCTCGTCGCCAAGACGGTCGTCGACGGCTTCGTCGCCGGACTGCATCGCTCGCCCGACTTCGGCTTCAGCCTGGAGTTCGCCGAGTACCGCGCCTACACCCCCGGCGACGACCTGCGCCACGTCGACTGGAACCTCTTCGCCCGCACCGAGCGCTGCTACCTCAAGCGTTATCGCGGCGAAACCAACAGCCAGCTCACCCTCCTGCTCGACGCCAGCAACTCCATGAAGTACACCTCGCACGCAGTCAGCAAAATGGACTACGCGCGCTACATGGCCGCATCGCTCTCCTACCTCGCCATCCACAATCAGCACGATCCCGCCGGCCTCATCGTCTTCGACGACGAAGTCCGCAACTACATCCGTCCCTCCACGCGCCAGGGCCAGCTCTATCGCTTGCTCGCCGGGTTGGAACAGGCCGAACCCGCGGCGCGCACCGACTTCGCCAAGCCCATGCGGCACTTCCAGCAATTCCTCAATCGCCGCGGCATCGTCCTCGTCATCTCCGATTTCTACGAGCAGCCCGAGACCATCGTCAAAGCCATCGAGCCGCTGCGCTTCCACGGCAGCGAAGTCGTGCTCTTCCACGTGCTCGACCCCAAAGAGATCTATCCCGAGATGAAGGGCCCCGCGATCCTCGTCGACCTCGAGACCGACCGCAAGCTCGAGGTGATTCCTGACTACGTGAAGACCCAGTACCGCGCCAAGATGGACCGCCACCTGGAAGAGATGAGCGAACGCACTCGGGCCGCGGGCATGGGCTATCACCTGCTCACCACCGACAAGCCCCTCGACCGCGCGCTCACCGAGTACCTCGCGCTTCGCCGTTCCGGCCACACCTCCGGACTGGGAGGCGCCTGATGGGTTTTCTCTCCCATGGTTTCTCGCCGGGCTTCTCGCCATCGGCCTCCCCGTCTACGTGCATCTGCTGCGCAAGCAGACCACCGTGCCTCGCCCGGTCAGCTCGCTCATGTTCTTCGAGCAGGGCACGCAGAGTTCCGTGCGTCACCGCCGCCTGCGCTATCTGCTGCTGTTCGCGCTGCGCACGCTGTTGGTTCTGCTGCTTGCCCTCGCCTTCGCCCGCCCGTTCTTCCGCCACAAGAACGTCCTCGCCAGCGACAAGCTGCTGCTCGTCGCCATCGACGACTCCTTCAGCATGAACGCCGCGTCTGGCCCCGGAGCCACCGGCACGCGTCTCGATGATGCGAAGCGCGCAGCGCTCGAAGTCCTGTCGCACCGTTCTCCCGGCCAGAAGGCGCAGGTCATCGCGCTCGGCGGGCAGATGCGCCTGCTCACGCAGCCGGTCGAGGATTCGAACGAGCTCCGCGCCGCAGTCGCGGGCATCGCCCCGGGCGATGGCCACGCCACCTTCGGCGAGCTCGGCCGCGGCATGCGCGCCATGGCCGAAACCGTGCACACGCCCATCGAACTCGATCTCTTCAGCGACATGCAGCAATCCAACATGCCCGGCAACTTCGCCGACATGGTCATGCCCGGCAACGTCGCCCTCGTGCTGCATCGCGTTGGCCCCGCCGCCGCCGTGCCCAACTGGACCGTCGAGAGCGTCGAAGCGCCCGGGCAGTTGGTGGATACCAAGAAGGCCCGAGTGCTCGCCGTCGTCGCCGGACACGACACGCCCGCCGCCACCCGCACCGTCTCGCTCGTCGTAAATGGCGCCGCCATCGCAACCAAAAAGCTGGACGTCCCCGCCAACGGCCGCGCCACCGTGGTCTTCGAAGGCCTCGACGTCCCCTACGGCGAAAGCCGCTGCGCCGTGAAAATCGACAGCGCCGACGGCTTTCCCGCCGACGATTCCAGCGTCTTCGCCGTCAAGCGCGCCGACCCCGAGCGCGTGCTCTTCGTGCATCAGGCATCTGATACCCGCTCGCCCCTCTACTTCGGCGCAGCCCTCGCCGCCGCCGCGCAGGCATCGTTCGTGCTGCAGCCCATCACGCCCGAGCAGGCCTCCGACATCGATCCCTCCAAGTACGCCTTCGTGGTCCTCTCCGATGTGCCCTCCATCCCGTCGATCCTCGAAAACTCCCTCATCCGCAACGTGCAGGATGGCGGCAGCGTGCTCGTCGCCACCGGTCTCGCCGATTCGCATCGCGAACACATCCCCGTCTACGGCGGCAACGTCGCCGACGCTCACTTCTACACCCGCGGATCGGCCGAGGACGCCGGCTTCACCACCGTCGGCGAATCCGACGCCTCCCATCCTTCGCTCAAAGACGCCAGCGCCTGGCAGGGCGCCAAATTCTTCTACGCCGCTGCCGTCGATCCCGGCACCGCCCGCGTAGCCGCCCGCCTCGCCGACGGCACTCCGTTGCTGCTGGACCAGCAACTCGGCGAAGGCCGCGTGCTCCTGTTCGCCTCCGGCTTCGACAACGTCACCAACGATCTCCCGCTCAGCCCTGCCTTCGTCGCCTTCGTCGATCAGACCGCGCGCTATCTCTCCGGCCAGCAGCGCGTCAGCGGCGCGCGCGTGGTCGACTCCTTCGTGCAGTTGCGCAACCCGGCAAACGCCGCCTCAGGCAGCGCGGCCGCCAGGGGCGCCACCGTCGACATCGTCGGGCCCGACGGCCAGCGCCCGCTTACGCTCAAGCAGGCCGCCGCGGCGGAGTCCTTCCAACTCACCCATTCCGGCTTCTACCAGATTCGCTTCGCCAACGGCCGCGACGCCCTCATCGCCGTCAATCCCGACCGCCGCGAATCCGACCTCGCAATCATCCCCGACGACGTCCTCAAACTCTGGAGCGGCAGCGCCGGCACCGGCGCCGCGCCGGCCGCAACAGAATCGACCACGCCGCCGGAAAACAATGTCTCCAGCCTCTGGTGGTGGGTTATGCTTCTATCATTGGTGGCCGCGCTGGCCGAATCCGGGCTCGCCAGCCGTTACCTGGGTACGCAGCGGGAGGACCTATGAGCAAGCGGCAGCAGCTCAACCTCTATATTCAGCAGGTGCAGCAGCGCCTGCGGCTGGATGCCAGCCTGCGCGGAGCGGCAGTCGTTGCATCTGCCGCGCTGCTCGCAACTATCCTGCTCACCCTCATCCTCAACGCCTACGCGTTCCCGTCCGGCGGCCTCACCCCCGCGCGACTGGCACTGCTCGCCGTCCTCATCGCCGCCCTGTGCTTCGGCCTCGCGCTGCCGTTGTTTCGTCTCAACCGCCGCCGCTCAGTCGGCCGCGCGGAGTCCGCATTCCCCGAGTTTCAGCAGCGCCTCGTCACCTTCTCCGAGAAGGAAGCCGCGCCCGACTCCGACGCCGGCCAGAACGGCCTCTTTCTCGAACTCCTCGCCGCCGACACCCTCCAGGTCGCCGGCTCCGGCGCCGCGCGTCCCGAAGGCCTGGTCCCGCAGAAGCGCCTGGCCTGGCTGCTCGGCGCCGGCGTCGTCTGCGCCGGCCTGCTCATCTGGATGGTCGCCGCCCGCCCCGGATTTCTCGGCTACGGTGCATCGTTGTTGTGGATCGGCCCCCGCGCCGGCGTCCCGCCCATCTATCAAATCGTCGTCACCCCCGGCGACGCCGCCGTCCGTCGCAACTCCGACGAGATGGTCACCGCGCAGGTCATCGGCCTCTCCACCGCCAAGGTCAATCTCTTTGCCCGCTACGCCAGCGCCTCCAAATGGGAATCCGTCGCCATGCAGCCGCAGATGGATGGCTCCGGCTTCCAGTTCCTCTTCGCCGGACTTCCCGAAAACGTCGAGTACTACGTCCAGGCCGGCGCCGCTTCGTCGAAGCACTTCAAGTTTCGCGTCGTCGATCTCCCCTCCGTCAAGGCGATGCAGGTCACCTATCGCTATCCCAGGTGGACCGGCCTCCAGACCGTCTCCGAGGAGCAGGCCGGCGATCTGCGCGCGCTCGAAGGCACCGACGCCGAACTCACCGTCACCATGACGGCGCCCCTCAAGGACGGCATGCTCGTCCTCGACGGCGGCCAGGTCGTGCATCTCACCGGCGGCGACGGCAACACCTATCACGGCACCATCCACATGGACAAAGACGGCGCCTACCACGTCGCCGCCGTCGACGAAGGCCAGCAGGTTCGCCTCTCCGAGGATTACTTCATCTCCACCAGCAAGGCCAATCCGCCCAGCATCGCCATCTCCCGCCCCGGCGGAGACTATCGCGCCAGCCCCATCGAAGAGGTCACCGTCGGCGTCAACGCCGGCGCCGACTTCGGCCTCACCCACGTCAGCCTCCACTACTCCGTCAACGGTGGCCCCGATCAGACCGTCAACATCCTCAAGCAGCCCGGCGCGAAAGATGCCACCGGCACCGCCACCCTCAGCCTCGAAGACTTCAAGCTGCAGCCCGGCGACGTGGTCAGCCTCTACGCCACCGCCAAGGACAACCACGCCGAATCGAAGACCGACATCAGCTTCATCCAGGTCGATCCCTTCGAACGCGAGTTCTCGCAGTCGCAGCAGAGCGGCGGCGGTGGCGGCGGCGGTGGTGGCGGCGGCCAGCAGAACAACCAGACCGACATCGCCCGCCGCGAGAAGGAACTCATCGCCGCCACCTGGAAGCAGGTCAACGCCAAGGGCACCACGCCCGAGCAGGCATCGGCCATGGGCAAGACCCTCTCCGAGGCGCAGGCCACGCTCAAGCAGCAGGCGCTCGCCCTCAGCGCCCGCATGCAGACCCGCGATCTCTCCCAGGCCAACGAGGAGTTCAACAGCTTCGACAAGGATATGGAGCAGGCCGCCGCCGGCATGCAGCCCGCCGCCGACAAGCTGAAGGCCATGCAGTGGCAGGACGCCATGCCCATCGAGCAGAAGGTGCTCCAGGCCCTGCTGCGCGCCGAGGCCACCTTCCGCCAGATTCAGGTTGCCTTCGGTCAGCGCGGCGGCGGCGGTGGTGGTGGCGGCGGTGGCAGCGCCGGCCGCGACCTCGCCAGTCTCTTCGACCTGGAGATGGACACCGAGAAGAATCAGTACGAGACTGCGCAGACCGCCTCGCCCGCCGAGCAACAGCAGAAGAAGGTGGACGATGCGCTGGCCAAGCTCGACGCGCTCGCCAAGCGCCAGGAGGAGCTCGCGCAGAAGCAGGGCAACCAGGCGCAGAACTTCCAGGAACGCTGGCAGCAGGAGATGCTGCGCCGCGAAGCCGAGCAGCTCCAGCGCGACATGGAGCAGATGCAGGGCCAGCAGAGCGCCAACGGCCAGCAAGGCCAACCGGGCCAGCAAAGCGCCAACAGCCAGCAGGGACAGCAAGGCCAGTCCGCCCAGCAATCCGCGCCAGCCATCCCGCTCCGGCCAGCCCTCCGCGTCGCAGTCGGCCTCCGCATCGCGCCCCGGCACGCAGGATGGCAGCGCCGATCCCCGTGTCTCCCAGGCGCTGGAGCGGCTCCGCGCCGCGAATGACGCCATGAACCGCGCCGGCACGCAACCGGGCGCGCAGCAGAGCGCGGCCGAAGCCAAACAAGCCGCCGACCGTCTGCGCGAGGCCACCGATCTGCTCGGCGGCGCGCAGAAGCAGCAGGCCTCCAGCAAGCTCGATCAGCTCGGCCGCGATGCCGACCGCCTCTCCAAAGAGGAGTCCGGCCAGGCCGACCGCGTGCGCAAGCTCGCCGCCGAAGGCGAAGCCATGCAGGCCAAAAACAACGCCGGTCACGCGCCCACTGCGGCCGAGATCGCCGCCGCCGAGAAAGAGCGCGAGGGTCTCGCCGACGACCGCCAGCAGATGTCGAACGATCTCGAAAAGCTCCAGCGCGGCATGCGCGACACCGCGCGCGAACTCGCTCCCACCCAGCCCGGCGCCGCCTCCAGCCTGCGCAACGCGCTCAGCGGCATGGACCAGCAGGACCTCACCAACCTGGTCCAGCGCACCGCCGATTGGCTGCGCGACGGCATCAATCCCAACTCCAACGGCACCGAAACCGAGATCGCCAACGGCCTCAAGAAGCTCGACGACCAGGTGCGCCAGGCCCAGCAGGCCGCCGGCTCCGGCCAGAATGCCCGCAACGGTCAGGACCCCGGAAATGCAACCCAGACCGCTGCGCTCGATCGCCTGCGCAGCCAGATTGAAAGCCTCTCCCTCGGCCGCAACGGCCAGCGCCCCGGCCAGAACGGCCAACCCGGACAAAACGGCCAGCCAGGCCAGCGCGGCCAGGCCGGCCAGCCAGGCCAAAACGGCCAGCAGCAAGCCGAGTCAATCAACGCGGTCAAGGCCAGCAGTCCGCACAAAACGGTCAGCCCGGCCAAAACGGTCAGCCCGGCCAGCAGGGTCGCGGCGGCCAGAACGGCCAGCCGGGGCAGGGAAATCAGATCGCCCAGGGCAATCGCGCGGGCGGCCAAACCGGCCAGCGCGGCGGCCGGCAGAACACTCCTATGGGCGGCGAGTTCGTCAACGGCCAGTTGCGCGGCGGCGGAGGCAACACCGCGGCCAACCTCAACGTCGACACCGGCGGCCAGCGCTACGGCTCAGCCCGCAACCCCAACGCCCCGCAGATCGGTCCCAACCCCGCCGACACCCAGCGCTTCATCCAGCAGGGTCTCGGCGAACTCAGCCAGCTTCGCCACGACACCCGGTCCGACCCGGCCGCGCAAAAGCAGATCGACGACCTCGAAAAAGAAATGCAGAAGCTCGACCCGTCGCGCTTCCCCGGCAACCCCGCCATGGTCGAAGAACTGCACGCCAGGGTCCTCAGCGACGTCGACAAGCTGGAGCTGCAACTCCGCCGCGATCCCAGCCAGCCGCAGCCCGGCCAGGCCCACACCGCCGCATCCCCCAGCGTTCCCGCCGGCTACGAAGACGCCGTCGCCGAATACTACCGCCGCCTCGGCAAAACCCAGTAGGTCCTGTCTTGAAAGGGCGCGACTTCAGTCGCGCCGGGAACGCAGCAGAAAAAGAGGGGCCTCAGTGGATGCTGAAAAACTCCGTTTTGCTTAAGGGCACGGATTTATCCGTGCCGTAAAAGCCGCAGAATCATCGCGGCTTTAGCCGCTGAGGTCACTGTTTGCGGCCTCGGACTACTCTGGCCCGCCTTTTTCAGCACCCTCTTCAGTCCCGCCGTCACGGCCCTCCTTTCAGCGTGGCTTGAGCCACCGAGGGAAGTTTGGCGCAGTGCGATCGCTCCCTGCGAGCCTCCGCCAACCTTCTCGCGATACGATACTCAGGTGGCTACAACTGACGCGATTCGAATTCTGCGCGCGCGGGTGATCGATGTCCGCTTCCCCACGTCGCTGGCCAGCATCGGTTCCGATGCGGTCAACAAAGACCCCGACTACTCCGCCGCCTACTGCATCCTCGAGACCGACTCCGCCCTCGAAGGCCACGGCCTCACCTTCACCCTCGGCCGCGGCAACGAGCTCTGCGTCGCCGCGATCAAGTACCTCGCGCAGCAGGCCGTCGGCCGCACCCTCTCGTCCATTACAGAAAACCTCTGCGCCTTCTCCCGCCTGCTCACCGACGACAGCCAGTTTCGCTGGCTCGGCCCGGAAAAAGGTGTCATCCACGTCGCCGCCGGCGCGCTCATCAACGCCGTCTGGGACCTCTACGCCAAAGCCGAAGGCAAGCCCGTCTGGCGCCTGCTCGCCGAGATGCCGCCCGACCAGCTCGTCTCCGCCATCGACTTCCGCTACATCGACGACGCCCTCACCCGCACCGAAGCCCTCGACATCCTCGCTCGCAGCCAAAGCACCATGCCCGAGCGCCTCAAGCGTCTCGAAGCCGAGGGTTTTCCCGCCTACACCACCTCCGCTGGCTGGTTCGGCTTCAGCGATGACAAGGTCCGCCGCCTCTGCCGCGAGGCTCTCGCCGAAGGCTGGACCCACTTCAAGCTCAAGGTCGGCGGCGAGCCCTCCGACGACCTCCGCCGCGCGCTGCTCATGCGCGAAGAGATCGGCTGGGACAACCAGCTCATGGTCGACGCCAACCAGAAGTGGGGCGTCGACGAAGCCATCGCCCGCACCCGCATGCTCGCCGCCGCCCACCCCTACTGGATGGAAGAACCCACCAGCCCCGACGACATCCTCGGCCACGCCCGCATCCGCCGCGAGGTCAAGCCCGTCCGCATCGCCACCGGCGAGCATTGCCACAACCGCGTCATGTTCAAGCAGCTCCTCCAGGCCGGCGCCATCGACGTCTGCCAGATCGATAGCTGCCGCGTCGCCGGCGTCAACGAGAATCTCGCCATCCTGCTCCTGGCCGCCAAGTTCGGCGTCGTCGTCTGCCCCCACGCCGGCGGCGTCGGCCTCTGCGAGTACGTCCAGCACCTCTCGTTCTTCGATTACTTACGCGTCTCCTGCAGCATGGAGGACCGCGTCATCGAGTTCGTCGACCACCTCCACGAGCATTTCCTCGACCCCGTCCGCATCGTGCGCGGCCGCTATCGACTCCCCCAGCGGCCCGGTTACAGCATCGAAATGAAGCCCGCATCGCTCGCCGCCTACAACTTCGACGGCGGCTCGGTCTGGAAGGAGCTGGCATGAAACTGGTTACCTTTGTCGAGCGCGATTGGGGCCCCCGGCCCGGCCTGCTCAAAGACGGCGGCGTCGTCGACCTCAGCGCCCAGGGCTTCCGCGATTCCATCGCCTTCATGGCCGCCGCTGCCAGCGTCCAGGCCCGCGTGGCCAAATCCCGGCCCGCCGTCACGCTCGATAATCTCAGGCTGCTCGCGCCCGTCCCCGCTCCGCCCCGCATCTTCGGCATCGGCGTCAACTACGCCGAGCACGCCAAGGAGTCCAAGACCGAGCCGCAGAAAGTCCCCACCGTCTTCATCGTGCTCTCCTCGGCCGTCGTCGGCCCCGGCGCCAACGTCATCCTGCCCAAAGCCAGCGCCAAGGTCGACTACGAAGCCGAGCTCGCCGTCGTCATCGGCAAGCCCGGCTATCAAATCGCCGCCGCCAACGCCATGGACCACGTCTTCGGCTACACCATCATGAACGACGTCAGCGCCCGTGACGTCCAGCGCGCCACCACCCAATGGTCGCTCGGCAAAAGCTTCCCCACCTTCGCGCCCATGGGTCCCTGGGTCGTCAGCAAGGACGAACTCCCCGACCCCCACACCCTGCGCATCAGCCTCACCATCGCCGGCGAAACGCTGCAGGACTCCAACACCGGCCTCATGATCTTCAAAATCCCCGCGCTCATCGAATACATCTCCGGCATCGTCCCGCTCCAGGTGGGCGACGTCATCAGCACCGGGACCCCCGCCGGCGTCGGCATGGGCCGCACCCCCCAGCGCTGGCTCCAGCCCGGCGAGGAAATGATCGCCGAAATCGAGCACATCGGCGAACTCCGCAACCACCTCGTCGCCGAACCTTAGATAACCGCCCCGTAAAAAACCGCCCCGTGGAAACCGCCCCGCCCGGTATCGCCCGAGGAACATTTTCTCCGCGCCCGCGCAGCTTTTTCCCCCAAACCGCGTCCACCTCAATAGACTGCATTCATCCCCGGATCGTCCGCACGGTATGGGCGTCCGGGCCGAACAAGAGGTCCTTTGCCATGAAGATGTTCCGCAATTTGCTGCTTGCGCTGATCGCATTTACCGTTGTGGCCGGCTCGGTCGTTCCCGCGAACGCCGCGGGCCGTCACCACAGGGGCCACCACCACCGCAGAAAGTAAGCTCACCCCGATCGACGAAATGGACCCGGCCCCGTGCCGGGTCTTTTTGCGTGCGCCGCAGCCCGTGGAAAACTCGCCCGCGCCGCGCTAGGGCGCAGCCCCCGGATGCTGATAGAATCGATTGAATCCACTCCTTTTCGGATTCCGCAGGAGTAGGCAATGCAGGCAATTCTGGCGCTCGAAGATGGGCGCATCTTTCGCGGTCGAGCCTTCGGTGCGCCCGTTCAGGCTGCCGGCGAGGTCGTCTTCAACACCTCGCTTACCGGATACCAGGAGATCTTCACCGACCCCTCTTACGCCGGTCAGATCGTCGTTCTCACCAATCCCCACATCGGCAACTACGGCACCACCCCCAGCGACGCCGAATCCGCCCGCCCCTTCATCGAAGGCCTGGTCACGCGCGAGTTCTCCGCCATGAGCTCCAACTGGCGTTCCACCGAGGTCGCCGACGATTACCTCGAGCGCAGCGGCATCCCCGTTATCGCCGAAGTCGACACCCGCGCCGTCGTCCGCCATCTCCGCACCTACGGCGTCATGCGCGGCGTCATCGCTTCCGGCGACACCCTCTCGCCCGAAGCGCTCATCGCCCACGCCCGCTCCATCCGCAAGATGGAAGGCACCGACCTCGCCAGCGTCGTCTCCACCAAGGCCGTCTACCAGTGGGACGCGAACGAACCCCGCAATCAGACCGGCGACCGGCTCCTGCCTGCGCCCGACAACGCCACCGACGGCGAACCCCTCCACGTCGTCGCCTACGACTTCGGCATCAAGCAGAACATCCTGCGCATGCTCGCCCGCGAGAACTGCCGCGTCACCGTCGTTCCCGCCAAAACCACCGCCGAGGAAGCGCTCGCTCTCTCGCCCGACGGCATCTTTTTCTCCAACGGTCCCGGCGACCCCGAGCCGCTCGACTACGCCATCGAAACCGTGCAGCAGCTCCAGGGCAAGAAGCCCATCTTCGGCATCTGCCTCGGCCACCAGATCTTCGGCCTCGCCCTCGGCGGCAAGACCTACAAGCTCAAGTTCGGCCACCACGGCGGCAACCACCCCATCATGAACCACCAGACCGGCAAGGTCGAGATCACCGCGCAAAACCACAACTTCAACGTCGATCCCGAATCACTCCCCGCCGACGTCGAGCGCACCCACACCAACCTCAACGACCAGACCCTCGCCGGCCTGCGCCACAAGACCGACCCCATGTTCAGCGTGCAATACCACCCCGAAGCCAGCCCCGGCCCCCACGACTCCCACTACCTCTTCCGCGACTTCCGCCGCATGATGGAGGACTGGAAAAAATGAGGGTGGTACCGAAACGGAGGAAGGAAGTTGCACTGAGAGGGCTGAGGGAAGTTGTCTTGAAAGGGCGCGGCTTCAGCCGCGCCGCAGCGGGAGTGGAAGAGATTGGGGGCTTTAGCCCCGGATGGAAATGGTTTTGAAAGGGCGCGGCTTTAGCCGCGCCGCAGCGAATTACAACAGACTGGGGCTTTAGCCCCCGAGGGAATGTCGTGAGGCCAAATCGGGAAGTTGCGACCAACAACGGACAGACATATTTCGTGACGTCCAATACCGCCGGGCGCAAACCTTTCTTTCGGCACGAACGCTGGACGCAACTCTTCCTTGATGTCCTTCTCGGCTACCGGCCGGAGCGTTATCTTCTTCACGAGTTTGTCGTAATGCCGGATCATTTTCACGCTCTCATCACGCCGCGGGAGAGCCTTGAAAAAGCAGTGCAATTCATTAAGGGCGGATTTTC
The DNA here is from genome assembly GCA_963787905.1 of uncultured Acidobacteriaceae bacterium. Classification (GTDB taxonomy): domain Bacteria; phylum Acidobacteriota; class Terriglobia; order Terriglobales; family Acidobacteriaceae; genus Edaphobacter. The sequence goes on along the minus strand of CAWBFL010000047.1, from coordinate 6,445 downwards.
GTTTCGAGCCAAGAAAGAACTGAGTTGGACTGGAGATATTTGGATTGCGGGGTTCTCGGACCATCGCATTCGAAGTGACGAGGATTTCGAAGTGCATCGGCGATACATTGCGAATAATCCGGTTGAGGCGCACCTGACGGAACATAGGGGAAGTTACGCATATTGCTCTGCGAATGGCCGTTTCGAGTTGGACCCGTTCCTTGGGGAGCGAAAGCCCGGCTCACTGGCGTCCGCGCCGCAGTGACCGCGAAGGTTTTGAAAGGGCGCGGCTTCAGCCGCGCCGCAGCGAGAGTAGAGCAGATTGGGGCTTTAGCCCCGGATGGAAATGGTTTTGAAAGGGCGCGGCTTTAGCCGCGCCGCAGCGGGAGTAGAAGAGATTGGGGCTTTAGCCCCGAATGGAAGCGGTCTTGAAAGGGCGCGGCTTTAGCCGCGCCGTAGCGAATTACAACAGACTGGGGCTTTAGCCCCGGATGGAAACGGTTTTGAAAGGGCGCGGCTTCAGCCGCGCCGTAGCAGGAGCAGAACAGATTGGGGCTTTAGCCCCGGATGGAAACGGTTTTGAAAGGGCGCGGCTTCAGCCGCGCCGTAGCGGGATGGTAAAGAAACTGGGGCTTTAGCCCCCGAGGAAATGCATGCTGAAGCAAGCGGAGAAGATGAATGCCACGCAGGAATGACATTGCAAAGATTCTCGTAATCGGCTCCGGCCCCATCGTCATCGGCCAGTCCGCCGAGTTCGATTACTCCGGGACCCAGGCCTGCAAGGCCCTCAAGGCCGAGGGCTACGAGGTGGTCCTGGTCAACTCCAACCCCGCCTCCATCATGACCGACCCCGAGTTCGCCGACCGCACCTACGTCGAGCCGCTCACCCCCGTCTACCTCGAAGAGATCATCCGCGTCGAGACCGAAATGATGGGCGCCCGCCACGGCGTCTTCGCCATTCTGCCCACCGTCGGCGGACAGACCGCACTCAATCTCGCCGTCGATCTCGCCGACTCCGGCGTACTCGAAAAGTACGGTGTCGAACTCATCGGCGCCAAGCTCGAAGCCATCAAGAAAGCCGAAGACCGTCTCCTCTTCAAAGATGCGATGAACAAAATCGGTCTGGACATGCCGAAATCGCAGCTCGTCCGCAATGTTTCGGACGGCCTCGCCTTCGCCGCCAAGATCGGCTTTCCCGTCGTCATCCGTCCCAGCTTCACCCTCGGCGGCTCCGGCGGAGGCATCGCCTACAACCGCGAAGAGTTGACCGACATCCTCTCCCGCGGCCTCGATCTCTCGCCCGTGCACGAGTGCCTCATCGAAGAAAGCGTCCTCGGCTGGAAGGAGTACGAGCTCGAGGTCATCCGCGACCTCAACGACAACGTCATCATCATCTGCTCCATCGAAAACTTCGATCCCATGGGCGTCCACACCGGCGACTCCATCACCGTCGCCCCCGCGCAAACCCTCACCGACCGCGAGTATCAGGTCATGCGCGACGCCGCCATCGCCTGCATCCGCGAGATCGGCGTCGAAACCGGCGGCAGCAACGTCCAGTTCGCCGTCGACCCCCGCAACGGCCGCATGACCGTCATCGAGATGAACCCGCGCGTCTCGCGTTCCTCCGCGCTCGCATCCAAAGCCACCGGCTTCCCCATCGCCAAAATCGCCGCCCGCCTCGCCGTCGGCTACACCCTCGACGAAATCCAGAACGACATCACCAAGGCCACGCCTGCCTGCTTCGAACCCACCATCGACTATGTCGTCGTCAAGATCCCCAAGTGGCAGTTCGAGAAATTCCCCGGCGCCGAGGAAACCCTCGGCCCGCAGATGAAGTCCGTCGGCGAAGTCATGGCCATCGGCCGCACCTTCAAGGAAGCCCTCATGAAGGCCGTCCGCTCGCTCGAGACCGGCAAGAAGGCCTCCGCCACCGACATCGAGCCGCGCCGCCTCACCCAGCGCCTGGTCACGCCCCACCCCGAGCGCCTCGCCTACCTCCGCTACGCCTTCGAGCGCGGTATGAGCGTCCGCGAGGTCTCGCGCCTCACCGGCATGGACCCCTGGTTCCTGAACCAGATGAAGCAGATCACCGCAGAGATCAAGGCCGTCGCCGCCATCGGTCCCGAGGCCGCTACCGCCACCGATCTCCGCCTCGCCAAGCGCATGGGCGTCTCCGACGAGCGCCTCGCCGCCGAGTGGTCGCTCGAAGGCGCCGCCGGTGCCGCTCAGGTCCGCGCTCTCCGCACCCTTCGCCGTCCGGCCCGTCTTCAAAATGGTCGACACCTGCGCCGCCGAGTTCGAAAGCAACACCCCCTACCTCTATAGCTGCTTCGACGAAGAAGACGAGATGCCGCCGACCTCGCGCCGCAAGATCATCATCCTCGGCAGCGGTCCCAACCGCATCGGGCAGGGAATCGAATTCGACTACTGCTGCTGCCACGCCGCCTTCGCCCTCCGCGAAGACGGCTACGAGACCATCATGGTCAACTGCAACCCCGAAACCGTCTCCACCGACTACGACACCAGCGACCGCCTCTACTTCGAGCCCCTCACCCTCGAAGACGTCCTCGCCGTCTACGAGCACGAAGCCTCCGCCGGCGCCGACATCGGCATGATCGTCCAGTTCGGCGGTCAGACCCCGCTCAATCTCTCGCTGCCGCTCAAGCGCGCCGGCGTCCCCATCATCGGCACCTCGCCCGAGTCCATCGACCTCGCCGAAGATCGCAAGCGCTTCGGCAAGCTCATCACCGACCTCGCCATCCCTCAGCCCGAAGGCGCGATGGCCACCAGCGTCGACGAAGCCGTCGCCGGCGCCAACCGCGTCGGTTACCCCGTCCTCGTCCGCCCCAGCTACGTCCTCGGCGGCCGCGCCATGGTCATCGCCTACGACGACGCAGCCGTCCGCAACTACATGTCCACCGCCATCGAGTACTCGCAGGAGCGCCCCGTCCTCATCGACCACTTCCTCGAAGACGCCGTCGAGTGCGACGTCGACGCTCTCTGCGATGGCACCGACGTCGTCATCGCCGGCATCATGCAGCACATCGAAGAGGCCGGCATCCACTCCGGCGACTCCTCCTGCGTCCTCCCCGCCGTCGACCTCAGCGCCGACGTCCTCGCCACCATCCGCGCCCACACCCGCAAACTCGCCCTCGCCCTCAACGTCATCGGCCTCGTCAACATTCAGTTCGCCATCCAGCGCGGCAAGGTCTTCGTCATCGAGGTCAACCCCCGCGCCTCCCGCACCGTGCCCTATGTCTCCAAGGCCACCGGCGTCCCCCTCGCCAAAATCGCCTCCCGCCTCATGACCGGCCGCAAGCTCAAGGACCTCCTCCCCGACTCCGTCGAGAGCGGCGCCGACCTCGAAACCGGCGCCCACTTCTTGTCAAATCCCCCGTCTTCCCCTGGGGCAAATTCCCCGGCGTCGACACCGTCCTCGGCCCCGAGATGAAATCCACCGGCGAAGTCATGGGCGTCGCCGACACCTTCGGCGAAGCCTTCGCCAAGGCCCAGATCGCCGCCGGCCAGATGCTCCCCACCCAGGGCACCATCTTCATGAGCGTCAACGACCACGACAAGGACGCCGTCGTCTCCCTCGCCCGCACCTTCGTCGAGATGGGCTTCCACCTCGTCGCCACCCACGGCACCGCCGAGGTCCTCGAAGCCGCCGGCCTGCAGCCCGAGCGCGTCTTCAAGGTCAAGGAAGGCCGCCCCAACGTCGTCGACCTCATCAAGGGCGACCGCATCCAGCTCATCGTCAACACCCCCCGCGGCCAGGAGACCTTCTTCGACGAGAAAGCCATCCGCCGCGCCGCCGTCCTCGCCCGCATCCCCACCATCACCACCCTCGCCGCCGCCCGCGCCGCCGCCGAAGGCATCGCCGCCCTCCAGCGCGGCACCCTCAGCGTCTTCGCCCTCCAGCAACTCCACGCCGCCCGCGTCACCGCCCTCGCGTAGCCGTTTTTGCGACCAACGGGAGCACCATCGCGAAGCGGTATACCCGTCACGAAGTGACCCAACGGGAGCGCCACGCGAAGCGGTATACGCGTCACGAAGTGACCGCCGCCCGCGCAGGGCGCCTTGAAAGCGGGTGGCATCAGCCGCGTCGTACGAGGGTGTCTTGAAAGGGCGCGGCTTCAGCCGCGTCGTACGAGGGTGTCTTGAAAGCGGGTGGCTTCAGCCGCGTCGTACCAGGGTGTCTTGAAAGGGCGGGACTTCAGTCCCGCCGTACGGGGCAATAAATGAATCGGGGGCTTTAGCCCCTGAGGGCGTTTGCGACCATCAGGAGCACCACGCCTAGCCCACCTCTCGTGGCGACCATCGCGAGCACCACCGCGAAGCTTTAAAAGGCGCGTGAACGCCTAATTCCTCAACCCCTTCATCAACTCTTCCAACTCCGCCCGCTCCCTGCCGCTCGCCGGCAGATGCGGCAGCCGCGTCCCACCGCCGAAGTACCCATTCAGATCGCAGCCAAACTTCAGCCCACCCGGCCCCAGCAGCTCTGCCGCAGCCGCCGCGTCAATCAGCCGCTCCTGTTTCTCTTCCGCCAGCGCCGGATCGCCATCCTTCCAGGCGGCAAACACCTCGTAGCAGGCCTGCGGAGCGCACGCGGCAAACGCAGGCGCCACCCCCGCTGCTCCGGCAATCAGCCCATACCGCATCGCCGCCGTGTCCCCCGCCAGCACCTGAAACCCGACCGTCTTCTTCCGTGTCCGCAGAGCCGGCTGCCCCGGCGCGTCCACCACCGCCGTCGCCGTCCCCGTCAGGCTGCTCGCGGAGACCAGTGCCCCGTGCGCGTGTCCCGCCGCCTTCTTCATCCGCCCCGTCACCGCCCCGAAGACGTGCGTCACCGTCACCTCCTGCCGCGACGCGACCGTCAGCCGCACCAGTTGCTCGAACGCGTCCGACTGCGGCGGGCGGCGTTGCGCATCCAGCAGCGCGATGATGCGCGAATGCGCGGCCAGCTCCACCACAGCTTCGCTCGAAATGGCGCGTCCTGGCGCGCTCAGCACGATGATCGGCAGCGCGCTCCGGTCGGCCAGCGCCTGAAAGTAGGTCAGCAGTTCGCGCAGCTGAGAAGTGGTTTGCGGATTGTCGCCGGAATCCACGGCCAGAATCGAAGGCGCGCCCACCAGCACCGCATCGTAGTCCTGTTCCGCGGCGTACTCGGCCAGCTCCAGCACGGCCGTCGCGCCATCGCGCGCGATCCCCGCAATCAGCACCTTCTCCGGAGCAGCCGCCTGTGCCGCCGTCCGCAACACCTCGCGCGTCTCCTCATCCGTCAGCAGCGTCGGCTCGCCGCTCGGCCCCAGCGCAATCAGTCCCGCCGCCGGCGTCCGCGAGTAGCGCTCGACATTTGCCGCCAGCTTGCGCGGATTCAATCGCCCGTCCGCCCGGAACGGTGTCGTCAACGGAATGTGCAGCCCTTCTAACAGCATGTTGTCTTCCACCTTGCAACGTTCGTGCTTTGAAAATATCTGTCTTCAGAAGTCCGCCCGAAGGCCCGCTTTGAAAGGGCGGGATTCTAGTCCCGCCGTTACGCACAACAACAAACTGTCGGGGCTTGAGCCCCCGAGGGAAAATCGCCCCTCCCGCCAACTAACAACTATCAACTACCAACGAACAACGTAAAACGTACAACGTACAACGTATAACTACCCCCCCCCCGCCACCGACGCCGGCCAATACACCGCCCAACCCTCCCGCACGCTCCGCTGCTGCAACTCCGCCGACGGATTCACCGGAAACGCCCGCCGCGCAATCGCCAGCATCGCCGCATCGTGCACCGAGTTTCCAAACACCGCATCGGGAGCGGTCAGCCCCACTCCTGCCAGCGCGGCCACCTTGCCCTCATCCGTCGGCACATCCAGCAACCGGTCGGTCGCCACTCTGTCTTCAATCGCCACGCGCGCCGCCAGCACCCGTTCCGGCGCAATCGCAAACCGCCGCACGCCTTCGTCAATCACCCAGTCGCAGGTCGAGCTCACCGCCCATATCTCCGTCCCCGCCGCCTGCAACTCGCCCACCAGCTCCCGCATCTCGGGAAAGATGTTCCGCTCAATCCGCTCGGCAAAGAACTCCGCCGCCGCCGCGCGTATCTCGCTCTCCCGCAGCCCCGCGTAGATCTGCACCATCTCCCCGCAGATCTCCAGCTCCGTGACCTTCCCCGCCAGGTAGCCCTGGTACCGCGCGTCCAGCCGCGCAACCGCCGCCGGCGCCAGCACCCCGCGCTCGATCGTCCAGTTCATAAAGCCCGAACCCGCATCGCCCGACCACAGCGTTCCATCGCAGTCGAACACCGCAACCCGCGGCGCGACGGCCCGGACAGCTGCGAAGAATTCGCCGGTACTAAGCACAGTTGGGGCCGCAGCCCGCGTCACTTCAGTCGTCATGGTCAGAGGGAACTCCGCATCAATTCTATCGTTCCTTGTGCATCCACGGCCCCAGCCGCGCCGCTGGCGAGTTC
>CAWBFL010000046.1:0-22849 GCA_963787905.1 uncultured Acidobacteriaceae bacterium | reverse complement strand
ACATCCGCGGCCATGTGGTACTTCTCCGCCAGCATCTCCTGCACCCGCAGCACCTCGTTCAAGATCGGCCCCGAGCCGAACAGCTGCACCGTCGCCTCGCCCTCTGCGCGCCGCGCGGAATTTGTAAATCCCCTTCAGAATCCCTTCCTCCGAACCCTCCGGCATGGCCGGCATCGCGTAATCCTCGTTGTACATGGTGATGTAGTAGAAGCAGTCTTCGCCTTTCTCGTACATCCGCTTCAATCCGTCCTGCACCACCACCGCCAGCTCATACACATACGCCGGATCGTAGCTCACGCAGGTCGGCACCGTGCTCGCCAGCACATGGCTATGCCCATCCTGGTGCTGCAATCCCTCGCCCAGCATCGTCGTCCGTCCCGCCGTCCCGCCCATCAGGAAGCCCTTGCCGCGCGCTCCGCAAACGCCCACACCATGTCCCCAATCCGTTGGAACCCGAACATCGAGTAGTACATGTAGAAGGGAATCGTCGGCACCTTGTACGTCGAATACGCCTGTCCCGCCGCCGTAAACGACGCCATCGATCCCGCCTCGGTAATCCCTTCCTCCAGAATCTGTCCGTCCTGCTCTTCGCGGTAGAACAGCAGCATGTCCTTGTCGTGCGGCGTGTAGCGCTGACCCTCCGGCGCATAAATTCCCACCTGCCGGATCGCCGACTCCAGCCCGAACGTGCGTCCCTCGTCCGGCACAATCGGCACCACCAGCTTGCCGATCGTCGGATCCTTCAGCAGTCCGCGCAGGATCTGAAATGAATCCCATCGTCGTCGACACCGCGCCCGCCGACCCCGCCCGTCCACTCCTTGAAGAATTCCAGCTCCGGCGCCTTGAACGTCGCTCGCCGGCACCGTCCGCTTCGGCAGGTACCCGCCCAGCTCCCGCCGCCGCTCATGCATGTACACCATCTCCGGCGCGTCCTGTGCCGGCCGGTACGGCGTCCCGTTCTTCGCCGCCTCCTCCGGAATCGGAATCTCGAACGTCTTCACAAACGCCGCCAGCCTTCGTCGGCCAGCTTCTTCTCGCTGTGCGTCGCATTCCTCGCCTGCGCCGATCCCAGCCCATAGCCCTTCACCGTCATCGCCAGCACCACCGTTGGCCCGCCCTTGTGTTCCACCGCGCGCTTGTACGCGTTGTACACCTTCACCGGATCGTGCCCGCCGCGATGCAGACGGATCAACTGGTCGTCCGTGTAGTCCTTCACCAGCTCCAGCAGCTCCGGATACTTGCCGAAGAAATGCTTCCGCAGATACGCTCCATCCTTCGCCTTATACGTCTGGAAGTCGCCATCCACGCACTCTTCCATCCGCCGCAGCAGCAGCCCGCTATGGTCGCGCGCAAACAGCTCATCCCAGTCCGATCCCCAGATCACCTTGATCACGTTCCAGCCCGCGCCCAGGAACACGCCTTCCAGCTCGTCGATGATCCGCCCATTCCCTCGCACTGGCCCATCCAGCCGTTGCAGATTGCAATTGACCACAAAGATCAGGTTGTCCAGCCGCTCCCGCGCGCCCAGGCTGATCGCGCCCAGCGTATCCACCTCGTCCGTCTCGCCGTCGCCCAGAAACGCCCAGATCTTTCGCGGCACCTTCTCATCAGCCCGCGGTTCTCCAGGTAGCGCATAAACCGCGCCTGGTAGATCGCATTCAGCGGCCCAATCCCCATCGACACCGTCGGAAAATTCCAGAAGTCCGGCATCAGCCACGGATGCGGATAGCTCGACAGCCCCGGCTTGTCCCTCAACTCATGCCGGAAGTTCTTCAGATGGTCGTCGTTCAGCCGTCCCAGCAGGTAGCCCGCGCATACACCCCCGGCGACGCGTGGCCCTGGTAGTAAATAAAGTCTCCCGGCTGCTCCGTCCCGTCCTCCGCAATGTACTTCGCGCGGAAGAAGTGGTTGTATCCCACCTCCTGCAGCGTCGCCTGCGACGAGTAGGTCGAAATGTGCCCGCCAATCCCCGCGTCCTTCTTGTTCTGCCCATGCACCATCGCCATCGCGTTCCACCGGATCAGCGCCTCGATCCGCTTCTCCAGCTTGCGGTCGCCGGGGTACGGCGACTTCATCGTACTTCGGAATCGTGTTCCGGAACGGCGTCGCAAACTCGCCCGGCATCGCCACGCCCGGCCTCGCGCGCCCGCTGCCGCAGCGCCTTCAGCAGCTCCGCCGCGTTCTTCCACTCCTCGGCGACCACGTCGTCGAACGCTTCAATCCACTCCGCCACTTCCGCGGAAAAGTCCGCCTGCGCGGGAACCTCAGTCTTCATCGTCATTCGTGTGTCCGGCTCTCGTTTGGTTAAGGGCACGGCTTAAGCCGTGCCGCTACTGCTGCATTGGTAAGCCCGGCTTGAGCCGCTGAGGTCACTGCTTGCAACTGCCCTCACAGTTGCAGACAGGCATGCCATCTGCGCCGCTGCCGCAAATATTGCGGGGCCGGTAGACGAACCCCTCCTCTAACGATACTTCCCCCGCGCGGAAACGTCACGCACCCACTCGAGCCCCCGCGCGCCCGCGAATCAACCTGACCCGCAGACCTGCGCCGCCATCCAGACACACTACTCCCGCAGTTGTCCCAATTCGCTCAGTTTGGTATTAGTCGAGCCTGCGTAAACGACGTCGCCACCTGCCCGAACACCTGGCTCAGCGTCAGGTTTGGGTTGGCGCTCGACGTGCACTGCCCGCCATTGCCGTGGGTGCCGGTCGTGGCATCCGAGTAGAAGTTCGCCGCATACGGCGTATACGGACTCGTCTCCCCGGCCTGCAGCGCCATCTTCTGCAGATTCGCGCATGGATTCTGGTACGTCGAAGTGTCGGTCGAGCATCCCGAGGTCCCTGCCTCGTACGCAATCACGTAAAATGCGGTGCCGTGCGCGGCCGCGTACTGCGCCGCCCCGATCGCCTGCTCGCATTGATCGATCATCGACGGATACGTGCCATTCGTGTTCAAAGCCGGAGTGGTGTGCGCCGTCAGCGTGTTGCCGGAAGTGTCGGTGAAGGTATTCGTTGCGTTTGCATCGCCATCCGTCAGCAGCACGATCGCATTCAGCGACCCGACATTCGCAGTCTGTTCGGCGATCAGCGCCGACTGCGCCGCATAAATCACTCCCGCCAGGTAGGTCCCCTGTCCGCTGATCGGTTGCGTCAATCCTTGACAGTTGCTGCCCGTATCCGCACCGGTCGCGATCTCCATCGGGTTGGCCGGAGACGTGACGATCGAGCCTCCGGCCGCGTTGGTAGCGCTGTAGCTATCAAGAAAACCTGAGGTGACCTCGTAATTGGGAGCGCTGCCCGTCGGCGCAGTCCAGGCCGTCCCCGCCGCCATGATCGAGTAGGGAACACTCGTCGGCGTGGTGCCGGAACACGTCGTCGCATCCGTGGTGGTGTTCGCCTGCGAGTTGGGGAAGGTGAATAAGGCCACCGAATCGAACGCGGACTTGCAGGTGGAAGAGGAACTCCCCGGGCCGCATGGAGTCAGCCCCGACAGAAAATCCTGAATCCCCTGCAGCGCGCACACTTCCTTTGTAATGTGTCCGCTGCAGTTCCCGTCCGTGTCAGGTTGGCCCATGGACCCCGTCGAATCCAATATCACCGCGACGTTGTACTGTTCATTGGCCGAGCCTCGCATCAGCGCCGTCGCGGTCGCGCTCAGGGTCAGCGTTCCGGTCGGCTTCACGCCGAACGCGCGCAGAACTTGCATAAACAACGTACTCACCGTTGCCGTCTGCACCACCTGCACCACATTGCAGCCCGACGCGGAAGCGCTGCAACTCACCCCGGCGGTGCAATATACGCCCGTCGTATAAGTGTTGTTGACGCAACTATAGGTCGGCGCCGGAACATTTGCGCCCGTTAGGTTCGGATTCGCGTTGTAATCGCCCGTCATCGAGCTGAACTTGTCGATCGCCGCCGTTACGGTCGTGGTCGTGGCGCCCGCTTGGGCCATCGCGTAGCCGCCGGCCAGGGCAGCCGCATCCGTGGACGCCTGCAGCTGCCGATAGCAGAAATACGCGCGCCCCAGGTCCATCGACAACCCCGCCATCCCCAGAAACAGGATCGACACCAGTGCCATGAACGGGATGATCTGTGCCCCGTCGTCCCGCACCACGCGCAGAAGAGCAGCCATTCGGTCGCGCTTCATTGGACCTCCTCCACGATCTGGGATGAAACGACGCAGCCCGGGAAACTGAATCGATAGGCATGCAGAACGCATGTGTAGGTCGCCTTCACCGAAGCGGTGCCGCCCGCAGCCATATTGTTGGCGCCGGCGCTGCCGGTGCAGGTGGCGCCCGTCGCCGTCCCGCCGTTAATTGAAAAACTGAACGTCATGTTGGCCGAGTTCAGGGTTGGCGCGGCGTTCTCAATCGCAGTCGCCGTCGTGGCGCACGGATTCGTGTCGCCCCGGTCCGCCGCGATCACCCGACCGCCCGCCGCTACCGCTTCCGACAACTCCAGCTTCTGGTAGATCGCCACGGAAAACGTAAACACGCCCGTGATCACCAGCATCATGATCGGCATCGTCAGGGCAAACTCAACCAGCGATCCACCCCGCGTACCCGAACGGAAGACAGCTATCCGCCCGCTCGCAAACCGATCCAAAGCAACCAACACCGGCGACATCGCGCGCCGAATCCTGGGAAACTCCATCGTCGTTCCTCCAGCCTCTGCCGAACAACTCAAGAGAAATTTTGAACTACGAGGGCCCAACTATTTTGAGCTAAGTGGTGAAATTCTACATCAAATCCAGCCAATTGAGAGTGCTTTCGTAACCTGGGAGGGTAACCCTTTGGTAACCGCCGTGCGCTCGCGTCATCCCCCCCCAGGATTTGCCTCTCCCGCCGCCCAACGACAGCGGAGAGTGACCGGCTGATCGGCGTCTTGGAAAAGTGCTTTTTCGTCAAAGGCACGCCTTCACCCGTGCCATAGAGACCTTGTTTTGCGCCGCGGCTTGAGCCGCTGGGGTCATTGTCCGTTTGCCGCAACGGCATTTTCCGCGCCCCATTCAACCCGCGCAGTTCCTTGAGATGACCCCGTATAATTAAGGGTAGAGTCAAGCAACTTCGGGACTCGCCCAATCGGCCCCCGCTTGGCAGCCAACCGGACCCACCCGGATAAGATCCAGACCCAAGGCCGTTGAAGTCCAGACCTAAGCCTTGTAGAAGAAGTACTTTACGACTTTGAGTACAGGGGGAGGGGAGGGCCCCCGGAAATCGTCGCAATGAAAATCCTCCTCATCGATACCTGCGGCGCCACCGGCAGCATCGCCCTGGCCGATACCGCTCTTTCGCCCGCGATCGTCGCCGCCGCAACCCTCCCCGGCCGCACCGCCTCCGAGCGCCTCGTCCCCGCCATCCGCGACCTGGCCGCCCGCGCCGGCCTCGCTCTTCGCACGCTCGACGCCCTCGCCGTCGTCGATGGCCCCGGCTCCTTCACCGGTGTCCGCGTCGGCCTCAGCGCCGCCAAAGGCCTCTGCCATGCGCTCCACCTGCCGCTCGTCGCCCTCTCGCGCCTCGCCGTGCTCGCCCATCTCGCCCAGCCTTCCGCCGGCGCCCGCGTGCACGCCCTGCTCGACGCCGGCCGCGGCGAGTTCTATTGCGGCGCCTATCTGGACGGAGCCTGTCGCCGCGAGTCACTCCTCACCCGCGACCAGCTCCTGAGCGCCCTCAGCATTGACCCCGCTCCCATCGTCGTCGCCTGCGAGCCCGCCGTGGCCGCAGCCCTGGACGGGAACCCGGCCCCGCGCCTCCTCGCCGACCCCACCGCAGCCGACGCCTTGCCGCTGGCCCTTCTCCGCATCCAGCATCACGACTTCGACGACCTCGCCACCGTCGACGCCAACTACCTGCGTCGCACCGACGCCGAGATCTTCGCCAAGCCGGTCGCGCCCGCACCCGCTCCATGACGCCCTCCGCGAATCGCAACTCCGCCCCGCCGTCCCCGCGGACCTGGCCGCCATCCTCGCCCTCGAGCGCGCCACCGAAAACGCCCCGCACTGGCCGCGTGCCGCCTACGCCGCCATTCTCGCCGCCGATCTTTCCGCCGCACCGCTCCGCAGCCTCTTCGTCGCCGATCGCGACGGCCTTCTGGTCGGCTTTGCCGTCGCGCACGTGGATCCCGCGTCCATCGCCTCATCCGCCCGCGTCGCCGAACTCGAAAGCATCGCCGTCGCACCCGCCATGCGCCGCTCCGGTATCGGCCGCGCCCTGTGCGCCGCCGTCCTGGATTGGTGCCGTTTGCAGGCCGCCACCGAGATCGTCCTCGAAGTCCGCGCCGCCAGCGCCGGCGCCATCGCTCTCTACTCCAGCCTCGGTTTCGCTGAGATTGGCAGCCGCCCCCGCTACTACCACGACCCCGAGGACGACGCACTCCTCATGCGCCTCCCGCTCGCCGGAATCTCCGCACCATGCTCGCTCGACCCTTAACGCACTTCGGGGCCGGGCGCCCAATCGAACGCCCGGCCCCGAAGTGGTTCAATCTGCCTAACTCTCCGCCGGCCCTTTCAGTTGCTGCGGCCAGAACGTGGCGATGCCGTTGGTCACCACCACCGGCTTCGACGTTACCTGCAGTTGCGCCGGCTTCAACCCGTCGCGCTTCGCCGTCACCGTGATCGTTCCCGCCGTCAGCGTCGAGCGCACCGCAACCCGATTGATCCCGAGCTCCGTGTTCAGGTAGAGGTTGTTGGTCGAATCGACAATGCCGCTGTTGTACCCGCCGCGCCAGATGCCCGGCCCGGTGCAGGTAAAGTCGACCCGCGCATAGTCGGTGGGGCAGCGCTGTCCCTTCGCATCCACCACCTCGAAGTCGATCAGCGCAACATCCTCGCCGTCGGCCTGCAGGCCCTTCGGTCCCAGGATCGGCGTCAGCTTCAGCGCCACCGCCGGTCCAGCCGTCGTCAGTTCCTGCTGCGCCACAATCTTCCCGCCGTTCTTGCCGATGGCCTTGATGCTGCCCGGCGCGAACGCGATATCCGGGAACGCGAAGACCCACCCCGTGTCCGGCTTGGAATTCACCCCGGCGGACTTGCCGTTCACGATCAGCTCCACCGACTCCGTGTTGGCGATCACGTAAATCGTCTTCGCCGTCTTCGATCCGTCCGGCTGCGTCTCCGGGTAGGTCCAGTGGCCCAGGATATGCAGGTCCGGCTGCTCGTTCTGGATCACGCGGTAAGCAAAGTAAATCTCCTTCGGCAGGCGCATCGCGTCCACCTTCCCGCTCACTCGCGACACTTCGCTCGAGTCCTGGCGTCCGTCCGCATCCTCATCCGTAAAGTAGATCGAGCAATACCCCGACCACCGCGCATGCTCCGGGATCGGTATTCGAAATACGGTTGATCCAGTACGACCAGTATTGCTTCACGCCGTCCAGCGCGAAGCTCTCGTTGGTATAGAGGAAGCCGTCCCGCTTCCAGGTGTCGTTCGGCCCCTTCTTCGCCTTGTAGAACGGTGGCGAGTAATCGTCCCAGAACCGCCGCGCGCCTTCGTTGCGGTAGTCCTCCGTCTCGATGATCGGCGCACGATCGCGGCGTTCGGCCGAGAAGGCGCGGAACATGTCCTTCGGTCCGGCCAGCGTCTCCACGCCGGTGTCCTGCGCCATCATCACGCCGTAGTACTCCGCAATCGGCGTCGTGGCCGTATTGGCTGCATTGTTGCTGTCGCCGCGCGTGCCGATCACCCGTCCGCCGTCGGGGTCCCACTGCTTGCGCAGGTCCACCATCTGCTGCATCTGGTCCGGCGTAACCACCGTATTGCCCGCCTCCCAGAACAGAATGCTGGGATTATTGCGGAAATAAATCATCGAGTCCCGCATCACCTCGACGCGCTGGTCCCACTGGCGGCCGGTCACGTCGCGCTCTTTATCGCCCGCCGGGCACACCTGGATAATGCCGAAGCGCGCAAACGTATCCGCATCCGTCTTGGTCGGCGAGATGTGCATCCAGCGCATGTAGTTGCCGTGGCAATCGCGGATCATCTTGGCCGTGTAGTCGTGCATCCAGTCCGGATAGCCCGCGCCCACTGCCGCCCATTCATCGGTCGAGCGCTCCGCGAACCCCTTCAGGTAAACGAACTTGTCGTTGATGTACACCCCGCCGGTCCCGGCTCCGCCCTTGAACTCCGCCTTGCGGAATCCCGTCTCCAGCCGGTTGACGTCCACCACCTTCCCGTCCACCTTCAATATCGTGTACACGTCGTACAGGTACGGGTCTTCGACGCTCCAGAAGCGCGCATCCTTCAATCCGCCCGTCGCCGACATCACGCTCTTCTCGTCGTCCACCATGTCCACCGGATCGCCGTCGAACTGCGCGCGCACGCTGCCATTGTGGTCTACGATCGCCACCGACAAGCCCACCGTCGCGCGTTCGCCCGATGCATTATGCACCTCCGCGTCCACCGTCACATCCGCCGTCTTCTTCGCGATATCGAAGTTCGCCGCATGCACGTACACGCCCTGGCTCTCCAGCCCGTAGTAGAGCGGCAGCGTCTGGTGGATCTTGCCCGTCACATGCAGCCACACATGCCGGTTGATGCCGCCGTGGTCGGGATTGAAGTCATTCGCGTTCCACTCATACCCCACCGGACGCAGGGCGAGCCGTCCGCATTCTTCGGATTCGCCGCGCAGAAGGCGCGCTCCTGGTAGCGCGTCGAGTTGTCCACCTTCACCGCCAGCACGTTCTCCTTGTCCCGAACTGCAACTCGCTCGTGATGTCGATGCCGTATGCGGTGATGCCGTTCTCGTACAGCCCCACCTGCTTTCCGTTCAGGTAGATGTCGCCGGCCTGGCGCATGCCCTCGAACTCGAGAAACACCTTGTGCCCGGCCAGCTCCGCCGGCAGCTTGAAGTGCTTGCGATACCACGAGAGTCCCTTATATGTGCCCGTGTCCCCGCCGCCGTGCGAAATGATCTTGCGGAACGAATCGACGTCATTAAAGCTGTGCGGCGTCGCAACCGAATCCCACTTGGCGTCATCGAAAGCTACAACCTCGGCGCCCGGGACGTCCTGCTTGATGAACTTCCAGTCGTAGTTGAAGTTCAAAGTAGTCCGGGGAGACTTAGGCGGTACATACGGCCCGCTTGCAGGCGCGGCGGCAAAGGCTGGGTAGGTCCGGCCCAGCACCACCGGCAATCCCAGGGCCATGAACGTTGTGTTTTCAATGAATCTGCGGCGTGTGACTTTTCGCGTGGACGAGGACATGGTGCTCAGGTGCCTTTCAGGGATGGGTTAGGAGGGATCGCTGGGAAATGAGAAGCGCGGCGCACCAACTATATCCCTTTGACGAAACCGCCGTCGATTTTGACGCAGGCAGCAATATCAGCCTGGTTCCCGCCCCGCCATCTCGCCCCTCCAGGTGCAGTGCCAAAATCGGGATTTTCGCACGATTTTTGTAAGACGCATAGAATCAATTACATAAGTATTCCGTACCCAGTCTTCCACAGCCAGATTATTCAGTTTTTAGAATTGTGCTATCTTGTAAATACATTTTGCGGGATTATTGAGCAACTTTTCCCTGCCAAGTGCGTCTCATTGAATGTAACAACCAATACGTCGGGCCAGCAGTTCCCACGGTTCCGGCTTCCCCTATCCGCACGACCCCTCCCCACCTATACGTAAGGCTCCCAGAACACCGGGAGCCTTCACTCCTTAACGCACGCCGCTCTCCGTCTACTGCGCCGGAAGGTACTGGTCGAGGAAGCGGCTCAATACGGTCTGGTAGCCGGCCTCATAATTCCCCGGCGGCAGCGTGACGGTGAATCGCGGGCTGGCAGCATGCTGAAACAGGGACTGCGTCCGGCTCAGCGGCCGGGTTGCATCCGTGGTGGAGGGCCCCCCGGCGATCAGCAGCTTGGGAGTCTTCAGACTCGCGATGGGAGCCGCGCTGTCAAACTGCTCGCCGAACAGCAGCCGCACCGGGATGAAATGCGACCCGTACGCCGCCACCGCGGTTCCCGCAGGATCGGGGTCGGGGTTGTCGAGAATGACCGCCGGCAACTCCGGATGCGCCAGCGCCAGGTTGGCCGCGAGCGCCGCCCCCAGCCCCGCTCCGTACGGAATCACGTTGCGCGCCGGGATGTGGCGTGTGGCTGTCAGATAATCCAGTGCCGCGGCTGCATCCTCCGCCATGCGGGCCGCGCTCGGATGCACCGAGGCATCGCTGGCGCCAAACCCGCGGTAATCGATTGCGAAGACGTTGAGCCCCGCGCGATGCAACCGCACCGCCATCGGGACCGTGTCCGCCAGCGAGCCCGATCCGTCGTGCAGATACAGCACGGTGTAAGCGCCGTACTTCGGCATCGTCTGAAGTGCGGGCTCCGCACCCGTAGGCGCCGCGCCCTGCGCAGGCACCCACCAGCCGGTCAGTCGCGGCTGCCCCGTGTCCGCTGCGCCAAAATGAACATCGGTGAACGCAAGCCCTTCGCTCGCGGGCGTGCGGCCAATCGCGTGACTGGGATGCAGCACCAGTTGCCACTCACCCTGGTACACCAGCAGGCACAGCGTCGCGTATACGCAGACCAGCGCGGCGGCGACGGTGATCCCAATCGCCTTCGCCAGCCACACCGGATCGACGACCTCAAAGGTGGTCGGTGCGCCATTGCGATTCGGAGGTCGATTCTTGCTGGCAGCGGGTGGTTTGGTGCGGGGCATCGAGACGTATTCCTGACCGGAGCCCGCAAAGGGCTGATCTCGATTCTATCGGGAATCCGCAGATTCAACCCGCACGCCCGCACTCGCCTGCACAAACGGCAACCTACGCAACCGGGACGCCGCGCAGGGCTGAGCGCACCGCCTCCAGCGCCCTGGGCACCGCAGCCTTCACTGGCATGCTCAGTTGGTCGCTCAACTCAAACGACTCGCCGCCGACAGTAATCGCCACCGCATGTGCCGGCGAGCGATCGTACAGGTCCAGTGCCAGCCGCAGCAGCGATCCCGGATCCAGGTGGTGGGTCAAAATCCCCGGCATCTTCTCCGCCGCTTCGACCGCAACCGTCGACACCGTCCCCGCCGCGCTCCCCGCCGAGCAGTCGACGAAGACCACCACATCCGCCGCGCTGATGGCCTCGGCGTGCTCGGGCAACAGTTGCCGCGTCATCACCACCGTCAGGCCGTGGCCCGCAACCTGTTCCGCCACCGCGCAGCCAATGCGCCAGCCGACGCCGTCATCG
The DNA here is from genome assembly GCA_963787905.1 of uncultured Acidobacteriaceae bacterium. GTDB lineage: Bacteria > Acidobacteriota > Terriglobia > Terriglobales > Acidobacteriaceae > Edaphobacter. Next base: position 11,687 of record CAWBFL010000046.1, on the reverse strand, counting down.
CCGCGCAGCGTATTGCCGCACGCCAGCAGCAGCGCGTGTGCGGGGTGGTCTGCCGGTTGCATGGCTGCGGTTGTCGTCATGGCCTGCGCACCTCGTCCAGCTTCGCTCCATCCGGCGCCAGCAGTTCTACCACCAGCGGCATCTGCCCGAACGCATGCGTCGAGCAGCTCAGGCAGGGATCGAAGGTGCGGATCACCGCTTCCACCCGGTTCAGCATGCCCTCCGTCAGCTTGTCGCTCTTGACGTAGCGCTTCGCCACCTGCAGCACCCCTTTGTTCATCGCGTGATTATTCTGGCCGGTCGCAATCACCAGGTTCGCCCACTTCATCAGGCCCTTCTCGTCCACCTTGTAGTGGTGCATCAGCGTGCCTCGCGGAGCCTCGGCGATGCCCGCACCCTCCTGCTGGTTCACGCCCGCGGTCGCGCGCACGTGCTTATCCAGAATGGTCGGGTCGGAGAAAAGCTGCTCGATCACCTCGATCCCATGCAGAATCTCGATCAGCCGCGCATGGTGGTAGTGGAACGACCCCAGCACCGGACCCTTCGCCAGCTTCTTGAACTCGTTCAGCTCCGCGTCGGCCAGCGGCGTGCCCGTGTGGCTCGCAATGTTCAGCCGCGCCAGCGGTCCCACGCGATACACCCCGCGCGGATAACCCAGCGACTTTCAGGTACGGGAACTTCATGTACGAGTACGGCTCAACCGCCTCGCCGATGTACTGGTCGAACTGCGCCGCCCCCATGCCGTCCACCAGCACCAGGCCCTCGGCGTCGATCATGCGCAGCTTGGCGTCGGTAAACTCCAGCCGCCCCGCTTCGCTCACCATCCCCATAAACAGCCCCGGGAAATTGGCGAAGCTCTCCACTTCGTCCTGAAACCTGCCCGCGAGCTGTTTGTACGCCGCCAGCGCCATGGTGGCATTTGCGTAGGCCTCGGGGAGCAGCGCCAGAATCTCATCGCGTTTGGCTGCGTCCAGCGCTTCGGTGACCCCGCCGGGAACCACCCAGCCGGGATGGATGCGCTTCCGCCCAGCAGTTCGATCATGTGCTGGCCAAAGCGCCGCAGCCCCACCCCCGCGCGCCCCAGCTCCGGATGCATCTTGGCCACGCCGAAGATGTTGCGCTCCGCCGGATCGGACTCCATGCCCAGCAGCAGGTCGGGCGACGCCAGATAAAAGAAGCTGAGCGCGTGCGATTGAATCGTCTGCGCCAGGTTCAACGCGCGCCGCAGCTTCGCCGCCGTCGGCGGGATGTTCACCGCCATAATCGCCTCGCACGCCTTGGCCGACGCAATCAGGTGGCTCACCGGGCAGATGCCGCAGATGCGCGCCATCAGCGCCGGCATCTCGTAGTAGGGCCGCCCCTCGCAGAACTTCTCGAAGCCGCGCACCTGGGTCACGCTGAAGCACGCCTCGCACACCTCGCCGTCAGCGTTGGTCTTCAGCGTAATCCTGCCGTGGCCCTCCAGCCGGGTCACCGGATCGATCGTGATTGTCTGCGCCATGCTGCTCTCTCCTACGCTCCGAAACGCGTCAGGCTCGCGATGTTCGGTGTGGTGCCGGCCAAAAGGTCAGTCAGGACCGAGAAAAATGTGTCCGCCGACGGCGGGCACCCGGGCAGAAACAGGTCCACGTCCACCAGTTCGTGCACCGGTCGCACCTTCTCCAGCAGCGCGGGCACTATCTTGCCCGGCGTCTGTTGCTGCGCCGACGCATTCTCGTGGTACGCGCGCTGCAGGATGGGCAGCGGCCCAAACGGATTGCGCATCGCCGGCACATTGCCGGTCACCGCGCAGTCGCCCATGGCAATCAGCAGGTTGGTGTGCGCGCGGATGTGTTTGATCTTGTGTTCATCCTCCACGCTGCTCACTGCGCCCTCCACCAGCGCAATGTCCACCGTCTCCGGATACACCTTGAAATCGACCAGCGGGCTGTACACGAGCTCGAACTGGCTGCTCAACTCCAGCAGGCGCTCGTCCATGTCGAGGAAAGACATGTGGCATCCCGAGCACCCGTCCAGCCATACCGTTGCCACTTTGATTTTGCTCATCGTCCTTCTCGCATCATGTTCAGGTAAGGCACAAAATCCGGATACTTCGGATGCGACGACCCCACCTTGCCCTTGTCGAACAGCGCTCCGGTCGGGCACACGTTCACGCACTTGCCGCAGCGCGTGCAGGTGGACTCGCCCCACGGCTGCATCAGGTCGGTGATCACCAGCGAATCGATGCCGCGTCCCATCACGTCCCACACATGCGCGCCTTCAATCTCGTCGCACACCCGCACGCAGCGCGTGCATAGGATGCAGCGGTTCTGGTCGGCCACAAACCGTTCGTGCGAGGCATCCACCGGCAGCTGTGGATTGCGGTAGGGAAGTCGCACATGCGTCACCCCCTGCGACTGCGCCATCGACTGCAGCTCGCAGTGGTTGTTCACCACGCACACGGAACAGACGTGGTTCCGTTCCGCAAAAACATCTCCAGGATCGTCTGCCGGTAGTGCAGCAGCCGGTCGGACTTGGTCACCACCTCCATGCCTTCTTCCACCTTCAGCACACAGGCCGGCAGCAGCTTGGGCGCGTTCTTCACCTCCACCAGGCACAGCCGGCACGCGCCCACATCCGACAACCCATCCAGGTGGCACAGCGTCGGGATAAAAATGTTGTTCTCCCGCGCGACCTCCAGCACCGTCTGGTCCGCGCGAGCGCTCACGTCCACGCCGTCGATCACCAGCGTTTTGACGTCGACCGTCGTGTTCATGCCCGCGGGACTCATGCCATCACCTCTTCGGCAACGTCCACTTTGCTGCCGCACGCGCACACTCCGGCCGGGCAGTGTTTGTTCTCGATGTGCTCCAGGTACTCGTCCTTGAAGTAGCGCAGCGTGCTCATCACCGGGTTGGGTGCGGTCATCCCCAGCCCGCACAGGCTGGTGTTCTTCACCACGTCGCACAGGTCGACCAGCAGGTCGAGGTCCGCATGGCTCGCCTCGCCGTTGCAGATCTTGGTCAGCAGGTTGAACATCTGCGCCGTCCCCGCGCGGCAGGGAATGCATTTGCCGCACGACTCGCTCATGCAGAACTCCATGAAGTAGCGGGCCACGTTCACCATGCACGACGTATCGTCCATCACGATCATCCCGCCCGAGCCCATCATCGAGCCCGCCCCGATCAGCGACTCATAGCTCACCGGCAGGTCCAGATGCTGCTCCGGAATGCACCCGCCCGAAGGCCCGCCCGTCTGCACTGCTTTGAATTTGTGCCCGCCCGGTATCCCGCCGCCGATCTCGAAGATGATCTCGCGCAGCGTCATTCCCATCGGCACTTCGATCAGCCCGGTGTTCGTAATCTTCCCGGTCAGCGCGAAGACCTTCGTTCCTTTGCTCTTCGCCGTGCCGATGTTCGAGTACCACTCCGGCCCGTTGCGCAGGATGGGCGCGACATTGGCAAACGTCTCGACGTTGTTGATCAGCGTGGGCGAGCCCCACAGTCCCGACACTGCCGGATACGGCGGCCGCGATCGCGGTTGTCCGCGCAGTCCCTCGATCGATGCAATCAGCGCCGTCTCCTCGCCGCACACAAACGCGCCGGCTCCGATGCGTATCTCGATGTCGAACGCAAACGTCGTGCCGCAGATATTTGTCCCCAGGAATCCGCGCCGCCGCGCCTCCCGCAGCGACACCGTCAGCCTGCTGATGGCCAGCGGATACTCGGCGCGCACGTAGACATAACCCTTGCTGGCGCCCACCGCGTAGGCGGCAATCGCCATGCCCTCAATCACCCGCTGCGGATTGCTCTCGAGCACGCTGCGATCCATGAACGCTCCCGGATCGCCTTCGTCGCCATTGCAGATCACGTACTTCTGCGCGCCCACCGCCTTCGCCACCGTGCCCCACTTCAGCCCCGTCGGATACCCGCCGCCGCCGCGCCCGCGCAGCCCGCTCTTCGAGATCTGTTCAATCACCTCCTGCGGATTCATCTGCGTCAGCACCTGCATCAGCGCCAGGTAGCCGCCCCGCCCGATAAACTCGTCGATCTTCTCCGGATCGATCTGCCCGGAGTTCTCCAGCACAATCGTCTGCTGCCCCGCGAAGTAGTGCTCCAGGTGCGTCTCCAGCCGCCGCACCGGCTTGCCGCCCAGGCTGTCGACAATCGCCTCCGCGTCCGCCTCATGCACATTCCCATACAGCGTTCCCGCCGGCCCCACCGACACCAGCGGCCCCGCCGCGCACGGCCCGATGCATCCCGTCTGGCGCACGTGGCAGCGCTTGCCCGACCGCGCCACCTCCTCGGTCAGCGCCGCCTTCACCTTGTCGCTGTGCTGCGACATGCATCCCAGCGCCATGCACACGTTCAGCTCATAGTCGTACTCTTTGCGCTCGGCGACGTTCGTCTCGGCAATCTGCAGCAGTTCTTCGCTAGTCATCTGCGGCCCAGCCTTCCAGCTTCTCAACCAGTTGTTCGGGGTGCATCAGGCCCACCAGCTCGTTGTCCTCCAGCACCACTGGCGCGCGCCCGCATGCCCCCACGCAGCGCGCCGTCATCAGCGAAATATTGCCGTCTTCCGTGGTTTCGCCCGGCTTCACGCCCAGGTACTTCTGCGCCTCCGCCAGCAGCTTGTCCGCGCCCTTGATGTAGCACGCAGTCCCCAGGCACACCGTGCAGGTGTGTTTCCCCGCGGGCTTCAGGCTGAAGTGGTGATAGAAGGTGACCACCCCATACGCCTGGCTCAGCGGCACATGCAGCGACTTGGCGACGAAGCGGATCGCAACCTCATCCAGGTATCCGAACGAGGCTTGCGCGGTATGCAGGGTTTCGATCAGGGCGTTGCGCGCGTAGCCATGGCGCCGCATCGTCCCATTGATGATCTTCCAGCGTTTATCGTCGGAAGGCAGTGGCGGCATCGGATAAGCGCGCAAGGTCCCTCCTGCTGTTGCCTCTCCAAGTGGGCGCGCGAAAACCAGCCCGCTGCACCCAGGTGCGCCGCCGGAGGCCTTTGCCCGACCGATGCCCTTTTACCCCGCGCCGCATACGCCGGTCGGTGATGGCTATCACAGGAATCCGTTTGTGATTAACCTCACAATGCAACCTGCCGGCTTCCTCTAAGATCAGTCCTGCCAGAGGTTCCGCATCCCCGCCGGCAGCCGCACGCAAACCGAGTATCGGCGCCGGCATGGGACTTCGCCGAAATCGCCCAGGTAGCGCAGCATGCATGAGCTCTCCATCGCGGAATCGATCCTGGCAGCGGTCCGCAAGGAGCTTGCCGGCCATCCCGGCGCGCGCCCCATCCGCGTCGGCCTGCGCATTGGCGAACTCGCCGCCGTCGATGTGGATTCGCTCAGCTTCTGCTTCGAAGCGGTAGTGAAGGGCACCGAGTGGGAAACCCTCCAACTCGACGCCCGCGTCTGTCCGCAGCGCCGCCTTTGCCGCGACTGCCGCAATCAGTTTGCCGTCGTCGAATACAACGCCGCCTGCCCCGCCTGTGCCGGCCGCAACACCTCGCTCACCAGCGGGGACGAACTGGATTTCGATTATCTGGAGGTAGAGACCGATGCAACGCCTGCCGCTCAAGTCAAAGGTGCTGAATGAGAATCAGATCGTCGCCGAATCGCTGCGCGAGCGCTTCCGCGAGCACGGCATCCTCTGCCTGAACCTGATCAGCTCACCCGGCTCCGGCAAGACCGCCCTGCTCGAACGCACCCTCGCCAGCCTCGATCCCTCCACCCGCGTCTGCGTGCTCACCGGCGACATTCAGACCGACAACGACGCCCGCCGCCTCGCCCAGTACGGCTTCCCCGTGCAGCAGATCACCACCGGCGGCACCTGCCATCTCGACGGCCGCATGATCGAAAAGCATCTCGCCGCGTGGAATCTCGAAGACATCGACCTGCTCTTTATCGAGAACGTCGGCAACCTGGTCTGCCCGTCCAGCTACGATCTCGGCGAAGCCTCCAAGATCGTCCTGCTCAGCGTCACCGAGGGCGAGGACAAGCCCCTCAAGTACCCCTCCATCTTCTTCAAGTCGGATCTCTTCATCCTCACCAAGATCGATCTGCTGCCCTACGTGCCGTTCGACGCGGACGTCGCCGAGGCCAACGCGCGCCTCGTCCACCCCGGCATCGAGATTGTGCGCGCATCCTCCACCGCCGCCGGCGGCCTCGACCAATGGCTCGCATGGCTCACCCAGCGCATGGCGCAGGCGCAACAGGACGCACTCTCCTCCGCCCACGCGACCGATTAGCCTTAGCCCTGCGCCTGCAGCACCGCCGCCCCCTGCGGCTCTTCCGCCTCCGCGCCGCCCAGCGGCAGGAACACCGAAATCACCGTAGCGCTCGCTCCGGCGCGTTGCGTGCTCCACACCTGCACCTGCCCGTGGTGCCGCTCCACCAGTTGCGCCACCACCCACATGCCCAGCCCGGTCCCGGTCTCGGTCTTGGTGGTGAAAAATGGCTCGAAGACCCTTCGCCGGGTTGCCGCGTCCATGCCTCCGCCGGAATCGCAGAAAGTCACTCGCATGCCCGCAGTCGTCCGCTCGCGCCAATCGCGCGACGGCCGCACCCGGATCCGCAGCCGTCCGCCCTGCGGCATGGAGTCGATCGCATTCGAGATCAGGTTGGCGAAGATCTGCTGCATCTCTCCCGGCATGCACGCGATACTCACTTCGTCCTCGGTCTGCACCTCAATCGCAATCTGCGACGTCCGCAGCCGGCCCTGGAACAGCGCCAGCACCGTCTGCACCACGTCGGATAGTTTCGTAACCTTCGGCGTGCCCGCCTGGCGATGGAATTTCAGCGTCTGCTGCGTAATCATCGCCACCCGCATCAGCTCGTCCAATGCCTGCTGTGCCTGCGCTCGGGCCGCCTCCGCCGTATCGGTGTGCGCAATCAGGTACAGCAGGTTCGCCACCGCCTCCAGCGGATTATTGATCTCGTGCGCGACCGAAGCGGCCAGCCGCCCGGCAACGGCCAGCTTCTCCGCCCGCAGCATCGCCTCCTCGGATTGCTTGCGGCTGGTAATGTCGGCCAGCACGCCCACCACCCGCGTCGCCCGTCCCTCGCTGTTGCGCTGGCATTGGCCCTTCGATTCCACCCAGCGCAGCGATCCGTCCGGCCACACCACGCGATATTGCTGGTGGTATTCCACCTCGGTGTCGCGGGTCAGCAGAACCGCTCGTTTCACCCGCTCCCGGTCCTCCTCGTAAACGATGTTCAGCCACGTGGCGAAGGCCGGCGCGACCGCTCCCGGTTCGAGCCCCACCAGCCGGTATAACTCGTCCGACCAGTGGATGCCGTCGTCGTGAAGGTTCCACACCCACAGGCCCATGCTGTTGGCCCGCAGCGCAATCTGCAGAACGTCGTCGCGCTCGCGCAGGGCTTCGCTGGTCCGCACCCGCTCCTCGGCCAGCCTGCGCTCCGCGGTGGCCAGGCTCAACCGCTGCCGCAGCTCCTGCGTCAGCAGCTCCGAGCGCTGTTGTGCCAGCCGCCGGATCGCCCAGCCCAGAAGAATCGAGACCAGCAGAAACACCGTCAGCCGCAGCTCCTCGCGCACAAACCCGAGGGAGAACCTGAACTGGGTTTGGGTCAGGAACTTGTCCACCAGCACGGCATCGGTAAGGGCGCACAAAATGCCGCCCCACATTCCCAGGTACCAGCAACTCAGGATCACCGTCGGCAGCGCCATCAGCAGCGGGAAGGCGCGCAGCGGCACGATCACATAGGTCAGCGTCGCCGCCAGGCCGGCGATACCGCATCCCAGCACGCCGCGAACCGGCCATGGCCATCGTTCCATGGCGGTGGAGCTGGCGGGCTTCTTTGGTTCGGTTCCGCCCATGTGAGTTAGGGCCGCATTCGGCTCACCTGTAGCTTACACCGGTCTTAGGAGGATGCTGAAAGCCATGCTGCTTTGCCAGGGCGCGAATTCAGTCGCGCCACCAGCGAGGTTCTTCAAGATGGCTTGAGTGGATGCTGAAAAACTCCGTTTTGCTTAAGGGCACGGATTTATCCGTGCCGTAAAAGCCGCAGAATCATCGCGGCTTGAGCCGCTGAGGTCACCGTTTGCGGCCTCGGACGACTCTGGGGCGCCTTTTTCAGCACCCTCTTGCGCCACTAAGGGAATCTCGCCAGCTAAGAAGCTTTTCCGCGCCCTCTCGGATCTGCGGACGTCCGTCGCCAATCTCACTCATGGCTGGCCCGCGCCGACGCCCGCGCGATCAGCACCGCCGTGTACGCCGCGCCAAAGCCATTATCGATATTCACCACCGTCACGTTGGGGCTGCACGAGTTCAGCATTCCCAGCAGCGCCGTCGCCCCCGCAAACGACGCCCCATACCCAACCGACGTCGGCACCGCAATCACGGGCACCGCAACCATTCCCCCCACCACCGAGGGCAGCGCGCCCTCCATGCCGGCGCACACAATAATCACGTGGACCGCCTTCATCTCTTCCCGCACCGCCAGCAGACGGTGCAGCCCGGCCACGCCCACGTCGTACAGCCGCGTCACCCGTGTCCCAAAGGTCTCCGCCGTAACCGCCGCTTCCTCCGCCACCGGAATATCGCTCGTCCCCGCGCACACAATGGCGATATGGCCCTGCGGTGCAGCCGTCTGCGCCGTCTGCCGCAGCGCAACCGTCCGTGCCGCCGCATTGTGTACCGCGTTCGGATGCCGCGCCAGCACTGCCTGCGCCGTGGCAGCGTCCGCGCGCGTCACCAGCACATCCACTCCGTCCGCCGCCAGGCTGGCAAAGATATCCACCGTCTGTTCCTGCGTCTTGCCCGCGGCGAACACCACCTCAGGCAGCCCCGCGCGCAGGCTGCGATGATGATCGACCCGCGCGTGGCCCAGGTTCTCGAACGGCAACCTCGCCAGCCGGCTCGCAGCGGCCTCCGGCGTCACCGCTCCGCGTTCCACCTCCGCCAGCAGTTCCAGCAGCGCCGTCGGAGTCATGACCTGCCCTCGCTCGCCGCATTCAGCCGCAGAAACTCCGCCATCGCAACCTGCTGCACCTGTTTCACCGCGACCTGGTGCTTCGCGGCCGCCGCCCGGCAATCCTCAAACTCCGGCGCCGCATTCAGCATCTCGCCGCCCAGCGACCCGATCTTCACCCGGATCTCCCCGTAGCCCGTCGACACCGTCGCGTGACGCCGGTCCAGGCACGTCCGGCGATCCTGCCGCACCCGTACGCCCAGCGTGCTCGTCTCGCGCAGCAGCAGCCGTTCCATCGCCCCGCTGTCCTCCGGCTTGCACAGCAGCGTCAGCAGCGTCCCCGGCCGGCCCTTCTTCATAATCACCGGGGTCAGCATCGCGTCCAGCGCGCCCTGCGCCAGCGCCGTCTCCGCCACATGCGCAATCACCTGCGGCGAGATGTCGTCCAGCGCCGTCTCCAGCACCGTCACTGTGTCGCCGCCATCCTCTTGCGCCGCCATCGGCTCGGCCGCCTCGCCTACGCTCAGCCGCACCACGTTCGGAAAACCCTTCGAGTTCCGCGTGCCCGCGCCATAGCCAATCTGTTCCACCCGCATCGCCGGCTGCGGCCCAAACACCGGCGCCAGCGCCCGAATCAGCGCCGCCCCCGTCGGCGTCACCAACTCCATCTGCACATGCGCCGAATACGTCGGGCAGCCGCGCAGCAGGTCCGCCGTCGCCGGCGCAGGCACCGGAAACGTCCCATGCGCGCACACCACCGTGCCCCCGCCCACGTTGATCGCCGAGCAGTGCCACGCGCCCGCATTCAGATGATGAATCCCCGCGCTGGCCGCCACAATGTCCACAATTGTGTCCACCGCGCCCACCTCGTGGAAATGAATCTCATCGACCGGCACGTTATGAATCTTCGCCTCGGACTCGCCCAGCAATTCAAACACGCGGATCGCCGTCGCCTTCACCGGCCCGGCCAGCGCCGCGCCCTGGATCAGCGTGCGAATGCTGGTCAGCGAACGCCCATGCCGATGCTCGTGCCCATGCTCTTCGTGCGGGTGCTCGTGTTCGTGATCGTGCGCATGCTCATGTGCGTGGCTGTGCGCATGCCCCGTCTTGTGCTGGTGCTGCGTCTCCGGATGCCGCGCGTAAATCTTCTCCGTCTGCTCGGCCAGGTGGTCGCCTTCGAGCACATGCACCTTGGTGCAGGAGATGCCGCTGCGGTCCACCTTCTCGATCCTCAGGCTCGCGCCCAGCCCCAGCGCCGTCGTTGCGTCCTCCAGCACCTTGGCTGGCACCCCGGCGTCGACCAGCGCGCCGAGAAACATGTCGCCCGCGATCCCCGCGAAGCAGTCGAGATAAGCGATGCGCATCAAGAAATCTCTCTTACCAACGTGGGCCGCTCAACCGGCCCTTGGTAAATCTCTAATGAGCCGAAGCAATCGCCGACACCGGCAGCACATCGTTCATCGATCCCGAACGATAGCCTTGCGTGTCCAGCGTGACATACACAAATCCCAGCGGAAGCAGCGCCGCGGTAATGCGATCCAGCATCTCCAGAGTCAGCGCCCGCGGCAGGTCCTGCCGTGCAATCTCCACCCGCGCCAGCTCGCCGTGGTGGCGCACCCGCACGTGCGCAAATCCCAGCGCGTGCAAGGCGTCTTCCGCCCGCTCTACCTGGCTCAGGTTCTCCGCCGTCACCGGCCGTCCATACTCGATGCGCGACGACAGGCACGGCGCTCGCAGGCTTGTCGGCCAGCGTCAGGCCGGCTGCGCGGGCCAGCGCGCGAATCTCTTCTTTCGCCAGGTTCGCCGTCACCAGCGGCGCCAACGCGTTGTGCATCGCCGCCGCCTTCTGCCCGGGACGAAAATCCCCGCGGTCGTCGGCGTTCATTCCGTAGGCGATGTGCGCAAAGCCAAGCTCGCCCCGCGCCGCCTCCATCTGGGTAAACAGCTCGTCCTTGCAGTGGAAGCAGCGGTTGCCATCGTTCCGCGCGTAGTTGGGATCGTCCAGTTCGCGGGTCAGCAGGATATGCGTCGGAATCCCGTGGCTGGACGCGAAGTCCAGCGCCGCCGCCAGCTCGCGCCGGGGCAGGGAAGGCGAGTCGGCAATCACCGCCAGCATCCGGTCGCCCAGCACCTGGTGCGCGACGTACGCCAGGTACGCCGAATCCGTGCCGCCCGAATACGCCACCAGCAGCGATTCGAGTCCTCCCAGCGTCTCCCGCAGCTTCTCGAGTTTTTGCTCCAACTCCAGGCTCGTTTCCATCGATCCCAATTCCCGAATCACATCCCAATTCTAAGGGTAGACCGTCCTGCCGCGTGTGCCCTGCAACACAATAGGCCGCCTCCCGGTTACCCATAGCGAAACAGCGCCTTGAACCCATAGTCCATATGCTGCTGAATGTGGCAATGGAACAGGCTCACCCCCGGCTGGTTGGCCGTAAATTCCACCGCAACCCGTCCGTAATACGGCACGATCACCGTGTCCTTAATCACGCCCGACGTCGGTTTCCCATTCATATCCTTCAGCTCCCACACATGGCGATGCAGATGTACGGGGTGTCCATCGTCGGTGCGGTTGCGGAAGGTCAGCCGGTAGCGCTGCCCCTCATGCAGCAGAAACTCATTCTCGTGCGGGTACGGCTTGCCATTAATAGTGAAGCTGTTGAACTTGCCCGCCCCCCGCGGAATCTTCTCGATCACCATATCCAAATCTTGCGTCGGCGCCTCTGTCCCCGCCGCCGCGACCGCCTGGTTGCCGAAGATCGTGTAATCC